>CALBPF010000026.1 GCA_937899105.1 uncultured Flammeovirgaceae bacterium | reverse complement strand
GTTTATGGAGAATTTATTCAGTCGTCTCCCAACCTACTGGCAAAAAAGCTTACATCGTTACTGCCTGAGAATCTAAACTGTGCATACTTTACTAATAGCGGTACTGAAGCCAATGAAGGGGCCTTAAAACTTGCAAAGAGATATACCTGTCGATCGGAGATCATTTCTTTTAGAGGAGCTTACCATGGCAGTACTCACGGATCCCTGAGTGTTTCAGGTAATGAGGTCAAGAAATACGCATATCGCCCGCTTTTACCAGATGTCCGTTTTCTCACGTTTAATAATACCGCACAACTAGATCAGATAACAGCTCGTACCGCTAGTGTGATCATTGAACCGGTGCAAGGCGACGCGGGTGTACGTATTCCTGATAAAGAATACTTAATAGCCCTAAGGAAAAGGTGTGATCAGGTGGGCGCCTTACTGATCTTCGATGAAATCCAAACAGGAATAGGACGAACAGGTAAGCTGTATGCTTTTGAACATTTCGGTGTTACGCCTGACATTCTGACTAGTGCAAAAGCGCTCGGCGGTGGGTTACCTATTGGGGCTTTTATCTCCTCTTATGAAATCATGCAGTCATTGACCCATGATCCGATGTTAGGTCACATAACTACCTTTGGAGGAAATCCTGTCTCTTGTGCTTCAGCACTTGCAATTCTGGAAGTGATAGAACAAGAACAACTCCTACTTCAAGTTGAAGATAGAGGAGAGCTAATCGAAAAACTGCTGGATCATCCTAAAATTATAGAGATCAGGCGTATTGGTCTCATGTTCGCTATAGAGTTTGCTACGGAAGAAGAAGTATATCATATCGTACAAAAGTGCCTTGAAAGAGGTGTTGTATGCTTCTGGTTTCTTTCGTGCCCTACCAGTTTCAGAATAGCTCCTCCTATTAATATCTCTGTAGAAGAGATTAAAAAAGCGTGTAATATAATAAAATCAGTCTTTGATGAATTGTAGCGGTTTAAAGCACAGGTTCAATTCGATAACATTTTAAATTTTCAATATTGAGAAAGAGACGACTTTTATCTATTAAAGTATTAAGCTTGCTATCCTTTGATTTTTGATTGAGTTTCACTCTGGCTTCATAAAGCAAATCAAGCTTGTCATCATAGACACGGTAAAGGTTGGAATCATTCATGTTGTTGTTGTTTTGAGTTTGCCTTTAAGCAAACGAGTTCGACCTTGTTGTTCTAATTGATTCCCAAACCTGTCGTAATTATACGCGATTAGCCGGCAGAAGTTTGTAATAGCTGGATTTATTTAGAATATTTAGTCCTTTATGTACAGATAGAGGGTGTAAAAGCTTGCAGACCATAGAGGCCGCCTACTCCACGATGCATGAAAATGAAAGTACCCGAAGCCTCAAAATGACAATTTTGATCTAAACTCAGTTAGCTCTTCAGCTAAGGTTTGTGAACTGGAAATTCCTAGTTGATCCTTAATCAGATTATTAGGCTTCACTTTTAATTGTCTCAGTTTAAGGTGTTGATTCACAAAAAGAAATTCTAACTCGGGAATCATTTGTTTAAGGGCGTCCACAATATCTAAAACCTCGAGATCTCTATCGACGAGATTATAGACTCCGGGGACAATATCTGCGTCTAATACAGTTTCCAGCGCCTTGGAAGCATGGTTGATATGAATAAAAGACCTGTGTTGTCTGCCATCGCCGTGTATAGTAATTCGCTTGTTAAAATGGGCTTCAAAAACAAACTTGTTTATAACCGCATCAAATCTCATACTTCTGCTGTAACCGTACACATTTCCACAACGAAACACAAACGTATCCATTAAGTTAGAAAGTCTACTTACATGATCTTCGGCCCTGAGCTTTGAAATACCATAAAAGGTTTTAGGGTTGGGGTGCGCCTCCTCATGAACAGACTCTTTTGAAGAACCATAAACACTGGTACTGCTGGTATAAATGAATTTTTTCACTTCGCTTTCTTCAATAGCATAAATGAGCTCTGCAGTACCCCAATGGTTCACTTGCTCATATATATGAGGATCGGTATTGGCAAACGGTGTTGTCACCTTGGCGGCGAGATGATAAACCACATCAACTCCGGAAAGCACCTTTTTTAAATGCCTGGAATCCAGGAGCTCACCTCTTTCAAAACGAACCTTTTTAGAGTTTTCAAAGGAATGACCAATAAAGAAGTTATAGTTACTCCTGCTTAAATTGTCATAGATGATTACCTCGCTCACATCTGTTCTACTCACCAATAATTAGGTTAACTCCGTACCAATATATCCGGCGCCTCCTGTTATAAGTATTTGCATTTAATGGTTGTCGTTATTAGTTGGGACTAGCCTTTGCCTACCAAGTCAGTATGTAAGCCGCATTCAACTTTATTCATGCCAAACCAGCGGGCCTCACGCTCCATCATTTCAGGGTCAATCTTGCGCGTACATGGCTCACAGCCTACGCTTAAGTAGCCATTAGATTCCAGAGGATGTTTGGGCAGATCAAATTCCTTTTGATACTCGTAGATCATCTTGGCATTCCAATCGAGCATGGGATGAAAGCGGACTGCATTATGAGGAGCAGGTTGCTCCACTTTCATGGCCTTTCTCACCGCACTTTGGTCAGCGCGTACACCATTAATCCAAACATCATAACGCATTAATAAGCTATCAACAGGTTGCGTTTTATTCAGGTAACAGCAATGATCGGGATCGGAAGCAAACAATAAACGCCCATCTTGGCCGCGTTGCATAAACTTGGGCACATCGGATTTTAGATCAATAACATCCAACCCAAACTCGTCGGCTATCCTGTCTTTGAAGGCCACAGTTTCAGGAAAATGATACCCGGTGTTAATGAAAACAACCGGGATATCTATATCCATACGGCTCAACATATGTAAAAGCACGAGACTATGTGATTGAAAAGAAGAGGTTGTGAACAAACATTTACCATCTTCTTT
>CALBPF010000025.1 GCA_937899105.1 uncultured Flammeovirgaceae bacterium | reverse complement strand
CATTTTAACAGCTTACGTAAAACCGAGTGATATCAAATTAGAATATTATAATACCTTAACCTAAACACAGGATTGGCTCATCACTACTCTCTGCTTTCACTATATGGACGGTTCTTGCACAGATAAACTTTATCGAACTTGGTTAGAAAACTTTATTAGCCCGGAATGTATATATAACAACAAAAAAAGGCCGATGCTGAATCAACATCGGCCTTACTATTAAGGATTAGGTAAGCTTATCGCTTGATCATCAAATGAGTCGTTCTCATTGATTTATCCTTCGCAACTATGGTTAGCATATAGGTTCCATCAGCAAAGTTTCTAGCATCTATTTCCGCTCTTATCTGACCGAAACTTGACGTGGTTTCTCCTCTGTATACCTCGGCGCCAAACAGGTCGTGTACAATTAAATCGAACCCGCCGTCTACTTCAACTTCCATAGTAACAGCTATTTCCTCTCTGAAAGGGTTCGGGAACGTAACTACACCTTGTTCGCCTTCTTCGTCAGGCACGTTGTTCTCAGATAATCGCTGCGCGAACGGAGCAGACTGTGATGAGAACAGATTCAAACAAGCAATGCCATCAACATCAAAACCATCTGCATTTCCTCCAAAGTCTGCGGGATCTGAAGTATCCACAACCTTAATATAACTTATATCCATAAGTCCGGCTGTAGCTATGTCGAATTCAGTATCCTTACAAGCCTCACCCACTAAAATGAACTGTTGCCCATCTTGTGATACGTAAACATCAGCAGTTTCAGGATATGCTGAACAGGGTCTGTTCGCATCTCTAAACGATGTTTCAATTAAGATGAAATCATTACCAGGCTGGTCAATAACCATATTGCTTAACTCAATAGTAACACTACCTCCAAAACCTAGCGAAACAAAGTTGTAGCCATCCGCCTGCTCAGGAACTCCAAGCGCGTTTGACGCATCGCTACGTCTTGCTGAAACAGCTTTACCATTTCGTTTGGCGCCCTGCTCAAAGGCAACGATGTCACCTCCAGCGCAAGAATTATCTACGTCACAAATCTCTCCACTGGAAGCTTTTACTTTTTGTTGTTCAACACCATTCTCATCGAGCCATTTAATAATGGTGGTGTTTGGACCGTCAATTGCTTCGGTAAAGAAGAAAGTATCTCCATCTCCTGTTGCATAAACAATACCACTCTGCGTAGTTCCTACTACATTCCATGTTACCATAACCTGGAATGGATTCGGGTTGCGAATTCTCCATCTTCTGAAAAGATCGGGGTTGTTACTACACATAGAGGTTAAGTTCAGGTCTTCCACCAAACATGGCAAGCCACTACTTTCGGATACTGCTTCGTTAGAAGTGGCAGTATGATCTAACCACCTCAATTTAACGGTATTAGGTCTGTCTGTTTGAGTAGGGCTAGTGAAATAGTTTATGCCTGGCGCTAGTGTAACACTATCACTGACTGCTGATCCAATGATGAACCAGAATGCATCTACATCAAAAGCATTAGGGTTATTTACTTCCCACCTTCTTTCTGCATCAGGATTATCAGAACATGTAGCCGCCAACTCCAGTGGTTCTACTATTGCAGCAATCATGGTCATGTCAAGCACTTTTTCGGGCTCGCCAGGCACATTGGTAAGTAATAATAACTCTTGTGTATATGTACCTGGTTCCACTTCCGTAGCGTCAAATGTAACTGTAACGTTGAGGGACTCTCCTTCACTCAAAACGCCTTGTCCCGGATCAAGCGTTAACCATTGGACGCCTTCATAAATGATTTCCACGTCATCGATTTGCGCGTACCAATCGAAATCACCAGTATTTGGATTGTAGTATCTCCATCTTAGTTGCATAGTAGTAGCTCCCGAAGTATAATCATCCAACTCAACTGTAACGTATTCTCCAGGAATACTAAAGAGGCTACCATGGTCTTCATTCCAGCTTAAGACAGTTGTCCATGACGTACCTCCATCTGTTGTTATATCCAAATCAAGAAAATCACCATTAGAAAGGTTTTGATAGTTTGCATAATATTGAACGATTACACCTGCCTTACCATCTACGTCTAATTCGGGAGATCTTAATTCAGTATCGTATTCTACGATTCCTGCCGCGTCACTATTTGCCATGGCAGTATTTCCCGTAGCTCCCGTGTAGTTATCCGTAGACATTTCCCAAACTACACCGTTACCTTCATTATCTATAACAGACCACCCATCGGGAGGGAATGTAGCACCTTCAAAATCTTCGGAAAGTAGCTCTTCACCTTCCATAAAACGGATTGGTGTAGTATTTATTTGAACTCTAGAGCCTTCTTCATCACGTCCTAATTTCTCAAGTTGTTCTGGATTAAGCTCTATATTTTGCTTAGCAAAAACTCCCGGATCAGGCGCCTCTCCAACGCCAGCGAAACCAAACCTTAAATTAGCTTCTCCAGTATTAGTGATCGTCATATTATGATCTTTAGTGGAGCCTATCAAAACTAAACTCTCAATTGACTCAGGATCCACTTCTATTGCAGGAGGGTTAATAACTTCCAAGGTAACAGGCACTGACGCTACGGGATTTTCAGGGTCATTGTTAAAGACAAGTATATTATCTGTGTAAACACCTTTTTCAAGATACGTAGCGTCAAAGGTAACCTCTATCTCTATCGTTTCACCTGAAGCTACGTCGCCAAATTCAGGATTTGTAGATAAGAAAGGAATAGGCGCCTCACCGTCCCAAATATTCATGTCGTCAACATCCAACGTTGGTCCGGCTTCTTCCATTAAGGAAAGGATAATGACCTCTTCAATATCTCCGGCAAAACCCTGACCGCTGAACACCAATTCTTTATTGATGAAAACATCAATGATACTTGTTGCTCTATCACTCTGAACTTTTAGATTAAAATAACCTGACGGAACTGCACCAAGCGGTTCAAAAATTGGATTGCCGGTACCGTCATCAATCAGAACTTCTAAACCACCTTCGGGTGTCATTTGGATTCTCGTCACCACAAGCTCATCAGTTGCAGATTGAGGAATGAGCTGCCAAGTAACGCCGGCTCCGGCTAAACTAACATCTGCGGTAAAAGAAGAAATGTTTTCAACACCAACACCCACATTTGGCGAGGCTGATAGTGAAAGCCCAAATCCATCAGACAACCCTCTAAAATGCTGGTTTCCACTGTCTGCATTTTCTGCTTCTACTGTCCAGTTACCAAATTGTCCGAACCAATCATTTTGACCATTAATATCACCCAGATCAAAACTTTCGAAATCGGTACCATAAACCGGAGCGGTTGAGAGTTTTCTAACTGTTCCGACTGTCACTGCCTCTTTACCAGAAGTGAACTCAGCTTCCGAACGGGCAGTGCGTTTTACAGTTTCTATGCGCTCACCCTGTTCTTTCTTGACTGATACGGCAGCTGCGTCTTTTAAGAAGCCTCCAAGTTCATAGCGCAACACACTCTCTCCACTATTGGTAATAGACATGGTTTGAGTTTCCGAAAACCCGGTAACCAACACTTGTTCCAGTTCGGTAGGATCTACAGAAATTTCTGCCGGCTCCAGCACATCCATAATTGAGAAGACAGAGGCAATAGGTACATTCACGGCATTGCTATTCACCAAAATGCCAGCGAAATACTGTCCTGGATCTACTTTTGATGCATCAAAAGTCGCACTTATTGTCTGGCTTTCACCGACAGGTATTGAGCCAATTGCCGGGCTTACGGTAAGCCATGTATTGGCATCGGCCAGTACTTCAACATCATCAATTTGTACGTAGTAATCCCAGTCGCCAGAATTTGGATTATAATACCTCCATCTGAGCTGCATAGCGCTAGCGCCACTTACATAATCATCTAATTCAACCGAAACAAACTCACCGGGAGCACCAAAGAATGAACCATGATCTTCGTTCCAGCTTAGCACCGTTGTCCAAGTAGCGCCACCGTCTGTTGTCACGTCCAGATCTAGGAAATCTTGATTTAAAAAGTTAATGTAGTTCGCATTGTATTGGACCGCTACACCTGTTTTACCTTCTATATCAATAGACGGTGTAATTAATTCGGTATCATATTCAACACCATCATTCGCATCACTGTTTACCGATGCGGCATCTCCTGAACCGCTCCAATTGTCCATACCATGCACTGCAAGTACATCCCACTGAAGTCCCTGACCCTCATTATCTACCACAGTCCAGTCTGCCGGTGGGAAAGTAGCGTCATCAAAATTTTCCGACATCAACGTCTCCCCCACCATAAGTTGCGTGGTGGACGGCGCTATTTTCTGTAGTTCTCTATGACTCAAATATTGATCGTATTTCTCACCAGACTTTTCCGGTCGTAGGTTAGCGTCGAAAGCCATGCTTTGATCTTCCAGGTCTGCGCCAAACACATTAACACCAAAATCAATCGGTTGACCTCCGGTATTATGGATAATGAACTCCGTAGTTTCCAGCTCTTTGTAGTTCACCACCTGCTCTAGCACCTGTGGTGTAACTTCTACCGCAGCGTCGCCTGTTACTGTGAAAGTGGTAGGTACAACCAAATCTGCCGTAGAAGCTCCATTTATAAATACCTCAAGGTTTCGGTAATAGGCGCCAAATGCAGTTTGAGAGGCATCAAATGAAACATCAATGTCTAGGCTGCTACCAGCAGGAATCACACCTGACATTTCTGATAAAGTTAAGTAATCAGGTACATAAGGACCCTCATACATGTTTACGTTGTCCATTCTAAATAATGGCCCAGCTACTTCCATAAGAGAGAGAACAACAACGTTCGTAACGTCTCCCGAGAAAGCAGTACCTGAAAAAGCTTCCACACTATTAATTAAAAATTTGAAGTCCAGAGTAGTTCTGTTTACTTCGAAAGCAATGTTAAAGTATTCATCAGGGACATTAAAAGGTATTGTGTCCAGCAGAACATCTCCGCCACTATTGGTAGATACCATTACCACATTCCCTTCAGGATCGAAAATGATTCTGGCATTTATTGCAGTTGCACCTTCAGTAGAAATCCACCAAGAAGCGCCCTCTTCGAGGTAGATATCCATGGAGGCAGTAGTAATATCAGCCTCTCCTAAATCAAGGGTGGGTGTAAAAGCCACGGACTGTCCAAAACCATCCGATAGTCCCTCAAAATGTTGCGTTCCACTTTTAGGTCCAAAGTTTTCAACTCGCCAATTCCCAAATTGGCCTGTCCAGCCTTGCTGACCGTTGATATTACCAACGGAAAAGTTTTCAAATCCTGTGCTGTATACTTCATCTCCTGCCGCTAACTGTGACACACTTTTATCTACGGCAGTGGCAAAATCTAGCGAAGAACCAGCAAAAGGCTCAGTTCTACGAGGTGAATTATCTGCAGCCAAGCTAACGTCCTCCGAGCTAGAGCCATTTGTGATATCAATAACGAACTCTGCATCAGCAGATCCATTGTTGCTAAGGGTAAGCGTCTGAGTCTCAGACAATCCTTTTAGCACGGTAGCTTCTAACTGCTCAGGATTAGCAACGATAGCAGGGCCTATAACTGTCAGGCCTACTGGCACATCAACTGTGCCATTAACAGGATCATTAGATACAATACTAATAAGCGCTTCATAGAAGCCCGCTTCGAGACCTTCAGCGCTAATAGTGACCGTTACTTCTGCCGACTCTCCTTGAGCAAGCGTACCCTCTTCAGTATCCACGGATACAAAACCAGATCCTGTTAGCCACAGGGCAGCATTGTGATAAAGAGTAGCGAGGTCACCTGTCCAACCAGGTATTCCATTACCGTCACTTGGAAGTATATTAAGCGCCACTACATTCTCATTCGCAGCAGCAAAGTGACTACCATCGTTCCAATCTGCTAATAAAGTGGCCCCATCAGCCAGGGATGGGTCTTGCCATAAGTAACCATTGGTTATGGAAGTAACACCCTCCATAACGGGATGATCCGGCGCATGAATGGTACCTAATGATGTATCTCCGAAAAAGTCGGTAGTTGTTCCTGTAAAAGGGCCATAACCTTCGGTTATAAAGCGCCCAGCTAAAGCCCATGCATCATAATCATAGGCGAAACAATTAGCTATAACCTTACCTCCTTGATCAATGTAATCAGCTAGCAAATTACCTACCACTGCTGGATCCACTGAACCGGAAGCAAGCCATTGTGTATTATTACTTGTAATTACTAAATCATGACCTGTCAAATCTTCCAAAACTATTCCCGGAAGGTCAGCTTTAGGATAAGTTGTAACATTTAAATCAGGGAAAGCATCCAGCGCAGCTGACAAATCGGATACGTCGTCATCAGGGGTTAATACCAGAACACTTAATTCTGATGCACTCAACCTCACATCGGAAGTTAGCTGTAGACCTTTAAAAGAGCTTGAAATTGATTGCTTAACAGGGCCACCGGTGGCGCTTAAAGCCTTATTTGAAGGATTGATGTTAATACTAACGGAGGAAACTTCGTCAGCCGCTTCTCCTATCTCAATGGTAAAATCCAGCGGGGCTACACCTTCGTTGGTTATTGTTAATGTTTCGGTAGTTGATGTCCCCCTATCTAATTCAGCGGATAGCTCGGAAGGATCAACAGTAATTGCCGGCGCCTCTACTCCATTACCAGATAAATCAATCATCAACTGAGGGTTATCTGAGTCATTATTTGTGATTATCAAATCGCCTTCAAGCGCACCCAAAGCCGTTGGAGAAAAGGAAACTTCAATGGTTGTGCTGCCAAATGGCAATAGTGAGAATGCGTCGTTTTGAACACTAAAATCCCCAGTAGTATTGAGGTCCGAAACGTTTAATATCTCTGTACCACTATTTGTAATTGTTAATTCCTGAGTTACCATACCACCAACGAAAGTATCACCAAAAACTAAAGCCTGTGGGTCTGTTGAAATAATGGGCTTACCGGTACCGGTAACATTAAGAACAGCAGGCACCATAAATTCAGAGTTAACCGGATCGTTAGTTGAGATCTGAATTTCATTGGTATACGTACCTCCAAAAAGACCCTCAGCATTAAATGTAATATCAACTTCCTGCTCATTTCCGCCAGAAATAATACCGCTTGAAACGCTAGAGCTAAGGAAAGGATAGGTATCTAAAATTCCATCATAGATAACTATATCATCCATAGAGAACTCATTGCCCTCCTGCTCCATAAGTGATAATAGCACTACCTGTTCTATATCACCGGTGAAGGCTCTTCCAACATAAACAAGTTCATTATCAAAATAGACGTTCATGTCGAAAGTGCTTCGGTCAATGACCATCTTAAGATCAAAATAACCTACCGGTACGTCCACAGGTATGGTAACAAAATCATTAGCATCACCATCAAGTATGCTGATGCCGCCATCGGCATCAAAACTCAATCTTGTTACAACTAACTCAGCCGTAGGAGACTGAGGTATAAACTGCCATGTTACGCCATCGTTATCGACTTTAAGCTTGGCAGTTACAGAGGAGTAATCTTCTGTACCAATACCTACATTAGGGCTAAATACAAGTGAGAAACTGGCTCCTGCCGGAAGTGACTCAGATGTCCCCAGCTTATGGTTTGAACCACCGAATGGATCAACATCCGTTACTACCCAATCTTCAAAATCTGCTGACCATCCATTTTGTCCGTCCAGATCACCCAAGGAAAAGTCTTCAAATCCGGTAGCATATTGGTCTCCTGCAAGAAGGGTAGCCGAACCGTTTAGCGCTGTTTTGGATTTTAGAAGCTTTGGCCCAGGCTTGATTACCTTAGGAGAAGATGAAGCGCTGGTAGCAGGCGTAAAAGTTGTACCCCCAAAAGACAGATCGAATTCCAGAGGACCGTTACCACTATTTGTAATAATAATGCTTTGTGTTTCCGACTCACCCGTTAAGAGATTTGATTCTAGCGCAACAGGCTCAACGGAAGCTACCGGAGGATCATCGGTGGTTTCATCTACTGTATTGCTTATATCGGAAATATTGCCAAAAAAGTCTGCAGACTTAATAGCGAAATAGTAAGTTGTAGAGGGCATAAGTCCCGAAACAGTAAATGTTTCCGCGGTTCCTGCCACTCCCGCTCCCGGAATATCTTCGACCTGAATTGCACCGTCAAAATTATCCGATGTAATAGCTGATGTGCTGTAGCGCAAATCATATGAAGTAGCCGACCCATTACCCGGATCAGAAGGAGCTGTCCATTCCAACGTTATGCTGGAAAGGTCTTTATCGCCTACCGCCAGATCTACAATTGTTTCCGGAGCAACACCATCATCTTCCTGAAGCGCTGCAAACGCATTTAATCTTCCGCTACCCAGAAATTCTAAGCCAGGGAGCGGATCCGTAGTTTGTACTAGTCTGGCCCAAACCTGATCAGGAGTAATACTTCCGGTATTTTGGGATATAATCAATCCTGCTACCCCTGATACATGAGGGCACGCCATTGATGTACCTGTAAAAGAAGAGTATGTATTGCCGGGAGTTGTACTCAGCACGTTCACGGCCGGAGCTGCCAGCTCAACCCAATCGCCTCTATTGGACGAAGTATATTGATTATCATTATGATCGGTGCCTCCAACAGCTAAAACAGGTTCATAAATACCGGGATACCATTGATCATCAGATCCGTCATTACCTGCTGCGAAAATCACGATCCCCCCTTGCATAGGTCCGTTTGGGTTACCAAATTCATCGAAGCCGGCTTCAGCTATGAAATAGTCTATGGCATCAAGTACCGCCTGTTCAAATACACCTGGGTTAGTGTATCCCCAACTGTTTTGAGAAATTACAGCGCCCATATCCGCTCCATAGGTATAGGTTTCGGCAAAACCAGCATTAGCAGTAATACCGAAAGATGCACAAGACATTAATCGAACACCATCGCCTGTTCCGTTTCCACCGGCAACACCAGATACACCCACGCCATTATTGGTAACGGCGGCTACTGTTCCACCAACATGCGTACCATGTGGATCTGCAGGTATAGCCCCCGTATCATCGCCAAATCCATAGCCGTTAATATCATCTACATAACCATTACCATCGTCATCTATACCATTTCCCGGTACCTCAGCAGTATTTACCCACATATTGGCCGCCAGGTCTTCGTGGTTTATATCAATACCACCGTCAGTTACCGCCACAATAATATCGCTGTTCCCGGTTTCCAGATTCCAGGCTTCAGGAAGATCGACATCCGCGTCCACCGTACCTCCCGTCTGACCAGTATTATTATAGTGCCATTGACCCGAATATTGCGGATCATCGGTTTCAACACTCAAAGAAAATACTTCTTTCATTTTCATAGGACTGTAGCCTATAATCGCCTTTTCATAAATGGGTTCCGATACTTGAACATCACCAAGCTTAGAAAAGGCCGAAAGCGCTACATCCACAGCAACACCTTTGTCATAGGAAACTTCATACCAAAGATGAAGTCCATGTTTTCTATGCTTGGCTTCAAACTTTCCCCCGTGCCTAAATACACGTTTAAGGCCGTTAGCCTTGCATTCGGCAAAAGCAGCATCCAAACTGATATCTCCTGTACGAATATAGCCTGCACCAGATTTCGAGATTTTGGTATTCTGCAACATCGCAGCTTTCGTCTCAGAAAGCTTAATACGAACGACACCCTGCTCAACTTGAGCTAACAAAGAGGCCGTAGTAAGCAATAGGATTAACAAAGGCATAAATACACCTTTCCCTGGTAAGTAGTGGTTTTTCATATATGTGATGGTTGATTAAAGTGGCATACAAGAAAATATTATTATATGTGAAATACAAAAAAATAATGAAAATTATAAACCAATTGGGGGTATATATCTGGTTATCAAGGTAATTAGTTTCAACTATATGTTGGAACATTTATATTATTTGGCTAGATATTGAACTAAAGTATTAAGATTAATACTGGAGCTTATTGCTCGACTGTCAATTATGGTTTTATATTGTTTTATGGAAAACAAAAAACCTATGCTGCCTAAATGGCTTCAAAAGACGCAGCACAATAGTTGGGAACCTGAGATATTTATTTCAGGTATCGTTTTATTCGGTTTATTACAACTTCCGGAATATCTCAATGAGTTTCGGCTTTACTTTAAAAGGGAAGTTTTCGGCCTGAGCAACAACGTTGATAATTTCGTTGGTATGATGATTACAGGAATACAATGGTTAAGCTTCGGCTTGATTCTGCACCTCTTTTTTAGAGGTATATGGATAGGCCTTGTAGGCCTCAGTTACGTGTTCCCCAGTGGAATTAAAAATGAAAACCTGGACTATCAAGGGAAATTCAAAAATCGAATTAATGCAATACCTGATTTTACTGACCAAATCATTCGATTAGAAAAAATAAGCTCCTCAATTTTCAGTATTAGTTATTTTCTATTCATGAGCATTCTGGGCGCCTATTCATTTGTTGTTATTTCGATAATAATTCCTGTATACTTTTTCCTTTACCTCGGCCCTTACGGAATAGAGGATTTAGCTAACAATCCAAGCCTGGCCCAAACAGTTAATTCATTTACTATTGGAGTCCTTTGCTTAGGGCTAATATACATGTTCGATTTTCTATCCTTGGGCCTACTCAAAAAATGGCGGTTTGCCGCTAAAATATACTATCCGCTATATCGCGTTGTAAGTGTACTCACCTTCAGTCATCTCTACCGTAACATTTACTATATACTAATATCGAATTTCAAAAAGTGGAAGGTTGCGGCTTTTATTTTAGGATTCATTACCATTACTTTTTTTCTTGTTGGCTTCAATGCAAATACTTCTTCCTCAAGCAGAAAACTATCTCAGTTAGAGTTTTATGGCGGTACTGAAGGAACTTTTCATAGTAGCTCAGCATATGAAAATTTAGATGGCGGCTCATCATATCAGAGAGCTTCGATACAAAGTGACATAGTTAAAGAGGATGTACTCAGGTTATTTATAACTCACTATTCATACTATGATGATTCTGTGAAGGTTCTCTGTGATTATAAGGAGATGCTTAGCTCCTATTCAACAGATTCACTTAAATTGGAGTGCCTATCACAGTTTTATATGGTTAGTGTGGATGACTCGACATATTCGGATATTAACTGGCGATTTCATTTACATCAAGTGAATAAGCACAGGGGCATAATTGCCTATTTGGATATTAGTCAACTGGAACGTGGAAGTCATATAGTAGAAATTAATCACAAGAATTGGCCTAGAAAAAGGTACCAGCAGATACCTTTTTATAAGGAATAGATTAGAAATTTTATGACCATGAAATAAGGTATCAGGCTTCTTATTTTTTTAACTTCGAACCATGGAGCAGTTTGTTGTATCAGCGAGAAAATATAGACCACAGGGTTTTGATGAAGTTGTTGGGCAGAGCCACATCACCACAACTCTGAAGAATGCTGTAGACAACAATCAACTGGCTCAGGCTTTGTTATTTTGTGGACCACGTGGTGTGGGAAAAACTACTTGTGCACGCATTCTGGCAAGAATGATCAATGAGTTTGACGAAAATAGCGATGCGAATGCACTTAACATTTTTGAGCTTGACGCTGCATCAAATAACTCCGTTGACGATATTCGAAATCTCATTGACCAGGTAAGGTACCCACCGCAATACGGAAAATACAAGGTATATATAATAGATGAGGTTCATATGCTTTCAAATGCAGCTTTCAATGCGTTTTTGAAGACTCTCGAAGAACCCCCATCATACGCTATTTTCATTTTGGCTACCACGGAAAAGCATAAGGTAATACCAACCATCCTTTCCCGGTGCCAAATATTTGACTTTAGCCGTATTCAGGTTTCTGATATTGCAGACCACCTAAAGGGTATAGCTGATAGAGAGTCGATAACTGCCGAGGAAGAGGCATTACACCTTATTGCTCAGAAAGCCGATGGAGCGCTTCGTGATGCTCTTTCTATTTTTGACCTAATCGTCACATTCTCAGAAAACAGAAATGTTACCTATCAATCAACCATAAGTAACCTTCATATTCTTGATTATGAATACTACTTCAAAGTGGTGAATCATTTAACAGCTGAGAGCCTATCTGAGACATTACTAATTTTTGATGAAATTTTGAAGCAAGGTTTTGACGGGCACAACTTTGTAACCGGCTTGAGTGAACACCTGCGAAATTTAATGGTATGTAAAGATAAAGCGACTGTACAGCTCATGGAAGTGCCGGAAACGGCTAAAGTTAAATACATAGAACAGGCACAAAATACTTCACTTTCATTCATACTATCTGCATTGAACATCTTAAGCAAATGCGATCTTAGTTATAAGGCAAGTAAAAACCAGCGGCTTCATGTAGAGTTAGCGCTCATGAAGCTCACACACCTTAACACGGCCATCAGTCTTGCTACTCATGAGGAGAATGGCCTAAAAAAAAAAGTAGTTTAGAAACTCCCGAGAAAGATAAAAAGCCACTGCCAACTCCGGATGAGGTTAAACCATCAACTCAAGTGGCGGAACCGCAAAAAGATTTGGCCACCCAGGGATTACCGAAACCGACTACCAAACCCTCAAAACTCAAAAGCACTTCCCGAATACCCACTGCAATAAGTGAAATAAAACCTGTGCAGCAAGAAGAGGAAAATGAAAGTGTATCTGATGCGGCAGAACCATACGAAAGGTATGGTGAAAAGACTTTTGATTTCGAGAAGTTAAAATCAGTTTGGAACGCTTTTGCCGAACAAAAAAAGGGGGAGGGAAAAGACGCCGAGTACGCGGTACTAAAGCAAGAATTCAGACTCAAAGATAAGTGCACTATTGTACTTACGTTAACCAACAGCGTTAAAATAAACATACTTGATAGATTCAGGTCCGACCTTATTAAGCATTTGAAAACGGAACTGGACAATGGCAGCTTGGAATTAGAAACGGAGCTTGTGGTGGAAGACGTAAAGAGGGTGCCGTATACTAATAAGGAGAAATTTGAACACCTGGCTGAAAAAAAACCTATTCTTAATGAGCTTAAGAATAGGCTTGGTTTAGACCCAGATTTTTAGTCGGTTTTATTCAGAAAAGTTCTTCCACGAGTAGGCTAAACCTATCGTCAATTGTTGGCTCAATTGGATCTCGTCCACCTGATCAAAATCGTAAATGACAATGGCGCCTAAACTCACGTTAAGAAATTTATTGACCGATGCAGATAATGTTAAGTCAAGACGATGATCCCATCTATCGAGATCAAAATCTTCATAGTTTATAAACATTAAATACTTCCACTTGAGATTAAGGTTTTCTGCAATATCCTTATCAAAATCAGCCTGCAGCTGAAATGCCGCCCATTCCGTTCGTACGTTATCACCTAAATCAACTCCAAATTGGCCTTTTGTGGGGTCGTCTGTGCTTGGTAGATTGGCAAGATCGTCATCGAATACAAAAGTGAACCTTGGGGCTAACGGAGCGATCCTTAGGCTAAAGTAATCGGCGGGTTTGTATTCAAAACCTATAGCTGAAGTTAAGAACGCCGGTGCAAACAAATTAGAAATCTTAGTCCTTGTTTCAGCGCCATTAGCGTCTTCGTCAAACGAATATCCTATAGCAAACTGCGACAGGAAACTAAGTGATGTAAATAAATTCCACTTATCGCCGAGTTGCCGGCCGTATTTCGTATCTAAGTACATTCTATCTAAGGCCTTACGGGCATTTTGGTCTTGATTTTGGACCACTCCATAACCGAGATCAATCTCATTGTCCCAGGTATGTACATCCTTCTTGTAGTTTGCCTTGTAATTAAGGTAAGAACTCAAGCCTATTGAATTTACACCGCCACCGGTCCACTCATCAGAGAACGAGGCTTGATTGAAATTCAATCCTGCCTTGAAACTTTTACGCCAGTAAGTGGTGTCTTGGGAGTAAGTAGCAATGTTAATGGCTAGGCCTGCTAGTAAAAGTAGAACTTTTTTCATAACTGCTTGAGGTTAAAATTGGTGTATGCAAATATGACTTGTGAATATCATATTTAAAACATCAAGTAAATATTTAGCCGATGGGGCCTATAGATTATTAACTTTAACCTCTTCGAGAGCAGTTTCCGTTAAGGGTTTGGTGATGAATTTGATTACGTGATTATTATTAACAATTTTATCAATGTCACGCTTGTTATCCGAACTTGACAAGATAATTACCTTACACTTGTCCTTTATAAGGTTATTGAATTTTTCAAATTCATAAAGGAAAACAAATCCATCTACAATTGGCATATTGATATCCAGGAATATCAAATTGGGAAGCTCTTCAGTATTCTCCTGATTATCGCGTAAATAATCAAGCGCGCTTTTACCAGAATTCTTTACCTCTACTCTGTTAGCAAACTTTGTGATTTCTATGATGCGTTTACTGATAAAATTATCAGTTTCGTTGTCATCCACAAGCATTACTAAATCTATCGTCTTAGTATCACTCAACGTTCAGGTTTTTGGAAGTTTCAAATCAAATAGTCGGTTCTAATTGGACCAAAATAGTCTATTTTCTATCGGTTGCAAACATAGTAATTAAAAAAGTTTTTACGATTACTGAAAAAAGCTTCAATTAGTCTGATGTAGGCTTTTTTATCTTTAGCACTTCTCCAAGCTTTACACTCATCTCAGCTTTGTTATTCCAATCAAGTAAATCCTCAATTTTCACCTCATTTGACCTTGCAATACTGTACAATGTATCCCCTTCTTTAACGACATACCGGATGTAAGACGCATCTCCATTTTGTTCTTTTTTCACTATTTGGGACCTGTTAAGCCCAGGATCACGCTTCAAATACACTTTTATCTTTTGGTCTATACTAAGTTTATCATTAATACTAAGCCCATTCCATTCAAGTATATCTAAGACATTCACCTGGTACTTTTTTGAAATCGCATAAAAAGTATCCCCTGCAGCCACGGAATGAATATGAACGGCCGAATCCGTAGCGGGTAATGCTTCTACGGTTTCTGTTAAAGTGGTTTGCCCAGGATCATCAACCACTGCTGAATCAGGTAAGACTGTTGTAACGGCTTCTTCTTGTTCTAATATATACAATGAATCCAGTTTTTGAAGAAATGTGAGCGGCTGACGCACTTCATCACTGTTCTCCTCACCTGCAACTATTCCCACAGCAGCAGCATTTTTCATATAAGATGAATCAACAACTGTTGGTATCGGGGCCTTTTCAACAGGCTCCGGCTCAACAATATCTTTGTATTCAATGGGTACTTTGGCAGGTCTGATATACCTCAACCATACCACACGACCTGGTTTTAAAATTTCGTCCGCTTTCATGCGATTTTTAATCCGCAGCTTTTTCTTCTTCACGCCATATTTTTGGGAAATGTCCCACAGGTTTTCCCCTTCAGCTGCTATGTGGTACCTGGCACTGGCCTTAGAACGCTTTGACTTTAAATAGTAC
>CALBPF010000024.1 GCA_937899105.1 uncultured Flammeovirgaceae bacterium | reverse complement strand
TGCTGTTCGATATGGTCATATACTTTCCCGGATAATCTATGAGCCAATTGGCTTTACCAATAATGGATTGGCCGAGAAGACCTCCAAAAGCGGGTATTTGCTCCTTTAAGCCTGAGAGGTCCCCATTCAAGGCATATGTATTTTGGAAATCAACCGGTCCGATGCGCATAGAAGTCACTATTTCCCTTCCTAGCTCCATTTTACGCTTTGAGGCTCCTGAAACGTTATAGGTCTTACCGGAGGTAGAGTCTCTTTGTATGACCGTCAAATCAGCGCCTGTATCAAACAAAAATTTCCTCACCTGGCCGTTTATAGAAAGATCCAGGGCAATCACACCTTTGAAAGTTTCAAAATATACTTTCGTATTAAAATCGGTTGGATTAACAGCTCCCGCTCTTTGTAAATGTTTAACAGAGCAGTTAACTAGAAAAAGCGCCGGTAGTAAAATGCTTAATAAACGTATTTTCATATGATGATTCTGGTGAGAATCCCTCATCATGACACTAATATAATTTAACCTGCCTTCAACTACGCAAATTAATGGTTTGGAAACACCTTTCTGGAAACAGAGCTAGTTGGAAAGGTGACGTTTTTGAAGCAATTTTAAGCTGAACCAAAACATAATTGCAAATGAAAAGAAATTCAACAGCGGCATTAGGGCTCTCACTTTTGATGTTTGCCTGCAGTACTAATCCGGCAGAAACAGAGGAGCATAAGCAGTTGGTGAGTGATCACCAGGAAATGGAAGCCGCACATGAACAGATGGAAACTCTTCATAATGAAATGGAGTCACTTCATAGTCAGATGATGAGCGATCATGAGTCAATGGCCGGAGATGAACCTGATAGTATACATGCCACCATGGAAAAATCTCATGAGGAAATGATCACAAAGCACAAAAATCTGGTTGCAAGTCATAAAACCCTACTGGCTAATCATAGATCGCTGGAAGAAAAACACTTAGCAGGAGAAATGAAATTAGAGGAAATGACAGCTGAGCATGAGTCAATGAAAGCGGAACATGCTTCAATGCAGGCTGATCACGAAGCTATGGCTCAAGAGCACGAACAGGTAAAAGCCGATCACGAACTATTGAAACTCGAGCATGTAGCGATGCTAGATGAGGCTTGCTGTTAATAATAACAGCAGTTACTTTGTTGTTGCATAACACATTCAATGGCATCCTTCAAATAAAGCTTTCGGAGATAAGGAAATCCTGTGACAGTCATAATTAAAGGGGGCATGTCTCAAAAGGTAGAAAACCAAATATTTTAAGTCATTCTGACGGAGGAAGAATCTCAGTAAGTTTTTCCAAAAGTCACTTTACGCCTAGTAGGATCCTTCGTAAACTCAGGATGACCTACCTTTTGAGACATCTCCTTGTTTTTCAAAGAAAAACCCATCCACAAAAAGCAGATGGGCTCTTATTAGAATTAACTAAAAGTTTGTTTTTCTAATTGATATTGATGTCAAATGTAATATCGACGTCTGTTCCACCAGTTGACCAATCAGAAGTAGCTGACTTTTGCCCAGGCTGGTGCTTCAAAAGAACTGTGAAATTTCCAGTAGAAGCGGTAGCGCTTCCGGTAGTCCATCTAGTAGAAAGACCAACAGGAAGACCTGATCCATCTTGAGCATCAGAATCCTCATCATTGTAATTTACCATACCATCATTGTCAATGTTTCCTGCTCCTGTTGGGTCACCAAAAATATCTGCAGTAAATGAGAA
This sequence comes from uncultured Flammeovirgaceae bacterium, assembly GCA_937899105.1. Lineage (GTDB taxonomy): Bacteria > Bacteroidota > Bacteroidia > Cytophagales > Cyclobacteriaceae > Fulvivirga. The sequence goes on along the minus strand of CALBPF010000024.1, from coordinate 5,887 downwards.
GAAGAATTGGTGTTCGTCATCTTCCTCAAGTATTTCAGCGGTAACATCCTCTTCTTCTACAGTGTTTGCTAAGGTAATGGCCAAATCATACTCAGTATCCGCAGCTAAATTAATTGGTCCATCAGGAGCGCCATCATTTGCACCTTCTCCATCTGGATCAAACCAGGTTACTACTACATCATCGCCACCTCCTGTGGGTGAGAACGTTAATACTACTTCATCTATAAATTCTTCCTCTATATTAGCGTCTTCCTCAATATCAATAGGAAAGGTAATGTCGATATCCGTACCCCCCGTTGACCAATCAGAAGTAGCGTCTTTAAGACCAGGTTGATGTTTGAGAAGTACGGTAAAAAGACCTGTGGCGTCAGTATGGCCACCGGCAGTCCAAGTAGTGGAAAGTCCTACGGGAAGTCCGTTATCGTCTTCATCGTTATAATTTATCATACCATCATTGTCAATATTTCCCGCCCCTGTTGGGTCGCTAAAAATATTTTCAGTAAATGAGAAGAAGAATTGATGTTCATCATCTTCATCTGCAATTTCTAGCGTTACATTTTCATTAGCTATAGTGTTGTTAAGTGTAAATGTAAGTATATATTCTACGTTTTCTTCAAGCGCAATACCTTGAGTCACTTCACCTGAACCTACGCCATCGCCATCAGCATCAAACCATCTTGCAGTAACAACTTCTTTTGAACTGAGGGTAGGGGTAAAGGTAAGAATGACCTCATCAATAAATTCTTCTTCGTTATCTGGAGGAGTCGGATCATCATCGTCATCATCAGAACAACTTACAATTGACCCTATAAGTAACAGTAACAAAAGTAATTTTGAAATTTTCATGTTAATTGTTTTAGTAAATTATTTCAGCGTACAAGGTTAAGAAACATATGATTGGTTTGCAACAATGTTGCGTTTAAAAGCTATACTCGACAGCTAAAGCGAAATTTCTTCCTGGTGCATCAGCAAAGTACCTCAATCGATCAGTGTAAATTCTATAAGATGTGTTGAAGAGATTGTCCACGTTAAAAGCGACGTTCCAAGCCTTTTTCTTATATGAAATATTCGATCCTAGAAGAAGGTAGCCATCTGGAGAGGCCATATAATCAAAGATGACCGTTTGGCGATCTATTTCAATATCCCCTTCTGCAATGCTAACAGGATCAACAGCAGGAGGCGCATTCCATTGTTGTGCAGTGTAGCTCAAAGATAATCCGGCATTCCACGGCCCTTTTTTGAATTCAAGCGAGTAATTAATATTCAATGGGGGTATCTCTAATAACGGTTGTTGCCGATCTACGCTCTTAGCATGAACATAAGATAACCTTACTTCTGAAGTAAACATATTATTGTGTTTATACCGGATATCCCAATCAGACCCGTAAAATACGGCATCGGTTTGTTCATAAAGCCATACTGGGAGTACTCCAGCAATACCTGTTGAAACACCGTAAGGTCTAAGGAATATATAGTTGTTTATTTGATTAATATAAAAGATGAATTCAGCAGTAATTTTACGTTTTTTTATCTCAATACCTGAGATCCATTTTACTCCTCTTTCTGAGTCAACGGTGCGCAAAGATTGGTCAAAAACGCTATCAGGAGGTGTAGTTAAGTCAGGGTTAAAATCATAGCGCCAAAGTCCGTATTGTAACCTACCATAGCGATAACCGAACGAATAAAGTTCCGCCACATTTGGCGGCCTCCATGCATACCCGATATTCGAAAATACCGATAAAACTTCGCTAAGTTCCTTTCGAACACCAACGGTATACGTTGCATTTGAAAAGTTTACCTCATTAGAATAGATAAAATCATACCTGTCTATGGTATCTGCTACATCAAGAGACTGAAAGTCGAAGCGAACGCCTAGTTCAAGCAGGCCTTGGTTGAGTTTATATGATTGTACGGTAAATGCACCGATATTAAGGATTTCATAATCGGGTATAAAATTTATAGGACTTGTACCTGGTTCATTAACGCTATTTTGCGAAATTAATTGAATACCCGAACTTCCTTGCCATCGACCTTTTGGCGGTTGAATCCACTCTGCGTCCAGAGTATGCGTCCAAAGTTCTAAATTGATCACCGGACGATCATTCAGTTCGCCTCTGCGTACGTCAAATTCTTGTCTATTGTTTTTCTGAACTCCATATTGAAAATTAAATGTATGTTCTCCGAGATAAAGCGATAAATTTGCCTTTAATAAAGCATGTTGAATATCTTGCCACGGACTTTGTAAATCATAGGTAAATGAATTGGTAGGTTGGGGAATACTGTCGTTGTTTATTGCATTTTGCCAGTCTACAAGACTTTTAGCAATTGAAGCTCTTAGAATGCCAAGCTCTTGATCAAAATAACTTCCTGCAACTTGTAGGTCAAAAGTGGGGCGATGAAGAAGTGTATTGAAGCTAACTCCATATTCTCTTTTGCCAGTATTGGATAAATTATAATCAGGCGCTTGCAAATCACCTTGATACACTCCATGACCGCCAATGTTCCAGGCAAAGCGCTCGGAACCCTGACCCAGGTCGAGTTGACTACTTATTGATCTTCCATTAGTCTGGTAAGAAGACCCAAATGAACCATTTAACTTTTTATTAAAAGCAGGTCTTTTGGCTTTATATAGAACTACGCCGCCCAGGGCATCCGGGCCGTACTTTACAGTACCCGCCCCTTTAACAACTTCAATTAGATCCACATGGGAAGGATCAATTTCAGGTCCATGTTCCTCTCCCCAAGCCTGATATCCATGTCTAACTCCATCATTGACTACGAGTACCCTATTGGAGTGTAATCCATGAACGATAGGTTTCGCAACATTCGATCCGGATTTTAGCAGGGAAACTCCTGTTATTTCTTCAGATATATCAGCCAAAGAAGAGCCAAGTGTTTCCAGATTAGTTAATTTTTTTTTCTGTACAGCTAATGATTTTATTTCGTCTGGCCTTTCACTTTCAACGGTAATACTTTCTAATTCGGTTTGCTGTGGAGCCAAATAAATGATGTGGTTCTCATCCATACTTTTTCCACTTCGAAAATCATGATGATGGACCATCGTTTTGTACCCTAAAAATCGAACTAAAAAATCAACTTCCTTGCCGCATATGCCGGTTAATGTAAAACTACCAGCCTCATCACTGATCGTACCGTTATCAGAATTTAAAATCTTGATTGTAGCAAAAGAGAGCGGTGCGTTCGTGTCTTTGCCCAAGACCTTCCCTGTGATTTTTCCTTCACAGTCTACTTGAGCAAATGATTGAGTGGCCGCAAGCAGAACAATAAGGACAATAGTAATTTTAGCTTTTAAATATATTCTACACAAACCCATCTACTCTATTATTAAGTCAACGCTATTCTCAAAATCAACCGAAAAAAACAAAAGTCAAACATTAACAATGTGTTTTGTTAAGTTTTGAAAGCATTTATTATTTAGAATCATTCTATTTCATAAAAATGAGTATAGTATTTTTGTGAGGCAATCGCTACTTGTAGTGAATTTCATTCTTTCAGGCACACTTAGCACAAACGCCATCCACAATCATATTAACCGCCTCTATCATGTAACCTTTTGGCATAGTTACTTCAGGAACTAATTTGTCATCCAAACACTGGATTTGACCACATTGATTGCACTTAAAATGAATATGGTTGTGATCGTGATGGTCTGGAGAGCAGGTTTCATGGCATAAACCATAAGCGGCTGCTCCTTGAGAATTAGGTATTTTATGGATTATTCCCGAATCCAGAAAACTATTCAATGTTCGATACAGGGTTACCCTGTCGTATTGGGTGAATTGATTTTCAAGATCACTTTGGGATAGCGCCGCTTTCCTATTCAAGAAAAACTGTAACACATTCTTTCGGCAAGCTGTAATTCTAAGCTTGTGCGATTCCAGTATCTCCTTTAGATGGTCGGTATTTTCCATTCTACAAATGTACATAAATGCAACTTTATTGCATATTTAATTTTTTCACTTACTTCATTCCTTTTGGAAAAAAAATTAAATGATCAATTGGATACAGAATTTAGAGTTCTGAGGCATTGCATCTGCTAGGTTGCTAGTCACAACCGCGCTCTTTAAACCCCGCTAATCCAGAGATTTCTGGAGGGTTCTTTTGAGGTTATGTAATTTCCAGATCACTTCTTCGCCCAATTATCTCTCAGGGTAACGGTTCTGTTGAATACCTTTTTATCAGCTGCAGAATCCGGATCCACAATGAAATAGCCCTGACGCTCAAACTGGAACTGATCCCCAGGCTCCGCATCTGAAAGCGAAGGTTCCACTTTTACATCATCCAGTATTTGCAATGAATCAGGGTTAAGATGCTTTAAGAAATCGTCCTCCACCTCGTTCATATTTTCGGTTATGAACAACCTGTCGTAAAGGCGAACTTCTACAGAAGTGGCATGCTTTGCCGATACCCAGCTCAGAGTTCCTTTTACCTTTTTTCCACTTGTATCCTGTCCGCTTTTGGAATTGGGGTCATAGGTGCAAAAGATCTCTGTAATATTACCGTTATCATCTTTTTTATAATCTACACACTTAATGATGTAGGCATATTTCAGGCGTACCTCTCGCTCAGGACCGAGCCTAAAGAACTTTCTGGGTGGGTCTTCCATAAAATCTCCTCTTTCAATAAAAATCTCATTTGAAAAGGGCAGTTCTCTTTTCCCTGCCAATTCATCTTCCGGATTATTGATCGCCGACAACATCTCCTCTTTGTCCGAAGGATAATTAGTAATGGTAAGTTTAATCGGATCAAGCACACCCATTACCCTATTGGCTTTTTTGTTCAAGTCCTCCCGAACGCTGTACTCCAGGAGAGCCACATCGGTAAGACTGTCACGCCTGGCTACACCCACCTTGTGTACAAAGTTTTTAATAGCATCCGGGGTATAACCTCTCCTTCTGATACCCGAAAGTGTTGGCATTCTTGGGTCGTCCCAGCCGTTGACATAGTTGCCCTCTACCAGTTGTAACAGTTTACGCTTGCTAACCACGGTATAGCCTAAGTTAAGCCGGGCAAACTCAGTTTGCTTTGAGGGGAAAATACCCAACTGCTCAATTAACCAATCGTATAAAGGCCGGTGTACTTCGAATTCAAGCGTGCAAAGTGAGTGTGTTATGCCTTCGATGCTGTCAGACTGCCCGTGGGCAAAATCGTAAGTTGGATAAATACACCAGTCCTTACCGGTACGGTGGTGCTCCACATGCCGGATGCGATACAGCACAGGGTCGCGCATATGCATATTAGGCGAAGCCATATCAATTTTGGCCCTTAACACCATAGCTCCATCTGGGTGTTTGCCTTGCCTCATCTCCTCCAATAGTTCTAAACTTTCTTCAGTAGGGCGATTCCTACGGCTGCTTTCTTTACCAGGTTGGGTTGGCGTACCACGCTCTTCTCGAATTTGCTCTACAGGGGTGTCATCCACATAGGCTTTACTGTCAGCTATTAGTTTTTTTGCCCATTCATAAAGTTGACCGAAGTAATCCGAGGCATAAAGCGCATCTCCATCCCATGTGTAGCCGAGCCACTCTACGTCTTTTTTGATGGCTTCAACGTATTCAATACTTTCTTTTTCCGGGTTGGTATCGTCAAACCTCAGATTGCAGGTACCTCCGTACTTTTCTGCCAAACCGAAATTGAGAACAATTGATTTTGCATGTCCTATGTGAGGGTATCCATTAGGCTCAGGGGGGAACCTTGTATGGACAGGGCGTTGAAGCTTGTTATTTTTAATATCATCTTCTATCAGTTGTTCTATAAAATTCAACGATGGTTTAGCGTCGTTTTCACTCATGAATGTCGTAATTGAAATAAGAATGCAATGTTAAGCAATGGCAGTGAACAATGGGCAATGAACAATTAGCAATGG
>CALBPF010000023.1 GCA_937899105.1 uncultured Flammeovirgaceae bacterium | reverse complement strand
GCTCGCCTTCATTTTAAGATCCAGTTCTCCATACGGGGAGGCAACTGTTGCAGGCGCCTGGCCAATGTCGTCCGCGAGCAGGTCTTGCGCTTGTTTGACATCTGCTTCAAACGCCTCGTATCTTTCCGTTTCCGGATGGTTTAAAAAGTAGGCGTGCGAATGGGTATGATTGCCTATTTCTATCCCCTGATCGTGTGCCTCTTTAATTTCTTTCCATCCCATATAATCTCCAATACCTACTGTTTCAGTATTAATGAAAAGCGTAGCTGGGAAGTCATATTTTTTCAATAATGGAATAGCATTTTTATAAAAGCTTTGGAAACCATCGTCAATGCTGATAACAGCTACTTTCGTCAACGTTTGATTTGATCTTAGATAATCGATAGCCGCTGAAAATGTGAGCGCCGTAAAGTCATTCGTTTTTAAATACCTGAGGTGAGCTTCAAAATCAGCTAATGAAATATTAGTAGAAGGATAACGACTATCGCCAAATCGATGGTAAATGAAACAAACCACTTCCTTTCTACCGTCTATAGCGGTAGGTCCACTAGCTTCAGCATGGTTTTCAACCTTAGTGGTACACCCCAGCAGAAGTATAAAAACAGCTAGCAATACCGGTTTTTCCATAATAAAATTTTTTCCCAGGGGAAAACTCTTATTTAAGAACGACATCGTATACCGAAGTACCCGATTAGGGAAACTAATCCCTTTAAACTACGAATAGACAGTGAAAACTCAACTGAATACCTGACGAATGACAGCTTTTATATCTTATGGGCATTCTACATTTAACCACGATGACTTAGCTCATTATTTTGTTCATGTATCACCATACCTCTATTAACTATGCAAGTCTATGACGAGAAACACATAAAAAATATTGCACTGTTAAGTAGTCCCAAATCGGGTAAAACCACATTGGCCGAAACTATGCTATTTTAAGCCGGATTGATCAACTGGATCATCCCAAGCCTGATTTTGAAGCCACCGTGGAGTCAGTTAAGGACCAATTTGGTTCGGCAGTTACCGTATGTAGTACCCGGTCAATGAAGGAGAGGGTTTTAACGGCGTCATCGATTTACTCAAAATGTAGAACTACAAGTTTGGACCGGAAGGTGGGAAGCCAGAAAAGCTCCCAATTCCTGAAAGTGAAGTGGAAAAAGCCAATCAATTGCACAATGAGCTGGTAGAAAAGGCCGCCGAAAATGACGAAGGGCTGATGGAGATGTATTTTGAGAAAGGCACATTAAATGAGAATGAAATGCGGCAGGGTTTGAAAATTGGTATGCGTAATCACGTGGTGTTCCCCATCTTTTGTGTGTCTGCAAAAATGACATGTGCAGCGGCCGTATGATGGGTTTTATTGATAACGTGGCCCCGTCATCCGTAGATATCCAACCTGAACGCTTAGAAGATGGTAAAGAATTACCCCATTTCCTTGACGGCCCCGAAGTGCTTTTTGTCTACAAAACAGCTATTGAGCCAAACTTAGGTAAGATGTCATTTTTAAAAGTGATATCAGGGCAGGTGAACGCCGGCGATGAATTAATTAATCACCAAACGGGTGAAACGGAGCGTATCAACCAACTTTTTATTGTAGACGGTCATAAGCGAAACCCATCAATAAGCTCGTGGTAGGAGATTTGGGCATGACACTCAAGCTAAAGTCCACGGAAACCAATCATACCTTATGTGGCAAAAACATTAATGTATGTGTACAGCCCATTGAATTTCCCGAGCCTAAGATGCAGATGGCCATTATAGCTAATAACAACTCGGATGATGAAAAACTTGGTGAGGTATTGCAGAAAATCCATCAGTAGGAGCCTACGGTAGCTTATGAGTTTTCGCCGGAACTGAAGCAGTTACTCATCTCCATGCAAGGCGAACTACATTTAGCTATGGTCAAATGGATGATCGATAACATTTACCATTTACAGGTGGAGTTTGTAAAGCCAAAGATTCCCTATCGTGAAACCATACGGCAGACCTTGGATACATCCTATCGTCGTAAAAAGCAGTCTGGTGGCGCCGGGCAGTTTGGTGAGGTAAATATGAAGGTAGAACCTTATTATGAAGGCATGCCCGAACCCACCGACGTCAGCATCCGAAATAAAGAGGAAATTAACTTGCCCTGGGGCGGTAAGCTTGTTTTCTATAATTGCATTGTTGGTGGAGTTATTGACGCCAGATTTTTGCCGTCCATATTAAAGGGTGTAATGGAAAAAATCAAAGAAGGCCCACTTACCGGCTCTTATGTGCGAGACGTTCGGGTTATTGTCTATGACGGTAAGATGCATGCTGTAGACTCTAACGACATTGCCTTTAAAATTGCTGGTATGCGAGCGTTTAAGCAAGCCTTTATTCAAGCGGATCCAAAAATTCTAGAGCCCGTCGGTGAAATAGATATTTGGGGCCTGAAGAACTTATGGGCGATGTGATGACTGATCTGCAAACTCGAAGATCGACAATCATCGGTATTGAAACACAAGGGCAATATCAGTTGATCAAAGCGAAAACCCCTTTGGCTGAGCTCGACCGATATACCACGTCACTACGCTCATTGACTTAGGGTAGGGCAAGTTTCAAAAAGAGGTTTGCAGAGTACGCTCCTGTACCGGACAATATTCAGGAGCAATTGATCAAAGAGCATAGCCAAATGCAAAATTGATTTTCATGACATCAATGTAATGAGGCCAGCATGCTACGGCTATACAGACAACATCGAAACTAAAGGATCGATTAATGCGCTTGATTAGCTCATTTCACCACCTTTTTGCTTAGGTACAGCCCTCGGTAGTATTCTTATTAAAGTAGAAGATTGGCAGAATTGAGCTATACAAATAAGGCGGGATAGGGGCATAAACAAGTTGATTCCCGATAAATTTTGTCGTTTATTGCCGTCTTATGTCTGAAAGTAGAATAAACGAGCTATTCAGTCGGTTAGCTGAATTGATGGACCGACAAAATAGTATTTCTCAGGAGTTGATACAACTACGTAGTGAAATTAAAGCGCTGAAGGATTCACCGCAGGAACAGGAAGCAGAACCTCAAAATCCTGAACCTGAAGTACCCGTAGCGGCATTCAAGGCCATGGCTAAGGCTAGTGAAGCCGCAAGTGTTCGTCCAAAACAAAAGCCATCAGTCCTGGCTAAGAACTGGGAGAAGTTTATTGGTGAAAACCTCATCAATAAAATTGGTATCGCCATAATCGTGTTAGGTGTAGGTATCGGAGCGAAGTACGCCATAGATAATGACCTCATCAACCCACTTACCAGGATTATATTAGGATATCTTTCAGGTCTGGTCTTAGTAGCGTTTGCCATCAAACTCAAAGATAAATATGAAAATTTCAGTGCGGTACTTTTAAGTGGGGCTATTGCCATCCTCTACTTTATCTCCTATGCGGCTTACGATTTCTATGGCCTAATTCCCCAGCCACTGGCGTTTGCCTTGATGCTAGTGTTTACCGTGTTTGCGGTATTATCAGCCTTAAAATATAATATTCATGTCATTGCACATATAGGGTTAGTAGGCGCTTACGCGGTTCCGTTCCTGTTAAGCACTGGCAGTGGTAATATTATTGTCCTTTTGAGCTATATGACCATTATAAATAGTGGTATTTTATTTATAGCCTTTAAAAAAGACTGGGAAAAACTTTATTATGCCGCTTTCTCACTCACGTGGTTGATTCTTTTGATTTGGACGACTCGCGATTATCGGGCTGAGGAGTTTTTAGCAGTCGGCCTCATATTCAGCGCTATTTTCTTTCTTATTTTCTATACTATCTTACTGGCGTATAAGGTAGTTAAGAGCCAGAAGTTTAAAATTAATGACATTATTCTGTTACTGCTTAACTCTTTTATCTTCTTCTCATTCGGTTATTACTTCCTGGAGAGCCATGCCATCGGAAGTCAGTTACTTGGCGTTTTTGCTTTGGCCAATGCCGTCATACACTTCGTTGTAGGGTTCATGCTCTACAAAAGAGATTTAGCCGATAAGAACCTGTTTTATTTTGTAGCAGGGCTGGTTATCGTATTTGTTACTATTACCATACCGGTACAGCTAGACGGTAGCTGGGTAACCCTCCTCTGGGCTGGCGAGGCTGCGCTGCTTTTCTGGATCGGTCGCACTAAGGATGAGCCGGTTTATGAAAAACTATATTATGTACTAATGATCATTGGCTTTTTTAGCTTACTGCAAGACTGGGAAGAAAATACCATTCATACCTATATTGAATCTGATCAGGTTTTAATGACGCCTTTCTTAAACATTGGGTTCTTGTCTTCTCTACTTGTAACTCTTTCTTTCGGATTCATTAATTACATAAATCTAAAAAAGGACTTCGGCTCAGCTTTAAAAGAAGGTCATCTGTTGGGAAAAATAGCCGTTTATGCGCTGCCAACTCTATTCTTGATAACTCTATTTAATACTTTTCGTCTTGAACTGGCTAATTATTGGGCCCTTCGTTTTTTGGAATCTACAATACCGGATCTAAATGGTGAACAGCGGAACTACGATTTACTCACTATGGGTAACATCTGGAATATTTGTTATACCCTATTGTTCTTCTCGTTGCTGCTTTTCTACAATGTCAAAAATATCAAGCATCCTGTTTTAGCTGCGGCAGGCTTAATTATAGGTGGGCTCGCAGTCCTCAGCTATTTGACTTCAGGTTTGTATATGCTCAGCGAATTAAGAGAGAGCTACCTAAGCCAAAACCTGTCTCAGTTTTATAACCGGGGTTGGTTTCATCTGGGTATTAGGTATGTTTCCCTTATTTTTCCAGCCATGCTGCTAATAGCTGGTTACCGGCAGATAAAGCAAGGTTTAGTTAAGATAAATCTTGAAACGCCCTTTGAGTTGCTTGTTGCCGTTACTGTTCTATGGGTGTTAAGTAGTGAACTGCTCAACTTGATGGATCTTTATGGTAAGGCAAATTCTTATCGTTTAAGTCTGAGTATTTTTTGGGGTGTCTATTCCATAGCTTTAATAGCTCTGGGGATTTGGAAAAAACGAAAACACCTTCGGATTGCGGCTATATCATTGTTTGGATTAACACTGCTTAAATTGTTTTTCTTTGACATTGCCGACCTTAATACCATTTCCAAGACTATTGTTTTTGTGTGCTTGGGTGTCTTCCTCTTGATCATCTCATTTCTATATAATAAATACAAACATTTGATTTTTGAAGAGAATGAGAAATAGAATCCTTGTTATAATCTGCTTACTGTTGGTTACTATCGGCGGCGCTAAGGCTCAGTTTGGGGATTATAGCTACAAAAGGTCAATTAACGGTATTACAGACCAATGGCATAGTTTGGATCTTCCTGATAACATCTATGAAAAAGTATCTCCAAAGTTGGTTGATATCCGGATCATCGAAGTTAATGGTGTTGATACACTTGAAGTACCCTACATAGTAAAAAAGGCGAACAGAAGCCGTGAAGAAGTTAATTTTGATGTAATCAATCAAACAACGAGTGTTGATGGATTTTATTATACGTTTAAGGTCGATCCAAATGCATCTATTGATAAGATAAGTATTGACCTGGGCCAGGAAAACTTTGATTTCAAAGTAGCTTTAGAAGGCAGCCAGGATCAAAAGGAGTGGTTTACTATTTTAGAAGACTATCGCATCGTCTCCATCAAAAACAGTCTGACTGATTACCAATTTACAACTCTAAAGTTTTTAAAGTCCCAGTTTGGCTATTATCGCTTATTCATCCCTGCCAAAGAAAACCCTGACTTTAGAAGCGCCGGTTTGAGCAGGACCCTGGTGCAGCAAGAGAAGTATCGTGACTATGTACCGGTAAATATGAGCGTGACTAATGACCGTAAAACCAAGGAAACGGTGATCACGGCTAATTTTGAATTACCCGTACCTATGTCAACCATAGCTGTTGAAGTGGCCGATTCTTTGGATTATTATCGGAGCGTTACTATTCAGTTTTTAAAAGACAGTTTTAATACGGAAAAAGGATGGCAGCATAAGTATCAAACGCTCTACAGAGGTACATTGAGTTCTTTAGAAAATAATGCGTTCCACTTTCCACCCACAGTCGCCGATCAGCTAAAAATAATTATTGATAACAACGATAATCGACCTCTAACCCTTCCGGGCGTGAAGGCGGTAGGTAAAGTTTCCGTACTGATTGCGCGATTTGCGTCGCCAGGGAATTACTATCTTTTATATGGGAATAAAAATGTGAGAAAGCCGGATTATGACATTAAGAATTTTAAATCCAGTATTCCGGGTGACCTGAAATCGGTAGAACTCGGCGCTGAGCAAATTATCTCCCAATCGCAGCCCGGTACTCAACCATTGTTAGAAAGCCAATGGTGGTTTTGGCTGGTTATAGTTGCTGTAATGTTGGTTTTGGTATTGTTCTCTTTAAAGATGGTAAAGGGCAAGTAAGCTCAAGTGTATTTCATTTAGGCTACAAGGCACGCCTGACCAAGTATATCCAGAGTACGGCGACATACGTCTTAGCAGTTTTTCCGATCAGCAACTTAGCCGCTTCTAAAAAAAGTACCTCTTATCAATAATATAGCCATCATATTGAGTGAGGTTATTTTGGCGTATTATTGTTTTAAGCTGATTTATGTATGCCTTTCCTCTTTCGGAATAATATTTTAAGTGGGGCAGGAGTTCACCAACATCTTGAGATTGTGCCCGGGCTTTTCTAAACTGCCGGTAAGGTCTGGCACGGCCAATGGTAACGAAATAATCTGTAATGGATTGAGATATATTGTCGTACCTTCTTAAGTAGACCTCAGGTTCATTAGCCGCTATTCTGGGTTCATCAGACTTATAGGCCCAAACTCCAAACAGGTTATTTCCCTCTTTAAAAAATCGCGCAGAACCCCAACCACTT
>CALBPF010000022.1 GCA_937899105.1 uncultured Flammeovirgaceae bacterium | reverse complement strand
CTAAGCTCACGCTAACTCACCTATTTTCATACACGTGGAGGACCGGATGCTTACATAAATACGGCATACAAGTATATAAATTATTTGCTTCTTGATTATTCTACAGATTCAACAAAGACCTAAAAGCAATTTGGTCCTGCGCGAGCTACTTCCGAACACAAAATACTTTGTATTTTTAACAGAACCGTACTTTACGGTAGAATTGCGTTTAGCTCGTAATTACAGGTAATAAGCGTAACTTGAAAAGAACCAGCTATGCAAACACATGCATCTAAAAATCAGGAAAACACAAAGCGCTCCACAGCAGCTGAGATTGGAAACAAACAAAAGCAAAACCCTACTACTTTCCGGTTTGCAGACAACCGTCCTGAAACCGCTCAGACGCAGAAGTTCCAGAAAATAGCTCGTCAAAATAACTCTTTACAATTTGTGGATAATAAATCAGAGGTGGCACAAATGAAAAGGCTGCTAGAATTAGCCACTAACAGTCCACAAAACCAGCGTCTCACTCAACTTCAAAAAATGGCAAATGATTATGCCGCCAGCCAAGAACTACCTTTTCAGAAGAAAGCAAGCAATACTGGTTTACCTATTATGGCGCAAGGATCCATTCAGGTGGTGTCCAATCAAAGTTCACCCGAAGTTACATTGTCGAAAAGTCGGCTTCTCAGGACAAGTCTTACGAATAACATTTCCGTAATTCAAGGAGATTTCTACAAAATCGATCAACACGGTGCATATCAACAGATATCAGGTGCACCACCAAGAAATATGCAACCCTGGATTGATGCCACAACCGGATTACGTGCATCACATGCAGGTTTGCATGTTTATTTCGAATTTGACAAGGCCGGCCTGGAACGTCAAAAGCACAAAGGAAGTCGCATTGGAGGCAGAACGTCGGGACTAACGCTTGGAAATCAAGCCGACTTTGGAGCAGGCGCCTGGCCTGGTTCAAGAAATTGGCCAGGTCATATTACGGGTGCCGCAAGCGCCAGGAATCAACGTGATGCAATACCTGGTATTCCGCATTCGAACCCAACATCATGGGGACATCAGGTAGCTAAGCAGTGGGGCGGGCCGGCTGACCTAAACAATGCCATATCTGCGACTAATGACGCTACACCGGGAGGTAACGCACAAGAAGAATATCAAACTATAGTAGAAGATGCAGTGACATATGTGGTTGATCATAATCCCGGCATCAGTCTTTCAAATTTCAGAATTAAGCATACGGCATATAAATACCCAAAAACAAACGTTGCAAAATATGTAAGGTTTAAAATCTACAGACATGACAACACAGTTCCAGGCTGGGTATTGATCGTAGATCAGGTGACTCCGGATTTTGCCGATTTTTTGTCAGGAGGTCGTGGCAATCCAGTTTCAGCCAGAGGGGCATTTCAGGTCAGAATAGAGAATCAGCTAAGCGCACTGGTACCAGTACATGGACAAAAAAAAGGGACTGATAACACCATGGTTCGGTCATGGAACAGCGTTGTGGATCACTCACCTTTTGCCAACGTTCGTCACCCGGCTAATAATGAAACTATCCAATCCGACAAGTATTCCATCAACATAGAAGCAAATGCCGTGACTAACAATGTCGAAGTTTTAATCCAAAAAATCGGAACTCAGGGAATCTGGAATCAAGCACGGCAAACGCATGACGGTACATGGTGGTATGATTGGAATAACATAGAAAACGGTCAATATGACATTAAACCCCGTGGTTGGAAAGCAGATGGACAGGTTACAGAGGGGAAACAGGTGAGAATGACGAAAAATTGAAAGTTAAAGGAGAAAAGACCTGGCTCATTATTCTCTGTTTTGTATTAGCTATCTCGCCGAGAACAGTTCAAGAAAAGCCTATAACAAAAAATGTGAGCACATTAAAACGACCACTTACAGTGTCGTTGAGTTTAATATAAAAATGAGAATACAAACTGAATATTTTAGATTTCTGCTGTTACTGGTAGCAAATTATAATTGTGCGTTGGCACAAACCGACACTACTTCGAAAGACATAATTATGAAAGGACTTAGGACAACAATTTATAAGGTAAACGATATATATTCTGCAAAAGAATGGTACTCCAAAGCATTTAATACCACTCCATACTTTGATGAACCATTTTATGTCGGTTTTAACATTGGTGGGTATGAATTAGGTCTTCAACCGGAGTCAATACCTCCCAAAGAAAAAACAAAAAATGTTATCAGTTACTGGGGTACGGATAATATCCAGGAAACTTATTCTTTTTTACTATCGATAGGGGCAAAAGACAATGAAGCGCCATCAAATGTTGGCGGTGATATCATGACTGCTAGTGTAATAGATCTCTGGGGGAACATCATCGGTTTAATATATAACCCTGAATTCCGAGTAGAAGAATAAAACACTAAACCCAACATCGGCAATAATTCAGCCAAATTGTATACTATAAAATTCAAGCATTAAATACGATGAGCAAATAAAAAAAGTATTGTCTGTTTTTATGGATCCCGAACATCAAAAGAATTATTCTACCACTAATCCAAATAAGTATTCATATGTCTTCTATAGTTTTCGCGCTTAACAACGGGTTGAAAATGCCTTCCATTGGCCTGGGGGTTCTTTTCGCTAAAAATGATGGTGAGGTAGAAGATGCGGTAATTTCTGCTCTAAAGTCAGGATATAGGAAAATAGATACCGCTTCGGCCTACCAAAATGAATATGGAGTTGGAAGAGCTATAATAGAAAGTGAAATTCCAAGAGAAGATATATTTCTCGCTACTAAAGTCTGGAATACCGAACAGGGATACGACAAGACCCTGCTTGCTTTCGAGCAGAGTCTAAAACAATTGCAAACGGACTATGTAGACCTTTATTTAATTCATTGGCCTGTCAAAGCGAAGTATAAAGAAACGTACCGAGCCATGGAACACATTTATGCTAACGGCAAGGCTAAAGCAATTGGGGTTTGTAATTTCAACATAGCGCAATTAGAAAATTTGATGGCGCATTCAGGTATAGTTCCTGCCGTCAACCAGGTAGAAATGCATCCACATTTAAGCCAAACCGAATTACTACAATTTGCTAAAAATCACAAGATTCAATTAGAAGCATGGAGACCCATTATGATGGGTGAAGTTATGAGCGTTCCTGAATTGATAGAAATTGGAGAAGCGCATAAAAAATCACCGGTTCAGATTACGTTAAGATGGTTAATCCAAAGAGGCATAGCCGTAATTCCCAAATCGGTAACACCACATAGAATTATCCATAATTTTCAAATATTTGACATTGAGTTAACCAAAGAGGAAATGGAGATCATTGAAAGACTTAATCAGAATCGACACCTCGGCGAAGATTTATCGCATATTGAGTAGCTGCATATAGAGTTCAATAAATAGCTCTATTGACTAATAGATTTCAGCACAGAAAAACCATAATAAGGTTTAAATACTTCGTACTTTTATCAGAGACGTGCCTGCAGCAAAACTGTGTTTGGTGGTTATTGCCACTAGTAGTCAAAAAACTAAAAATGAAGAAAAAGGCATCAACATATATTCAAATACCACTGGTATTAATTCTGATTTTACAACTCACCTTTAATGAAGCCATAAGGGCCCAAGATAATTCATCAAGTAGTGGGATGAGTATTCGAAGCAGTCAATTTAACACGTTAGTGTGGTCAGATGAATTCGAGGGTATAGGCGCTGTAGATTCTGAAAAATGGCACCATCAAACACAACTTCCACCAGGAGGTAGCTGGTGGGGCGGATTGATACAACATTACACGAATCGTGAAGATAATGCTTATTTGAAGAATGGATATTTAAACCTAGTAGCAAAAAAAGAATTCTTTGATGATCAGGGTGAAATAAAGCAATATACTTCAGCCCGGTTAAACTCAAAATTTGCGTTCACTTATGGACTGGTAGAGGTTAGGGCAAAAATGCCAGCCGGCATCGGCACCTGGCCAGCGATCTGGATGTTGAATAAAAATATAAATGAAGATGGCGCTTACTGGGATAATGAAGGTTTTGGTACCGTGAATTGGCCTAAATGTGGCGAAATAGATATTCTAGAGCATTGGGGTAAGAATCAGAATTATGTTTCAAGCGCATTACATAACGCATCAAGTTATGGGTACAAAGTCAAAAATGCTGGCGGTCAAAAAATAGAGAAGGCCTCAAATAAATTTCATACATATACCCTTGAATGGACTAAGGATAAAATGGTATTCGCTGTTGACGGAGTTCAACATTTTCAATACAAACCATCTATTAAAAATTCTGATACCTGGCCATATGCTTCTGATTATTATATGATTTTAAACATTGCAATAGAGCCAGATATTGATCCTGCTTTCGTAGAAAGCCCCATGGTAATAGATTACATTAGAGTTTATCAATAATCAAGAATAAAACGTTCCGGTGGCAGAATTGCTTTATGCGCGTCATTATAGATCATTTTTAGACAGATTCAATAATGAAGCAACTCATTATCTTTATCATACTCTTTTTTTACTTTTCGCTTTTTCCGCTCATGGACAAACTCAAAAAGATTCGTTACCCACCAAATAGTTACCTTGGATTATATTGAATCTCAGCATAATGTAA
>CALBPF010000021.1 GCA_937899105.1 uncultured Flammeovirgaceae bacterium | reverse complement strand
ACACCTATTAAATTCCCTAAAGGGCAGTTCTTAATTACTTATTTAGAGTGGGGTAATTTTGAGCTTTGAAGAAAAATCTTTTCTCAGACGCCTTAGAAACACTTTTTCTTGTTCAGAAAATTTAGTCGGACACTAGTAGTTCTTTATTAAATAGTAGAGTAAAAAAACCGGACGAGAGCCGGTTTTTTTATTTCCGTGGTGTAACACAGCTTTACTTATCTACGTCAAAACCATAAAACAACGTCAAAATGCTCAAAAATTACCTAAAAGTCGCGGTTCGCAGTCTGCTTAAGAATAAAACCTTTTCAACGATTAATATTTTCGGGCTTGCGCTTAGCATGTCCGTATGTGTTGTTGTCATTATGCTGATTGCTGATCAGGCCAGCTATGATCGCTACAATAGTAAAATTGACAGGGTCTTTCGAATAAACACCGAACGAGATGATACCAATGACTTCATCAATCTCTTTGCCACATCCCCATTACCTCTTGCCCATAAGCTGCTGAATGAATATGCGAGTGTAAAAAATGCGGTAAGAATCCGGCGAGGTTTTGGAAATAGCTGGATCAATATTGAAAATGATGTTAATATACCTATTGGTGGCTTCTTCGTAGACCCAAGCTTCCTTCAGGTTTTTGAATATGAATTAGAGTATGGAAATCCTGAGGTTGCCTTGAGCGCACCAAATTCGGTGGTTTTGACTAAACAAGCGGCAGAAAAACTTTTTGACATTGAAAATCCTGTGGGTGAATTTATAAAAGTGGGTGAGCTGGGAGAATATCAGGTCACGGGAGTACTAAAACCACTTTCAGGTAAATCCCATATTGTGTTCGAGGCGCTTGCTTCAATGTCAAGTGTTACAGCTTTAGAAGCTGACAGCGCCTTATCACCAGCCTTAAGTGAATGGAAAAACAGCACTTCGGGATGGGTATACCTGGAATTGAATGAAAAGGCCAAGCCAGATCAGGTAGAACGAGAGATGAGTGAAATTAATAAAGAGGTTTATGCTGACATGGAGGATAGAAATTACAGGTTCTATCTTCAAAATATCACGGCCATTACTCCAGGACCGCTTTTAGGAAATCAAATAGGGCCGGGGCTTCCGTATATGTTCGTATACTTCCTGGCAGGGTTGGCGCTAATCATTATGTTATCCGCATGCTTCAATTATACCAACCTCACTATAGCCCGATCCTTGACAAGAGCTAAGGAAATAGGCATAAGGAAAGTATCTGGGGCATTTAAAAGGCAAATTTTTTCACAATTCATTTGGGAGGCTGTGGTCATTTCCATTGTGGCGCTTGTATTTTCTTTTATCTTTTTGATTGGTCTGAAGCCTGCTTTTGAGAACCTTCAATTTGCTTCACTTTTAAACTGGAAGCTGGATTGCACACCAATGGCCTATGTTGCTTGTTTGGTGTTTAGCATTACTGTAGGTCTTTCTGCCGGATTATTTCCGGCAATAATGCTTTCATCTTTTAAGCCGATAAGTGTATTGGGAGGATTGTCAAACGTTAAGCTTTTTTCCAAAACAGGTTTAAGAAAAGCGTTGATTGTGGCTCAATTTACTTTATCACTGATCTTTATAATTTCAACCACCCTCGTGTATCAGCAATTGGACTACATGCTAGGCGCTAACTATGGCTTCAACAAGGAAAACATTTTAAATGTACGGTTAAATAACGCTCTATTTGAGTCTTTGAAGACTGAGCTTGCACAGCATAGTAGTGTTAAGAGCGTGGCGATTAGCTCGCATATTCCAGCTAGCGGCGCCACTTACGGAACGGATACCAAACTAGATCTAAGTGATGAGGAAAGTATTGATCTCGCATATTTTTCGGTTGATGAAGGATACATAGAAAATATGGGTCTTACATTACTGGCCGGAAGGAATTTTGATGCGCAGTCGCTGGAAGATGCTGAAAAGTATGTTATCCTAAATAATACGGCCATTGACGAATTCAACCTGGTAAGCCCGAAAGATGCAATCGGGGAGCAAATTTACGTCGATGACAGTGTGGCACTTCAGATCATAGGAGTGGCTGCGGATTATAACCATCAAACAATGATGTCAACGATAGCTCCAATGGCTCTGCGCTATTTACCTGAGAGGTTCAGCATAGTACAAGTAGCTTATAGTTCCGGCAATCGGGACCAGGCGATGGCTGATGTAAAGGCTGCCTGGGACAAGATAAATCCGGCATATAAACTGGATATAAAAGATTTTGATGAAGAACTGAAAAGTTTCTATCAACTCACTTTTGGCGATCTTGTAAGTGTGGTTGGATTCATTGCTTTTATAGCTATTGTAGTTTCATGCCTTGGCTTACTTGGAATGGCTACCTACACTACGGAAACGAGATTAAAAGAAGTTTGTATTCGAAAAGCGCTGGGGGCGCCAAATAACAGAATTGCTATTTTACTATCCAAGGGCTTTTTGTTCTTACTGATGATAGCGGTATTTCTGGCTGTGCCGTTGAGCTACTTTTTAAACTCTCTTTGGCTGGACAATATCGCCTATCGCGTCGAGATTTCCCCGCTTACTGTATTATCCAGCACATTAGTGATCCTTGTACTAGGCGCATTGACCATAGGCTCGCAGGTAATAAAGGCGGCTATCGTCAATCCCGTGGAAAACTTGAAAATGGAGTAAAATGCCGTTTAGATTCTAATAAAACACTAAGGGGAAGTCATTTCCAAAGGAAAAACCCAACGGATATTGCGTCTTTCCCTAATACTTTTCCGTTAATTCGTTGACTCTGAATTCAACATAAAGACTTAACTCCCTTACAGTAATTTTTTGATTATTGGCTGAGCCGGATAAACCCTCTAGCAGCGCATAGATAAAAGCGTCGTGACCCAGTGACTTAAATTCTACAGGAAACTGTTCTGAGCCTGAAGCCGTCATCCAGAAAGTGCCCGTGCTTCTGGCCAGTTGTGCAATCGCTTTTTCTTTCGAGACACCCCTACTCGCCACCGCGTCCAGGGCCGTCCTAGATGTAGGTCCTGAGCTTTAGCATATTCAATCTCGGGTTAATGAGGTTTATAGAGTACTCGCAGCGAAGTAGGAAGAGTTAAGGTAGAAAACCGAGGAGATGCACGGAGCTCAAGAGCAGGTAAAAAGAAATGAAGAAACGGCTAAAAGGGAGATTTCAGAGCTTCAGCATGAGTTACTTCGTAAAGAAAAAGAAATAGCTACCCTTAACCTGAAATTGCAAGATAGCTATTCCTAACTCAAATTTTATTCGCTTCGTAATGATTTTACCGGATTTCTTGCCGCTGCTTTGACGGATTGATATCCTACAGTTAACCAGGCAATAACAAAGGCTATTACTCCTGAAATAATGAAAAGCTCTAACCCAACTCCTATCCGGTAGTTATAATTGGCCAGCCAATTGGAAATCCCCCACCACGCTACAGGAACAGCGATAATAAAAGCAATAATTACCAGCTTAGAGAATTCTTTGGAGAGCATAAGCACAATTCCACTTATCGAAGCGCCGAGTACTTTTCGAATGCCAATTTCCTTTGTACGCTGCTCCGCCATAAAAGTGGCCAGAGCAAACAAACCTAGACAACCAATGAGGATAGCAAGACCAGCGAAAATTCCAAATATTTTTGCCAACCTTGACTCTGCTCTATACATATTTGCGAACTCGTCATCCAGGAAGTTGTAATTAAAAGGTAGACCTGTTCCAAACTTTTTCCACTTTTCCTCTATCAGATCAATACTATTGGCAAAGTCGTTGGTAGAAAGACGGACGGACATTACGCTTGTGCTTCTTTCTAATTGCAGCGCTAAAGGCGCTATGTCTTCTTTTAACGATTCAAAATGGAAATCTCTTACTACACCAATTATTTTGTAATTATTAAACTGATCCATTAGTACCTTGCCCGTATTACCATCAAAACCATAGGTTTGAATAGCGTTACCATCTATTTGGTCAAATCCGAATTCGCGCATGGCTTCTTCATTTAGGATTACTGCCCCTGAATCAGAAGCAATGTCCTTGTCGAAGTCTCTACCTTTAATGATTTCCATACCCATAGTTTTGACATAGTCATAATCAACGCTCCACATCTGGCTATTTACAGTGTTGCTTTCATCTGGACTCAGCCCTTTTTTCCAGTACGTATTGTCGTTTCTATTGTAGCCATTCACAGGAATGAACCCGCTAAAAGAAGAGGAGACCACAGGCCCCAGCTGAGCAACTTCTTCTTTAAATGCATCCCTTGAATCGCCTAACATGTAGGCATCGTTTACAAGTAATACCTGTTCTTTATTAAAACCGATTTTTTTATTCTGTATGTATTTCAGCTGTTTATCAACAGCGATTGTGCCAATGATCAAAAGTATGCTCACAAAGAATTGAAATACAACCAACCCACTTCTTACTCTTGAATTTCCGGAGCCAAGGGCGATTTTGCCTTTCAACGTATTGATTGGTTTGAATGAGCTAAGGAAAAATGCTGGATAAAGACCCGCAAGAACGCCTGTAGTCAGTGCGGCAATCAAGAGGGTAAAAATGAAAATAGGTTCAGACAATGGCAGTGTCAATTCTTTGCCGGAAAGCTGGTTGAACAAGGGCATGATCAGCAGAACAAGGAAAATTCCAAGCGCATATGCCACCAGGCTTAACAGAACAGATTCTACCAGGAACTGACGAATTAAATGTTTTTTAAAAGAACCTAATGCCTTACGTACGCCTACTTCTTTGGCTCGGTTAGCAGAGCGCGCGGTAGACAGGTTCATAAAATTGATGCACGCGAGCCCTAAAATAAAAATCGCAATGGCGCTGAATAGGTATACCGTCTCTAAACTTCCTGATCTGCCAATGTCAAATACAAAATCAGAGGTAAGATAAACCTGATCTAATGGTTGCAATTCTAATGATACGCTATTTCCTGCTGCAAGAAACTCTTCGATGGTTATACCCATATACTTCTGGAGTTCCGGATCAGCTTTGGATCCATAAAATGAGCTGACTTTTTCAGTAAGCTTTTCCTGAGTTAACCCGGGCACGGATCTTATGTAAGTGAAGAAATTGTTACTTAACCACATTGCGTTATTAGCTTCTTCCAGGCTTGACATTGACATTAGAAAGTCAAATTGAAAGTGTGCATTCTTTGGCATATCAGCAAAAACCGCTGTTATTTCAAAGTTTTGGTCGCCATCCAAGACGAGTGTTTTGCTCAAAGCCGCGCCATTTGGAAAATACTTGGTGGCCGCGGACCTGCTGATTGCTATTGTGTTAGGTCTGACCAATGCACCGTTAGCGTCGCCTTGAATTACGTCGAAGCTAAATAGATCAAAAAAAGTAGAATCCGTAAAAATGAGTCCATCCTCTTTAAAGCTTTCAGTGGCTTCCGGTGTTTTTACAAGGTAAGTTCCTAGGCTTCTAAATCTTACAGCTTGCTCTATTTCCGGGAGCTCGCTCACCAATCCACCTGCCATGGGTGCAGGACATACCGGGTAGTGAAACTCATTGCCATTGAACTTACCGTGTCGAACTATCCTGTAAATTTGATCGGAGTCCTTATGGAAGTTATCGAAACTGGTTTCGTGAGAAACAAATAGATAAATCAGGAGGCTACAAGCCACACCGACCGAAAGACCAAAAATATTAATGCCGGCATAAAACTTGTGTTTTACTAAATTTCTTAAGGCAATTTTGAAATAGTTCTTAACCATAATTTTTGTGTTGTTATTGGTATACTCTATTGCTTGTTTTTGTACTTCTACAAGTTTTTTATCTCTACCGAAAGAGGCTACTATCTCATCATAGGCCTCGATAAACCTGACTCCACTATCCATTTTCTTTTCTAATAGTGTGCAGATATGATCTACCAATTCTTCACCGAGATCTTCATCCACAATACCCCGGTAAGAAATGTCCTTAATGATATAGTTTATATGTTCCTCGGTAAGGATCATGCTAGTTTTGGAGAAAGCTGAAGTACTTGGAACATGGTTTTCATAAATGCTTCAAAGTCCTGAATTTTTTGAATAGATGTACTTTCACCCAAAGGGGTTAAAAAATAGTACTTCCTTACACGTTTGCCCATACTCACTTTCTCCGTTTTCAGCAGCCCTTCGGCTTCAAGCTTGTGAAGCGTGGGGTATAAAGAACCTTCGGTAAGTTGAAGAGACTTATCAGAAAGGTCTTTCACTTTTTGCGTGATTTCGTATCCATACATCTTACCATTATCAGCCAGAAGCTTGAGAATAATCGTCTGCAGTGTTCCTTTCAATAGTTCAGGACTATGCATAATTCTTAAATACATTGGAGTCTTAGGTAATACGAAAGTACTTGGCTATGGTTACAGCATCTTTAATTAATCAGAATAAAAAGGTTGAATGAAAAACTAAAATTTGTGAATTTTACGTTGCTGTTTTATAAGTTTTAATCTCTATCAGCGGTAATGAGGAGTTTCTTTTTTTTCTTACTCATATTTAGTTCTGCCACGCTTTTGTTTGCACAGGAAGAAGAGCAAGAAACCACGGACCTCTTTAGTATAAATTCTCCAATCACATTTGATTTAGGTGAAGACGAGGAAGAAGAAATCTATGAGCCCAAGAAGAAAAAGCGGAAAAAGAAAATCTTTTACGGCATCAAAACGAAAAAAAGGTTTACCAGAAAAGGTGTAGGAGATAAAACTACATTTGAACTTTTTTATGTCTTGAAGGAATTCGAAAAACCCGAAACTCAGGTTCGTGATGTTTACTGGTATGATCACCGCAGGCAGGAAGTAAGAAAAGGCGGAAAAATAGACCCTAAGTTTGCGGATATACTGCATGGTCCGTATCAAAAGATGAGAAATGGCCAGATATTAGAAGACGGCATTTTTTATATGGGAACTAAGCACGGCCGGTGGATGCATTATGATAAGAATGATCTTTTAGTCGATAAAGAAAAATATTTTAAAGGCTGGCCTAAAGAATCAATGGTTAGGTATTATGACAAGAACCGCCAAAAGATGAAAGAAATTATTCCGATTGAGTACGGTGAAAAGGAAGGTAACTATTTCTACTTTTTCGAAAATGGCAGAAAGGCGGTTCAGGGAGAATACCATTGGGACCTGCCGGTTGGAGACTGGGTGGAGTACTACGCCTCAGGGAGACGAAAGAAGATCGTACGTTATTCCAAAGACCCACATGATAATGAATTCAAACCCTATATTTGGAAGGAGTGGAATCCTAAAGGTAAGCTGATTTATCAGAAGCGTTGATCAATAAAAAGCATCCTCCAGGTGTAGTATTTTCTGCCGTCCTTCTTTGATTACAATGGATACAATGTCGAAGCGAATGTCCATATTCCAATCGTTTTGAAAAATATATGCTTCTGCACCTTCAACAACTTTTGCTACTTTCTTCTCATCCACAGATTCCTCGGGTTG
The DNA here is from genome assembly GCA_937899105.1 of uncultured Flammeovirgaceae bacterium. Classification (GTDB taxonomy): domain Bacteria; phylum Bacteroidota; class Bacteroidia; order Cytophagales; family Cyclobacteriaceae; genus Fulvivirga. The sequence continues at coordinate 3,419 of CALBPF010000021.1, read as the reverse complement.
TCCAAACCCTATGGATGACCGGGTCTTAACCTCGACAAAAACCAGCAGATCATCTTTTCTGCAAATCAGGTCTATTTCTGAGCGCTTGAAACGCCAGTTTGTTTCAAGCAGTTTGTAGCCTCGCGCTTTTAAATAATCTGCGGCTATTTTCTCTCCCTCTTTTCCCAGTTCCGCTTTGTTTTTCATTCTCGTTATGGATTGGAATAATGATCTTTATAACTCAATGCCAGTGGGATAAGGCTAAATACGAAAAACATCATTCCCAGCGCAGGCGGGAATCTCATCCAAATTAGTACCAACCATGTCGAGATTTCTGATCTAAGTCAGAATGACGCTTATCTTAATGGCTTAGATTTGTAATTTACAATTTCCATGAACAATCATCCGAATAAATCCGTCGAGTACATCGATTTAGGGGTAATTGATTACCAGAAGGCCTGGGATTATCAAACAGAACTCTTCGATGCCGTTGTTCAAATCAAGATCGAGAATCGAAGAAATGAAGCGACAATTCTTACCCGGAACTATCTTCTGTTTTGTGAACACCCTCATGTTTATACCCTAGGTAAAAGCGGGTCAGAAGATAATCTCTTGGTGGATGATGACAAATTGAAAGAAATAGAAGCTACTTATTATAAGATCAATCGTGGGGGAGATATTACCTATCACGGGCCGGGTCAAGTTGTCGCTTATCCTATTTTAGACCTGGACAATTTTTTTACCGACATCCATAAGTATTTACGGCTTTTGGAGGAGGCGGTGATCCTTACGCTTAAAGAGTACAACATTGAAGCTGGCCGAATTACAGGGTTAACAGGGGTTTGGTTGGATCATGTAGATCAAAAGAACCCGAGAAAAATCTGTGCCTTGGGCGTAAAGTCGAGTAGATGGGTGACTATGCACGGCCTAGCCTTTAATATTAATACGGACCTGGATTACTTTAAAAATATTGTACCATGTGGTATTGATGATAAAGCGGTAACCTCGCTTGCAGCAGAGTTAGGCCAGCCACAGGATATTGAAAAGGTGAAAATGGAATTGAAAAAAAAAAATGCAGAACTTTTTGAAATGGATTTGACTATATGAAAAATGATATAAAAAAACCGGAAGTCAAGGATGTTACTGTAGCCATTGCGAAAAAAAGCAGTGAAAAAGGTCAGGAGGAATGGAGTGTTCATTTGATAAACAACAATGATGTTAGCCTTGAAAACACATTGGTCGCATCCAAAGGATATGGAGAGCAAAATGGAGAAACTCAAAATACTTCGATACTTAGGCATTTCCTGGAAACGGTAGGAGCGAAAACAACCGCTCAAATAGAATTGATCCAGCCGGAAGTTTTTCATCTAAATAATGAGTATTGGGTGAGCTATTACATCGATGGTCAGCTCTATGATAAGCGGTTTACGTTTGTGCCGGACTCCATATCAGAGGATAATTTGACTTATATTAAAGAACTAAGGACTAAAGGCATTCTGCACTCGTAAACTATGCAACTTAGAAACATTCTCTTTATCGATATTGAAACCGTTGGGATAACCGATGATTACGAAAACCTGGATGAACGTTTAAAAACCCAATGGTCAAGAAAGGCGGCCTTTTTAAAGCGTGAGGAAGGTATAACCGATCAAGAGCTATTTAACCAACGGGCGGGTATTTATGCCGAGTTTGGTAAAATTGTTACCATAGGGGTTGGGTATTTCGTTTCCAAAGACAAGGGTTTAGAGTTTAGAGTAAAGGCCCTTTACAGTGATGACGAAAAGGAACTTCTGGAAAGTTTTAAGGATCTAATCCGTAAGATCAACAATGATCATCTCATTCTTTGTGCTCATAACGGGCGTGAGTTTGACTTTCCGTATTTGAGCAGACGAATGCTTATAAATGGTATTCCTTTACCAAACGTTCTGGACCTGGCCGGAAAAAAGCCCTGGGAGGTTGAGCATCTGGATACGATGGACCTCTGGAAATTCGGGGATTATAAACATTATACTTCTCTCGATTTACTGGCATCCGTTTTCGGTATAGAATCAAGTAAAACCGGTCTTGATGGTAGCATGGTAAATGAAACTTATTATCAAGGCGATGGCTTGGAGAAAATAGCGGGATACTGCATGGAAGATGTGATTGTACTGGCTCAAATATTTTTGAGGTTAAAGAGTATGGAATATTCTGGGCTAAATATCATACGAACAGAATCTAATTGAATTTCACGCAAAGTCGCTGAACTGCGAAGTTATTAATGAATTAAAACGGGAAATACATATGACTTTTTTTCCTTTAAGAAAATTAAACGAACATGGAGAAACTCAGATATATCGATCTTTTTTGTGGAATTGGTGGTTTCAGGCTTGGTTTTGAACAAGCCTGTAGCGAACACGACGTTATCTCTGAGAGCGTGTTTTCATCTGATATCGATCCTTATTGTCAAGTGGCATATGAACACAATTTCGGGGAACTTCCAAAGGGTGACCTGACCCTAATTTCTGAACGAGATATTCCCGATCATGACGTTTTATTAGCCGGTTTCCCATGCCAAGCATTCAGTATTATTGGACATATGAAGGGCTTTCAGGATACGCGTGGAACATTGTTTTTTGATGTTGCTCGAATTCTAAATGAGAAGAAACCAAAGGGGTTTATTATAGAAAATGTAAAGCAGCTTGTTGGCCATGACAAAGGAAAAACTCTAAAAGTTATTCTTGAATCACTTAGAGAAATAGGGTACCATGTACAATATAGTGTTTTGAACGCGCTCGATTATGGGCTTCCTCAAAAAAGAGAACGAGTAATAATAGTTGGACATAGAGAACCGATATTATTCAATTTTCCAAGTCCTCAAAGGAATTATACTCCTCTTGAAGAGATATTAGAAACACGTGTTGACAAGAAACACTACGCCTCGGATTATATTCAAAATAAGCGTAAAATGATGCACACATCTTCATATCCGCTTTCGATATGGCATGAAAATAAGTCGGGGAACATTTGCTCATACCCTTATTCTTGTGCTTTAAGGGCTGGTGCATCTTACAATTATCTTTTGGTTAACGGAGAAAGACGGTTAACGTCAAGAGAAATGCTCCGTCTTCAAGGCTTTCCTGACAATTACGAAGTAGTTGTTACAGATGGTCAATTAAGAAAACAAGCTGGAAACGCTGTTCCTGTGAACATTGTTAAAGCAGTAGCTCAAAAGCTGTTGCCATTTATTTCGGAAACTATCGATACAGGTCTCGTCTTAAGGGAATACGAGATAAAGTACGGGAATAAATAAGTAAGAAATCGTTAAAACTACGAACTGTAAATAAATCTACCCCTCTGTATCATTTAAATAACGTGAGTTCGATATAACAGACATGATTAAATCGGCAAGATGAGTTGTTTGGTGTCTTGAAATTGCATTTTAAGAGAGGGCTTCTTCT
>CALBPF010000020.1 GCA_937899105.1 uncultured Flammeovirgaceae bacterium | reverse complement strand
GGGCAGTTCCCCAATTTCGTCAAGGAAGATCGTTCCGCCGTTTGTTACTTCGAAGTACCCTTTTCTAGCTTCATGTGCGCCGGTAAAAGACCCCTTCTCATGACCGAAGAGTTCCGAATCAATGGTGCCCTCCGGAATAGATCCACAATTTATAGCAATAAACTGATTATGTTTCCGTGGACTTAAATGATGAATGATTTTACTGAAAGACTCCTTTCCGCTTCCACTTTCGCCGGTTATAAGCACGGACATATCCGTTGGAGCTACCTGCGCTGCGACGGTAATAGCATGATTGAGTAAATCTGAATTACCAATAATGCCAAACCGTTGCTTTATACTTAATATTTCTGAAATACTCATACTGCGTTCCCAAGCAAAGTAGCTGCACTACAATCATTTACCAGTACGTCAACATAGTCGCCTTTCTTAAAATTGCCTTTTGGGAAAATGACTACTTTATTCGCTGAATTTCTTCCTTGGAGATGGTCATTGGATCTCTTTGAAAACCCTTCTACCAAAATTTTATGCCTTCTGCCCACATCTCTTTTGTTTCTGGCTAAAGAGTGTTTCTGTTGCTTTGCAATGATCTCGGCAAGCCTTTTTTTCTTTGTTTCAAGAGGGATATCATCTTCATACTTCTTTTCAGCCAAGGTACCCGGCCTCTCACTGTAGAAGAACATATAAGAGAAATCGTAGTTTACATAATCCATTAAGCTAAGTGTATCCAAGTGTTCTTCCTCGGTTTCAGTACAGAAACCTGTAATCATATCGGACGATATTCCACAATCCTGACCAATAATTTCTCTAATGGCATCCACACGATTGATATACCATTCACGTGTATATGTACGGTTCATCATTTCTAAAACACGAGTATTTCCACTTTGCACCGGTAGATGGATGTAATTGCATATATTTTCATATTTATTAATGGTATGCAAAACCTTATCGGTTATGTCCTTCGGGTGTGATGTGGAAAATCTGACTCTTAAATTGGAGTCGATCTCTGCTACCATAGCCAACAAGTCGGCAAAATTTATAACCTCAATGTCATTCATCTTTTCGAGTCGCGCTTTATTATTTTGCTCTGCAGACCACTTATAGGAATCAACATTCTGCCCTAATAATGTTACTTCACGGTATCCTTTATCAAATAAATCTTTTGCCTCTGCTACAATAGAATGAGGGTCTCTACTTCGTTCTCTACCACGAGTAAAAGGCACTACACAAAAGGAACACATATTGTCACAGCCACGCATAATAGAGATAAAAGCGGTTACACCATTGGAATTCAATCTTACCGGGCTTATATCGGCATAAGTCTCTTCACGTGAAAGAAAAGTATTTACAGCCTTGGTTCCGTCATCTACCTGACTTACAAGATTAGGGAGATCGCGGTAAGCATCAGGTCCGGCAACAAGATCAACTATCTTCTCCTCTTCTAGGAGCTGACTTTTAAGCCGCTCTGCCATGCAACCTAGCACACCTATAAGCATTTCCGGCTTGTTCTTCTTTACTCCATTGAATTGAACAAGTCTTTTTCTAACCGTCTGTTCTGCTTTCTCACGTATTGAACATGTGTTAAGAAAGACCACGTCGGCGTCCTCAACATTCGACGTTGTATCAAAGCCATTTTCAGCCATAATGGATGATACAATCTCGCTGTCACTAAAATTCATTTGACATCCGTAGCTCTCATTGTATAGCTTTCGCTCCTTCCCGGTATTCTTATTTTCAGATACTTTAACCACTTCACAAGCCTCTTTTTCTTGGTCGGAAAGTATACTGATATCGTCAATCAAATTATCCATTAATCATTTTTTGAGGATTGCAAAGTTACGTATTAGGAAAGTAAGTGACATAATGTCAGTTATTATTTTTGCCTTGGATCAAGGCTAATATTGCAGATGCTTTTAAAAGGCATTCCTCATATTCCTTTTCCGGGTCTGAATCATAGGTTATTGCACTTCCAACTGAAAAGGACAGTTGGTTAGTTTTGGAATCATAAAATAGGCTTCTTATTACTACGTTGAAGTCATAATCATTATTTGGACTGAAATATCCAATAGAACCACTGAATATACCTCTTTTAGAATTCTCATATTTTTCAATTAACTCCATTACTTTAATCTTTGGGGCGCCCGTCATGCTTCCCATCGGGAAAGCATTTTTAATTACATCAACAGCCGAATTAGTCTGATTTAGTCGACCGCTTACGGTTGAAATCATTTGATGCAATTGGGAGAAGGTATAAACGCCAAACATTTCATTCACTTTAACGGAGCCGGGTATGCAGCTTTTTGCAAGATCATTTCTTACTAAATCGACGATCATCATGTTTTCCGCGCGCTCTTTCTCACTTTTTTTCAACTTGTCTTTAGCGATGTTGTCCAATTTCATCGAGCTACCTCTTGCAGCCGTACCTTTTATGGGCTGCGTAATGATTTTGGAGCCTAATTTTTTAATGAACCGTTCGGGACTTGCACTAATCGTATACTTATTGTTGATTTTATACAGAACGGAAAATGGGTTAGGAGAGAGGTGGGTGAGTTTACTAAAAAGCTCTACAGGGTCCGGATCAATAATGTCTCCGGAAAAATTCATACAGTAATTGATCTCATATATATCACCTTTTTCGATGTGATTCTGTAATGTTTTTACCGTATTGATATATTCAAGCTTAGTGCAGTCGGGTTTTAAATCCGTATCAGGTCTGAAGCGCTGTGGTTTTTGTACTCTTAGTATCTTATTAAATATATCCTCTGGATCAGCTTTAGTCTCAATGAATACGCCATTATTTTGGAAATGAATTAAATGTATTGGACGGAAAAAGCTTAGAATGGGGAATTGTATTCGCTCTATATTTTGCGATGTCAAATCCTCAATTTCGTTTTTTAAATCGTATCCGAAATGCCCAAAAAACCAATTCTTATTTTGTTTGATATAGCTGTCCAGGGCTTTAAAGTGACTACCATCAGGGTCTTCAAGGGTGAATTCAGCGCCAACACCTATCAAATACGGAAAAGTGCCAAAGGGATAGTTATTATGTAAGGGATTAAATGAGCAAAAGTGAGAGAATTGATCGGCCCAGTAGTTCGTTTTTAGGTAGAACTGCTTAACGTCCTTTATCTTAAAAAATCTTTTAGTCTGAACCACGATATAAAAATATTGCTTTACTATTTCTAAATATCGTTTTTAGAAATAAGAGCATAAAAAAAGCAGGCCGATCCGGCCTGCTCACTATTGCTATTCAGTGAAGATTAGAGAGCTTCTGCGTTAGCAGTAAGATCAAAGCCAACATTCACTGTGTTATAAATAAATTTATCCTTTGCCTGCTCTGTTATGGTAGCCTCTTCGCCATAACTTAATCCCCATCTTGTTCTATCGATATTGAATTTAGCTGAAGCGGTGATAGCATTATCAGAGATATTAACGCTTGCAGGGAATGAAACACTTAAAGTTGTACCTCTCATTGTTAAATTACCAGTTATTTTATGACTTGGGGCTTCCACCATATGTTCAGAAGCAGCAGCCGGCTTATATTCAAATTCGATTTCTTCCTTGTCTTCTACAACTTCATTAGCCGCATATGGCTCAACTGAGGTAATTACAAATTCTGCCGAAGGAAATTCACCAGCAGCAAAGAAATCGTCCGAAAGAAGATGGCCTTCCAATTTACCTTTCATTGTAGAATCAGCAGCTAAGTCTTCATTTTGTAACCCGGCAACATTAATCACTATTGTTCCGCCTACTATAGCACCTTCTTCTAATTTGATATTCCCTTCAGAAATAGGAATATATCCGTTGTGCTTTCCTACGGGCTTACTGCCTATCCAGGTAACTTTACTGGCGTCGGTATCTAAATTAAAGTTAGCTGCTGCCAAAGAAGTTTCGGCAACTTCTTGCGCTTCAGATACTTCAGCGTCCGTACCTTCAGTCTTAGGACCGCATGATGTAAGTATACCAAAAGCCAGAACGCTTAAAATTGATAGTTTTTTCATTGTTTCTAATTAAGGTTAAATTGGTTTTATAAATGCAGAACAAAGATATTACATTTAAGCTTTTAACTAAATGTTTAAACATCAAAAATAATGGCTATTATAAAATCTGTAAGAGGTTTTACTCCTAAAATAGGAGTAAACTGCTTCCTGGCCGACAATGCGGTGATCATAGGTGAGGTAGATATGGGAGACTCGTGTACGGTTTGGTTTAATGCAGTGGTTCGTGGCGACGTACATTCCATCTCGATAGGTGCAAATACGAATATTCAAGATGGAGCTATTGTCCATTGTACCTATCAAAAAGCAAAAACAGTTGTAGGCAGCAATGTTTCTATTGCACATAACGCAATTGTACATGGTTGTACTATTGAAGACAATGTGCTTATAGGTATGGGAGCTATAGTCATGGATAATGCGATTATTAAAACAGGATCGGTGATCGCGGCCGGTGCAGTAGTGTTGGCAAACACTATTGTCGAGGAAAATACTATTTATGCCGGCTTGCCGGCTAAAAAGGTTAAAGATACAGGGGAAAATATGAAAGCTGTTATTGAAAGAACGGCAAAAAATTACCCGATGTATGCCGCATGGTATAAAAACGAATGATATGAATTTTTTAGTTCGATTATTATTAAGTTCCGTGGCGGTTACTCTTGTCTCTTATCTTTTACCAGGAGTATCTACTACCAGTTTTATTACAGCCATATTAGTTGCCGCTGTAATCGGATTTTTGAATGCTATCGTTAAGCCAATATTAATTGTTTTAACCATACCCATCACAATAGTGACGCTAGGTCTGTTTCTCCTTGTTATTAATGCACTTATGATTCTCCTGGCTGATTCCATCATTTCAGGTTTCTCCGTAGATGGGTTTTGGTGGGCGCTCATTTTTAGTTTTTTATTAACCATCGTAAATACGCTTTTGGGTGGTCTGAATTCCAAAAGATAACAAGGATGTTTTGAACTGTATTCAGTGTTTTTGGTTTGTAATGCAAGAAAATTTCACTTATCTTTTGATCAAATTAGATGACTATGGGCTCCACGAATAAGGGCTTCGACATATGTAGCATAGAGAACTTTAAAGCAGACCTTGAAAAATCAGGCAAAAATTATTGTATCGTTGAATCAGATGATAACTCTGATGAATATGTGAATTTCAATTTTGTGGGGATATACGAAGGTAAAGAGGTAATATACGATGCAGCTATTTATACTTTACGCTTACATCATGCCAGTGAACTATATGAGGTTGCTGAGCACAGAGCTGCAAAACACTTTCCTGAATTTAAGAGCATAAAGTATGAGGAAGATGAAAATGGTGATTTGGAGGCGTTAGATGATTTTGAAGAGGAAATAGGTTTATTTATGGCCGAGGTAATTACCGAGTTAGAAGCGGAGGATGAAATAAAAGTAAGCGAGCACCTTGAGATAGACGACAAAATCGATTTTGGAATAGGGCTGGATGTGGCCCTGAATATAGGTGTTATTAACGATGCAGTAATCTCAAAATTCATTAATGATTATAATGAAGATAGCATTGAACTGGATCCTACCGCCTACTCTTTCCAATTGCAAGAGGAAGATAACTAGGTTTGAATTCACAAGAGAAGTTCAATTTAAGAAGAAGCCTTTTTCCTACTGTTTTCTTTTTAGCAACATTTTGGCTGATCAAAGTTATGGAGATCAGCCTTGAATTTAGCCTAGTACAATATGGTAATTACCCCAGAACCTTAAAGGGAGCGATGGGTATTATTGCCAGCCCATTTATACATGCTGATTTTCAGCATTTATTCTCCAATAGCTTTCCCTTTTTATTCCTTGGTGTTGGACTCTTTTATTTCCATCGCAAAATAGCCTGGCCGGTGCTAAGTATCATTTATTTATTAAGTGGTTTTTGGGTTTGGCTGACGGCGCGTGATGCGTATCATATCGGTGCCAGTGGCATAGTCTATGGTCTTATGGCCTTTCTTCTAGCCATTGGATTCTTAAGAAAAGACCGGGCATCCATGGCGACCTCATTTGTTGTTCTTGTCTTGTACGGCGGATCAGTTTTTATTGGCGCTTTGCCTACTGAATCGGGTGTGTCTTGGGAGTCGCATCTGCTAGGAGCTGTAGCAGGCTTATTTTGTGCTGTTTTCTTCAGAAAACCCTCAACGGACGTTACAAATGCAGAAGCCCAAATTCAGGTGGCATCTCAAAATGACTTCTATTACACCATCATACCAAAAGATGGAAACAGCAATAAAGGACAGTCGTATACATATCGGATGGATCTTGATCATCTAAATAAAAAGGATAGGGATAGCAATTCAGAATAGTAATTCTTTCTTTTCTTTCCTTTATTTGCAGATTTTAAAATTAAAAAATCGTGAAAAATTTATTATTAGTATTGAATTTTGTCCTTATCGTATCCGTTGGAACGTTATACTATCTCCAATTCTTTAAAGATAGTCCGGGCGAATCTGAATCTCTGTCGAAATCAAAAAACCTGAGTGATTATCGTATTGTTTATATTAATGCCGATTCCGTATTGGCCAACTATGATTATTTTGAAGATGCACAGGCCCAACTGGAAGAAAAAGGCAAAAAGCTAGAGGCTGAATATCAAAATAGAGCTCAGGGTTTACAAAACGAAGTAAATAATTATCAAAGAACCGTGTCAAACCTGACTATAGGACAAGCTAAGGCCATTGAAGAGGACTTGGTAAAAAAGCAACAAAACCTTCGTCTCTATCAGGAAAGTCTGACCCAGCAATTACTCAAAGAAGAGAATGAGGTTAATAAGGAGCTTTATGATCAGGTAACTGCCTACTTGAAAGAATACAGCAAACAGAATAATGTGGACTTAGTAGTAAAATACAATCAAGGAAGTGATATACTATTTGCCAGCGACAGTCTAGATATTACGCAGACTGTCATAGAAGGTTTAAATTTGGCTTATGCTAACCCTGAAACAGATACTGATGTAGCGTTAGATACCACAACCACAAAGTAGCCGGATCAGGAGCCTGAATAAATAAGGCCGGCGCATTGCCGGCTTTTTCCTGTTTGCTTATTAATACAACTATAACTAACTTGTAAACTTTAGGAAAGCGACCTATTTTTTAAACTATAAAACACAAGGTGCTAAAAGCTTTATACAGTGCCCTTAATGTTCGACCTGATGAAGAAAATCAGGTTATTCTTTTACTCGGTAATGGTTTTTTTATGGGTATCTTTCTGGCCACCTATCAGATAAGTGCGGAGACCCTTTTTCTAAACCGATTGGAGGTATACCTTAAAGAGGCTATACTTATTTCAGGATTGTTGGGTGTGTTTACTACAGCCCTTTTTTCCTACTTACAGAATAGAGTGAGTTTTGCAAAATTGGCTTTGAGCAATTTGCTGTTAATCGGCATTGCCACTTTTGTAATGTTTACTGTTTTTCGGGTAGGGGCGGAAGATATTCAAGATATTCTCGTGTTTTTGATGTTCGCTTTAATCGGCCCAATACTAGCCGTTTGCTTGCTGGGTTTTTGGGGGATATTCGGAAGGATGTTTGATCTACGGCAATCAAAGAGAATTATTGGAGGCATAGATATTGGTCAGCTGTCGGCTGCCATTCTTGCCTCATTGACCATCCCATTTCTAAGCGATCTGATTCCTGAAACAACAGATTATTTACCTATATGTGGTATTAGTCTGTTCATCTCTGCAATTTTCTTATATCTGATCACTTCTAAATACGATCTAAAAAAGGCAGAGAGTTCTACAAGCAAGGAAGAAGCAATGGATACCAGTGTTAATGCGCTTCGAAAAGATAAATATGTAAAGCTGCTTTCCGTATTTCTTATATTCTCAATGATGGCTTTTACCTTTGTTCAGTTTTCATTTCAGAATGTAGTATCTGCTCAGTACCCTGAAGAGGAAAATCTAAGAGAGTTCCTGGCATTCTTTACCCTTGCCATACTTGTTTTCGGACTGCTTATGCAAACCTTTGTTAATGACAAGATTATAGGTGAGTATGGTCTTAAAATTACCCTTCTTGTTCTCCCAGTAATATTATTAGTTTTCACAGTTGCTACAATTATCACCGGAACAGTTCTGGGTTTTGAACCTTCGATAGGTAGTGCCTTCATTTGGTTTTTCTTGTTGGTTTCCGCTAATCGGTTTTTTAATTATTCTTTGCGAGATTCCCTAGAAAACCCAACTTTCAAATTGTACTTTATCCCTCTTGATAATAGGATTAGATTCAACATTCAAACCAAAGTTGAGGGGGTTGTCAACGAAACTGCCAGACTTGCTGCCGGGGTTTTAATTTTTGGCATTTCCTTCATCACAATTTTTAAGGACATCCATTACCTATACCTGATTGTCTTATTAGTTATTGGATACTTTATTATCATTGGAAGGATGCACTTAGAATATCGCAATAAAATAAAGCTCAAGCTCGAACAGCAGCAGCGCGAAGGTGCAACGGAAATCTATTCTCCAATGGAATTGCTCACCAATGAACTCTCTGATTCTTTAAATGACAACAGGGTAAGTAAGGTGATGTTTTCTTATAAGTTGCTTGAAAAAATGGAACCTCAGATATTACCCAGCGCTATTAACACGATGATGGTGCATGAATCGAATTCCATTCGAGACTTTGCTCAATTAAAAATGAATGAAATTAAGGGATTGTCCGTATCAGATAAATACGTGATTTCGGGTCAAAATAAGGATACTTACGATCAGAAAGTCGTAAGTACATCAGATCTGCTTGACTTGTTTAGTTCGGGAGACATTGGTAAATCCAGGGTCTCTAAGCTTGCAAAATCTGACAGCCCTGAGGATCGACAATATGCGGCCGAACTTCTGGGCAATTCTGAAGAAGAAGAAAATATTTCGTTTTTGATAGAACTCCTGAGCGATATAAATACACAGGTTAGACTAACAGCTATAAAGACGGCACAACGTAGGTATAACAATGAAGTTATTCGTGCATTAATCAACAATCTCAGAAATCCAAGGTTTTATGTTCCTGCTGCCGGGGCGTTAATCGTAATTGGCACAAAGGCGCTGCAAATAATGGATAGTTCATTTTATAAGACTGGTCAGAACACACAGACCATGCTTAGAATAGTTCAGGTCATGGGTAGAATAGGAGGAGAGCTTGCTAAAACACTGCTTTGGAACAAAATTGATTATCCTGATAAGTTTATGGTATCGCAAGTGCTAATTGCTCTTGGTAATGCCGGTTTCAAAGCAAGTATCACGCAAATACCTAGAATTAAATACGCCATAGAATCGGATATTGAAGATATTGCCTGGAATATGGCTGCTATTGATGAGGTTGGGAGCGAACATTTCGGGAAAGAGATAAAAACGGCTATTGAAGAAGAGATTGCATATGATGTAGACCATATTTATATGCTACTGTCTATGTTATACGATGCCCAGTCTATACAACTGGTTAAGGAAAATATTGAGAGTGGAACTAATGAAGGTGTTACCTACGCATTAGAACTGCTTGATGTTTTCTTGTCAGAGGATCTGAAACAAAGGATAATACCTGTTTTGGACGATTTGACGTATTCGGAAAAATCTAAGAGGCTCGAGGTTTTTTACCCACGCGACCCCCTTGACAGCAAGATGGTATTAAAATTTTTATTGAACAGGGACTTTTCTCAAACAAATAGATGGACTAAGTCATGTATACTTTATCAAATAGGTCTCTTGGAAATAAGGGAGTTTTATTTCGATCTAATAGCCAATATCTTTAATCCTGACCCTTTAATCAGGGAGATGGCTGCGTGGTCATTGAACAAACTTGATCGGGAATCATATTTGGAGAATATTCAACGCATCCCAACTTACGAAAAAAGACAACTTGAAGCCGTAATAAAACCTCCGGGCCAAATGTCTGTTTTGCGATTTGATAAGGTGGTTTTCTTGAAGAAATTGGAAATTTTCGACGATATTATCGGACTAGTACTGGCAGATTTAATAGATATAACAGAAGAAATTACGGTTAGATCCGGAGAAAGCCTGTCATTGGGTGATTCTTACAATGATCATTTTTATATTGTGTTTGAAGGAGCAGTGAACATGATGGTGGACAGTAAGATTACCGGGGGTGTCAACAAAGGAGAATTTATAGGTGAGGTTGGTTACTCAAATTTAAATTCCGTTATAGCTACTCAGGACACCATTTTACTGAAAATGGCTAAGGACAATTTTTATGAGCTTCTATCTGATAATATTAGTCTGGCAAGAAAAATGGTTGAGTATGTTTGATGCGATCTTTTTGGACTGTAACCTCGGTTTTGTATTTTACACGTTAAAATGCTTATTTTAAAAGAATTTTTTCTGCGTCCCTCATATTTTTTAAACTTGATGCAGCCTTAATTTATGTTAAATCCAGAATATAACCGGCCTGAGGAAGCTGTAGAGGGTCAAGATTCAATCCGAACCCTCGATATAACGCCTAGATTTAATCCCTTTCCGGGATTAAGACCATTTATCTTTGATGAGTGTCATCTCTTTTTTGGCCGAGAGGGGCAAGTAGATGAGCTACTGCTGAAATTGGCTGAGAATAGGTTTGTATCTATCATGGGATATTCAGGAAGTGGAAAATCATCCTTGGTATATTGTGGATTAATACCAATACTTTACGGAGGTTTCATAACGCACTCCGGTCCCTACTGGAACATCATCACCACCAGGCCTGGGGCTGAACCTATAGATAATCTGGCTGAATCACTTTTAAAAGTTGACCCTGAATACAATCAGGTTACGGCAGAGGAACTTTTAGTAAATAAAAGAATAACATCTTCTTTATTACGAAGTGGACCGGAAGGCCTTGTAGATGCGGTACAACGTGTCGAACAGCGACATAGTCAAAATACCCTCATCGTTATAGATCAGTTTGAAGAATTATTTAGAATCAAGAATAAAAATGGTGATTTTGATCTTGAGGAAGCAAAATTATATGTTAACCTAATTCTTCAAGCATGCAGGAGCGCTGATACTCCAGTACACGCGGTAATTACCATGAGATCCGACCATATTGGTGAATGTGCCAAGTTTCCGGGACTAACACAAATTATCAATACCAGTAATTATCTGGTTCCGAAGATGAGTCGTGATCAAAAGAGAATGGCAATAGAGGGACCTGTAGCTGTTGGCGGAGGTAAAGTTAGCAATAGGCTGGTAAAAAGGTTGTTAAGCGAACTAGGAGATGATCAGGATCAACTCCCCATAATGCAGCATGCGCTTATGCGTACCTGGGATTATTGGATTGAAAATAGGGAAATTAATGAGCCAATTGACATTAGGCACTACAATGCTGTAGGAAAAATGTCACATGCGCTATCTCAACACGCCGACGAGGCATTTGACGAACTGTCTGCCGATCAAAAACAAATTGCCGAAATTCTTTTTAAGTCGCTTACTGAAAAAGGAACAGATGTATTTGGCAGAAGGCGTGCCGTTACAGTCTCATTAGTTGCTCAACTAGCCGAAGTAACCTCTGAGGAAGTTATCCAGGTAGTGGACGCATTTCGTCAACCCGGAAGATCTTTCCTAATGCCGGCGCCTACGGTGAATTTGTCAGAGAATTCATTGGTAGAGATAGCTCATGAGAGTTTAATGCGCATCTGGATTCGCTTAAAAACTTGGGTAGATGAGGAGCACGAGTCTGCCCAAATGTATAAAAGACTTTCGGAAGCTGCTGCCATGTACCAGGTAGGACGTACTGGACTTTGGCGGCCCCCGGATTTACAGCTGGCCTTAAACTGGCAAAAGAAACAGAAACCTACCAGGGCATGGGCTCAACGCTATGACGAGGCCTTTGAGCGTGCAATAGTATTTCTGGATACCAGTCGCATTACGTATGAAGCGGAGCAGAAAAACCAGGAAATGCTTCAAAAACGTCTTCTAAGGCGCACTAAAGTGGTCGCCCTAATTCTTGGTTTTGCAGCTGTTATTGCCATTGTTTTCTTAATTGGAGGTTATGCACAATATATAGAAGCTCAGAAGCAGAGAGATATAGCAGAGGATAAAACTGAAGAAGCACAACAAGAGAGAGATGAAGCCCAAAGACAAAAAGACGAAGCTGACAGGCAGAAGACACTAGCTGAAGAAGCGCAGGCACGTGCTGAAGAAAATGAAAAAATAGCTAAAGAAGCTCTTGTAGAGGCTACGAGACAACAACAAATTGCTGAACGTAATGCCGAGATTGCTAGAGTTCAAAGGGGTATTGCAGATGAAAAACGACAAGAGGCAATACTCCAAACGGAGATTGCCATACGACAAACTGCCAGAGCCGAGGCCGAATATACTAAGGCACAAAAGTTGCTTTACCAGTCGGTCGCTCAGTCAATGGCAGTTAAGTCGTTAAATATAGAGGACAAAGATCTGCAAGGACTTCTGGCAAAGCAGGCATATGAGTTCAACACTGAGTATGAAGGCAGAAGGTTTGATCCGTATATCTACAATGGATTATATACGTCAATGGCCAGCATTAATGGAAAAACTTACAATACGATTGGTGGAATTCATAGAAACTCTATCAGATCAATAGTATTTGGGAAATCCAATACGCAGTTTTACTCAACGGGTTCCGAAGGGAGAATAATAAGGTCTTCCTTGGCCGGCGATCAAAATATTGAAATTGTTTCCAATAGTCATCAAAACAGAGTCTTAAAGCTGAGTGAGGATGAAAGGTGGCTGGTTAATGCCAGTGATTCTGCAGCTATTCAAGTTATTTCACTTCAACAAGACCAACTCAGTTTTGAGATAACCGGCCATATTTCCTACATAAATGACATTGAATTTATACCTGGTAAGAATGAATTTATATCCTCAGGTGGTGACGGGCAACTCCGAATTAACAGTATACTAACCAAAGAAAGCAAACTTATTCTCAATACAAATGTAGAATACAAATCATTAGATGTGAGTCCAGATGGAAAATACGCTGTGGCAGGTACCCTTCAAGGACAGGTGGTGCTTATTAATTTAAATAATTACCGAGAAGAAATCATTATGGAATCCCCGGGAAGGCCTATACATGCTGTTGCTTTTAGTAATGATGGCAAGCTTATAAGCATGGGTGATGAAGATGGTATTATTAGAATCTACAACCTTGATGATGAGGAAGTAATAAGAGAATTCAGGGCACATAAAGGACGGGTTAGTGATATTGAGTTTAGTCCGAATGGTGGTTTAGTGGCGGCTGGCAGCTTCGATGGTACCATTCAGATGTGGGCCATGGACGAGTTAGATGAGTTACCTATACAAATGACTGATAACGATGCATATGTTTGGGACATAGCCTTTAGTCCGGATTCTGATTATTTATTGGCCGCTTGCGCGGATGGCGAAATAAGAACCTGGGTAACTAACCCGGCATTGATGGGAGATGATATGTGTAGTCAGTTAAAACGCAATATGACACCAGATGAGTGGAAGACATATGTCGCCAATGATATTGCCTACATAACTACCTGCGTTAATTTACTTCTCAATGATTACTAAGCTGAGAACAAGCGCTGGCATACTCCTGGTACTTGTATTTTCTACTTGGCTGAATACTCATGCTCAAAAGGGAAATTGCCTGGAGACACTGACGTTAGCACAGGAAAACTTTGACGCAGGCAGATTGTACAGCATACCGAACATTTTAAAGCCCTGTTTAGATAACGGCTTTAACAAAAGCCAACGGATTCAGGCGTTCTGGCTGCTCACAAGAACGTATTTATTTATTGACGATCCGATTAGTGCGGAAGATAGTTATTTGAAACTTTTAAAATTAGATCCTGAATACAAGATTGATGATGAGAGCGATCCCATTGATATGGTGTATCTCAGCAAAAAGTTTAAGACTACACCCATATTCGTTCTTTTCGGCAAATTAGGTTTTAACGTCACCAACGCTTCGGTTATCCAGAACTTTGGTGCTGATAATACAGACCTAAGCAACGAGTCCTATTCCGGTAGTGTTGGTTTTCAATTTGGAACCGGTGTCGAATGGAATATAAATGATTCATGGAGCGTTGGCCTGGGAATTGATTTCACCAATAGGAGGTATTCTTATAACAATACACTCTTTGAATTTGACACGCAGGAATTTTCAGAAGATCGAATAAGTGTAGATATACCGGCTTATGTCAAATACCGAAGGAAAATCAATAAGTTCATTCCATATGTATATGCCGGTTATACCCAGCACATTATGCTTAGTTCAGACGGGGAACTTACCTTAACGGATAGAGCTTCAGGTAACAACGAAAACCTTACTGAATTTCCGGTAACAGGTCCTTCTGAAGATCTGACCGATATAAGACAACGATTTAACCGGTCCTTGATTTTTGGTTTAGGATCCACGTATAGAATTAAGTATAACTATGTATTTCTAGAAGTTCGCTATTCATATGGGATGAATAACATCGTGGATGTCGACGAACAATACTCGAATGATCTGCTATTGTACACATATGCATTCGTTGACGATGATAAAAGGCTTAATACGGTGGCTGTTAATTTTGGCTTCATAAAACCATTGTATAAACCTCGTAAAATAGGAGAAAGGATAAGAAAAGGATTATTTAAAAACATTTTCAAATAAATGATCCGGTTAACCAAATATTACTTTTTACACTTACTTGTAATTTTAGCATTTTCCGGTTGCGATACTGAAGGTAATTCAGATCCAAGATTCGAGGATTATTTTATAAAATACTTCAGAGGTGATGGCAATCAAACCGGCCTTGAGCTAGCCGAATACAATGAAGGCTTTGTACTTATTGGAAATAACACCTTAATAAATGGAACGCCAAGGCTATTCGTAGTTCATACTGATAACATTGGGAATGAAATTTGGGCCAGAACGTATGGTGGAGACAGTGAAATGGTGGCCGTCGACGTTGAAATAGACAATGCTAATAATATTATAATAGCAGCGGATTTGGTTAAGAATGATGGGTTGACTGATATCGTTTTCTTCAAGCTTGGAGAGGAGGGGAATAAAATTGATAGCCTTGTTTATGGCTTTCCCGAATTTGACGAATCAGCGGCCGACCTTACCATTACTGAAAATAATGACTACATCATTACCGGCTATACTACTAATGTAGATATAGGTAAATCTGATTATGATGAAACAACGGATTTTGAAGATATTCTTTCTATCAGAGTTAATTCAAACCTGCAGCTTTTTCAAGAAGCAAACTGGCGCAGGGTCTATGGTTTTTCTGGTTTGGACCGTGGTCAGGGTTTAGTTCAAAAAAGCGACGGCACTTTTTTATTCTTTGGAACTACGGACAGGTTTCCTCCTGGTGCGCCTGTTACATCTAATCCTGAGCTGAATATTTTTGTTTTTCCTGCCGGCCAAGACGGTGTAGTTACCTCGGTTTCTCCCTTTCAATGGCTTGGCAGCGCGGAATCTGATGAAACGGCGGCTTCTATTACTCAAACTTCGAATCAGGGCTTTGTATTAGCAGGCACGTCTCTACAGTCAAATGCCACCTCAAGTATATATTTAGCTTCCTTACGAAATGATGATGAATTAATCTTTAACGCTACATTAGGATCAGTAAATAATGCTATCACCAGTTCAGTTATCGAGGATGTCAATGGTGGATTCTTAATTACAGGAATCGAGATAGTAAATAATGCTTCCAACATTTTTTTGATGAAAACCACCAATACCGGAATTGTGGAGTGGCTACAATCTTTTGGAGGGTCCGACGACGACCGGTCAGGCTCGATCATTCAACTAAACGACGGTTCAATTTTAATGACAGGTACAATCGAGTTGGAGAGCCAAACAAAAATGGTTTTGATAAAAACAAAACCTAATGGAGAATTAAAGCCATAACTAATAATTTGGTTACATTAGGAGGATGGTCAATATTAATCCAATAGTCTTTTAAAAGAATATTGCTAGGGATATAGCATCATGAGGTTAGCCGATAAAGTACTTCTTTCATTTTTACTTGTTTTTCTCTTAAATCAAACTTTTGGTCAAACGGTTACTCCTTCAGGAAGTAAAGATTTATGTGTTGGTGGCGCTGCTGTTGTTCTTGACGATATCATCGTAACAGAAGATTTAACGAATGACTTCGGTGTTAGTGGTTCCTTTACTTATGTATTAAATGCGCCTGCTAACTTTCAATTTATAAATTCCACTGGAGCAGCATTCATTTCAGCAGGATCCCAAATTTCTGCTTTGTCGTTCACGCGAGGCACTTCTTCTTTTAGCATTAACTATACTCACTCTGCGGGAGGTCCGGCTCCTTTTGATGAATTTACGATTACTGGGTTACAAATAGAAGCTATTACAACTCCTTCTGGGCCCTCTTCCATCATTGCCACAGGGACTTCCATAGCGGCTGATGGTGTTACAAGTCATGGAATGGTAACAAGTAACTTACCAACATCTTCTGTATTGGCAGGCAATGCAACCATTTGTGTTGGCTCAAGCACAAATTTGGCAGTTACGATAACAGGTGGAACTAGTCCTTATATCATTCAAATTGATAATGGAGTCGGAATTATTGGAGGATATACCAGTGGAAGCAATATTTCTGTAAGCCCTTCTGCTACTACGACCTATAATTTGATTAGCGTAACTGATGCTGGTGGTTGCGTTGGAATTGGGTTATCAGGAACTCCTACAGTAACTGTCGATCAAATCCCTACGTCCGATGCGGGTTTGGATAATGAGATCTGTTCCGACCAGGCGACCTATACCGTGAGTGGTTCGAGTAGTGCGAATGGTACCATTTTGTGGACCAGCAGTAGTGGTGGCAGCTTTGTTGACAATAGTGTTGAGAACCCGGTTTATAACATCAATACTACTGATATGACAAATGGTACAGTGACATTAACCAAGACTGTGACCACGGCTCTGGGAGCCTGTACAGCGGCTGTGGATGCGATGGTTTTAACGGTGACGCCGATACCGAATATATCGAATGCAGGCACAGACCAGTCTCAGTGCAACAGCAGCGCCTTTGTACTGGCCGCGAATGTCCCCGCGGTAGGCACG
>CALBPF010000019.1 GCA_937899105.1 uncultured Flammeovirgaceae bacterium | reverse complement strand
GGTCACTACCATAAACGGCTTCTGACCTACACTCCTTCCTCATCGGTTCTTGAAATTTCAGAGGCATCAGGGTCTTTAAAACCTGATTTTCAAACGTTAAGAGTTTGTTTACATGGTTTTGACCTTAAGGCGGTAGAAAACAATGGACGTAATCTGAATTTAAGTTATATGGACTACAGATATATCCAACCTATTTCCAATTTTGATCCTATTGGTTCACCGGGAGGAGATTTCAAATTAAAAGATTTACCCTATATTGAAGAACCTTATGGCAATGAGGCAATCAGTTTTACTATAATCAATAATTAAAATGGCAGGTTCATCATTCGCTCCGGAGGCCAAGGCTGGGGTTATAGCTAAGCCAAGGCTCACATTTTGGGAAATATGGAATATGAGTTTTGGTTTTATGGGTATTCAATTTGGTTTCGCACTACAAAATGCCAATGCCAGTCGCATACTACAAATTTTTGGCGCTGACGTGCACCAGTTGTCCTGGTTTTGGCTAGTTGCCCCCATTACCGGCATGATTGTACAACCGTTGATCGGACATGCGAGCGATAATACCTGGACCCGCCTGGGAAGAAGAAGGCCCTTCTTTCTCATAGGAGCAATACTAGCGGCTGTTGGACTAATAGCGCTACCAAACGCAAGTCTTTTTGTTGGATTTCTCCCTGCTGTCTTTGTCGGCGCCGGTTTCCTCATGATTATGGACGCATCATTTAATATTGCCATGGAGCCATTTCGTGCTTTGGTAGCTGATAAACTACCCAGCGAACAACGTACGTTGGGTTTCTCCGTGCAGACTGCACTTATTGGTATAGGGGCGGTATTGGGTTCATGGTTGCCTTATATAATGGACGAGTGGTTTAATTTCAGCAGTATAGCTGACGAGGGTAAGGTACCTCTAAACGTCCTGCTTTCCTTTATTGCAGGAGCTGCCGCTTTAATCATTACCGTAGTTTGGACGGTGGTCAAAACAAAGGAATACCCACCAGAAGAACATCTGAAATTCCAGGGACAAAGTGAAAGTAAAGCTGCGGATGAGCATAAGGGCCTTTCCAGCATTATTGAAGATTTTAAAAAAATGCCTAAAACCATGAAGCAACTGGGGTTAGTACAATTCTTCTCCTGGTTCGCGCTCTTTTCCATGTGGGTATTTGCCACTCCTGCCCTGGCCACTCACGTTTGGGGGGTACCCATAGACGATACTTCTTCCCAGGCCTTTCAGGACGCCGGCAACTGGGTAGGAATAATGTTTGGAGTGTATAATGCCATTTCTGCTGTCTTTGCCTTTTTTCTACCCGCTATAGCCAGGAAAGTCGGTAGAAAGAAAACACATGCCATTTCATTAATATGTGGTGGTATTGGGCTAATTTCCATGTTTGTCATCAAAGATCAATACTTATTGCTTGTTTCCATGTTAGGTGTAGGTATCGCCTGGGCAAGCATATTATCCATGCCGTACGCTATCCTGGCCGGCGCTTTGCCTATTCATAAAATGGGCGTATACATGGGTATTTTCAACTTCTTTATTACCATACCTCAAATCGTTAACGGCATTTTTGGTGGGCTCATGGTGAAATACCTCTTTGGAAACCAGCCTATTTATTCCCTGGTCTTTGCCGGACTCCTACTCATTTTAGCGGCTTTTAGCGTTTCAAGAGTGGAGGACAAAGATGAGATGGTTGTTTCTTAGGAAACTGTCTAAAGTTTTTTGCTACCCCTACCTCAACGAGCTACTTGATTAGTACTTGTTCGGTCTACTAATTTAAACCTCCCAATTTGGTATAAATAGCCAAACCTTACCAAGTGATAGTTACTCACCAAAGTCAAGAGAGCGACTTCCCAGTATCTAATCGGATACAGGCTTCTAGCCTACAAAGGGTGAAATTTAACTTAACATTGTGTTAAGGTACCCCCCATAGCAAATGCTATAGCTTTCGTTTCTTGTCTACTCTTGATCCTCGTGGAATAAACGAGGACTAATTGGAGTCTTAATATTTCGTAAATCTCTTTATTCCTGGAATATCCCTTAAGTATGATCACTATCCCAGATGATGGCCTAAACGACATAAAAAAAGGTTCAAATGTCTAAATAGACATTTGAACCTTTTTCAATATTTATGATTAAGGAGAACTAATCTACGACTGTGTAAACAAGCGTCTCATCATTGAAAGTTATTGTGAATGTTCCTTCGAAACCACAAATAATATTACCGACACCATCATTTTGGGCGATACCATCGCATTCTTGATCCTCCCAATCAGTACCAGAAAAATCAGACGTATTTGCAAACTTGAATTCGTTAGATGCTACCAACGTGACCTCTTCAGCTTGCCAAGTAAAGTTATCAATTAAATTCATTTGATTATCAGTACCTCCCCAACCGTTGAAGTCCCCCAAAATATACATCTCGGCGTTATTCGCCAACGGACCCGTTCTGGTCAATGTGTAACTTAAATCTGCATCATTAAAACTAAGAGTGTAGTTACCAGTTTCCATTACCATAATATTTGATCCAAATAAATCAGCTGTACCATCCGCTTCATTATCACCATAACTGTTACCAGAAAAATCCGCTTTCTCACTAAATTTGAGTTTTTCTCCGGCGTTTAACGGAACACCTTCAATTCTCCATGAGTTATCATCAACTAACGTAAATCTGAAATCTGTCCC
>CALBPF010000018.1 GCA_937899105.1 uncultured Flammeovirgaceae bacterium | reverse complement strand
GGTAAGCTTAGCTGATATTTGCTTGACTATTAGTAGGATTCCTTCAAGCAGATCAAGCCGGGTTTCACCCGGTCCACTTCCCCGCCCTGCGGTCACCACAATGGCCTTACAATTTACCATATCTTCAATGGACGCCGCCTTTACCGTTGTAGAAGGATAAAAAGATGAGCCATGGTTTAAGTCCATGGCCTCGCCTATAGCCAGTTCAGGTTTTATATCATTAAGTAGCAGCTCTTCGCATATGCCGCGATGCAGAATGGATATGGCCACACTTGTGCCTACCCAACCCATACCAATAATACCAATAGCGTTCTTAGTCATTCTATATGCTTCGTTAGAAAATACCTGATACTTTACGTTATTTAGGAGTTATGTACGTGCAAGCCGGTTGTTATTCCGAACACATCGTACGGCTGAAATGTTGCTCATACTAATTAAAATTACTGGCATCCGAGAAAAGTTTTTTTGATTTGGAATCATTCGCTAAAAACACCCTTTAAATTCCCTAAAGGGCAGTTCTTAATTACTCCCTTTAGGGCGGGGGTAGTTTTCAGCTTTGAGGGAAAAACTTTCCTCGGACGCTTAAAAGGCACTTTTTTCTTGTTTAAAAAATTTAGCCGGACACCAGTAAATTAAAATATGGTTAAAAATCTCGCGATTTTAAGACAAGGTTAAATCTTTAGTAAAGCATCCAGAAAGCCCATATTTTCACCCTTACTTTTTACTATAAGTACAGGAATATGACTATCGACATAAACCAGCTTCTCCGCTACCGAACCTATTAAAATCGAAGAAACTGAAGTGCGGCCTTTCGAGCCTATGATTATTAAATCTGCGTCCTGTTTTTCAGCAAATTCATAAGCCAGGTTGGCATATTTGCTATCATCGGTAAGTATATACTTACAGGCGATATCTGCGGGGAAGCCATTTGATTCCATGAACTTCTTAAAGTCTTTTTTTGCATGTGACTTCATAATTTCGGAGAACTCAGCATAGCTTTTGCCCGTTTTGTGATAGCCACTAGGTACGCTGTAAACATGCATGGCAGATAACTTAAACCCATTATTCGATTGCGCCTCTATCGCCTGTTTCATGGCTAACCCCGAATGATCCGCAAAGTCCACGGGAACCAAAGCCTCTTTCAACTGTAGCTTCGAGTCTTCTGTAACTAGAAACAACGAACAAGTGCATTTACGTGCAATTCCGCTTGATGCGATACCGGAGCCGTGCAGACTTCTTTTGCGCCCCATGAAAATCAGGTCAACATCTTTGATTCTGCAAAGCTTGAGTATTTTATCTATTGGATTACCTTCTTTGATAATGCACTCCACCCTTACATCATTGGTAGCGTCAAAATACCGGTCTATCTTATTTTGAATATCTGTTTCAATACTTTCATCCAGAGGTCCAACCAAATCCGGATACTCTTCCAAAAGGTCAGTTGGGAGCGCCAGGTCTTTGGCCACATGAACAAAAAAGATCCTTTCCAGCGGCAGTAATCTGGCCATCATGGAAGCATACTGTATCAGCCGGTCATCCATCTCGGTAAGGTCGAGCGCTACCAAAGCCACTTTATAAGGTTTGTATACAATTGTTGATTTCATGATTACACTACTTTAATGATTACAAGACACCACGAATTAAAAATAAGGAAGCAAAGGCAATAATGGCATACAGCTCAGGGAATACCGCCAAAATCAGCGCCCTGCCAAAAACATCATTCCCCGAACCAATACTATCGATACTGCTCGCACAGACTTTTCCTTGATACATCCCGGAAAGGAGGCCAGCAAGACCCAGGGCCAAACCACCGCCCAGTATTCCGGCGCCTTGCAAAAGCGTCATTCCGGGAGTAATTAAGTCTTGCAAAATGAAAAAGCCGGCGAAACCATACAAACCCTGCGTACCCGGTAAGGCGCTGAGCACAATGAAGGAACCGAATGATTCCGGCCGTTTTTTCAAAGCTCCGACGGTGGACATGGCGCCGATGGCGGTACCCATGGCGCTGCCACAGCCTGAAAGTCCGACTAAAAGGCCAATGCCAATGAATGCGAGGGTTAGAGGTAACGTTTCCATATCTGTTCTAATTTTCTTTGTGACATTATTTAATCTTGCGAAGTGGCTTATAAGGTACGCCACCTCCTTCGAAATTTGCATTGTTATAAAACTCAACGAACGTAAGCCTAAGCGGGTGTACAAAGGCTCCAAGTGTGGCCAGCGCAAAGTTGAGGCCGTGACCTACCAAAAGAAATACAATGGCCAGCAGTATTCCCCACCAGGTGTCGCCCATAATGGTCATGCCTATTTGGTTCACTACCAAACCCAACACGGATGAAGCTACTCCAAGGGCTAAAAGACGTACATAAGACAGCACATCGCCTAGAATCCCTGTCAGGATAAAGAATAAAGGTAAAACTCCACTGGCAGTACGTGCTACAATGGGTAGCTTCATGTCATGGAAGCAGAGGACTAATAGTACACCTATTGTCAGCAGTATTTTTCTTCCCAGGGCGAAAGGCTGTAAGCTTTCCACACCTTGCATATCTGCCAAAAACATCCAAATTAAACTAACAACTATAAAAAGCTTACCGAGCTGGGGCAAGCTGGCTATCAGGCTGTGATAGCGCATCTTATTTATAATGGAAATGATAATGCCGGTAAAAATTTGTACTACACCAATCAAAAGCGCTACATTGAATGCATTAAAAACCACATCACGATCATCAGGGATAATTACATATTGTGATAAAAATTGCAGGAGCGGGTGCAAGTAATCGGCTATAATAGGCTGCCCAAAAATACTACCCGATTTCACTACGCCCATGAGTGTGGTAAACACACCAAGTATTACTCCCAAAACCGCCATATTTCTTGACGCTTTCAAAAAAGTAAAGCCACCTATAAGCGCCGCCAACAGCAACACCAGACCATATCCTGCATCTCCCAGGCAGTAGGCAAAGAGTATCGGATAAAAAACAGCTATGAATGGTGTTAAATCCATTTCATAATAATCTGGCAACTGAAAGATGCGGGTTATGGATTCAAAGAGTTTCGGGTAGTTAGGATTATTGAGTAATACAGGAACCTTATCTCCTGAAACCGGATCAGAAATAGTGTAGGACAGTTTCTCCTGCTGAAAATAATGAAGTAATCTACCATCCATAGTAGCAGGAAACCAACCGGTAAGATGTAAAATAGA
>CALBPF010000017.1 GCA_937899105.1 uncultured Flammeovirgaceae bacterium | reverse complement strand
GGGGTTACTATTAAATCTCTTAATTCCATTAATATCGTTTAAACTCAAGTCTAACTACAAAATTGCATATATCATTGGTTCAAATAGCACAACCTTACTATCATTGTTAATTAAATCAAGTCAGCATCGGTCCATTTATGCGAAAAATCATTCTGTTCGAACTCAACGAAGTACCATTTAGAGTATTGGATTACTACGCTGATAAGTATCCAACTTCCCATATAGCAAAAATATTAGAGTATAGTAAACAATATGAAACTAAAACTACCGATGAAGGACATTTGCACCCATGGACGACCTGGCCCACACTGCATCGTGGAATAACGAACAAATCTCATGGGATAAAAGATTTAGGTGAAGATTTAGAAAAAATCGATAAAAGTTACCCCACTATCTGGCAAATCCTCGTGCAAAACACTGTTTCGGTAGGAGTTTTTTCATCCCTTCATACTTATCCATTACCATTCAATATCGACAAGTACAAATATTATGTACCAGATCCATTTGCAGCAGGTTTTGAAACAAAACCAAAAAAGATAGAGCCCTTTCAGGCGTTTAATCTCATGATGTCTCGTGCTTCAGCGAGGAATGTTAGCAGAAAAATTCAGATTGGTTCAGGGACAGTACTGCTAACGACTTTATTAAGATCGGGCGTGTCCATTCAAACATTTTACGCACTTGCCAAGCAATTGGTTAAGGAAAGGACACAACCTTGGATGACTACAAGAAGAAGAACATATCAAAGCTCAATCGCTTTCGACATTTTTTTTGATCTGCTAAAAAAAGAAAACCCTCAGTTTACAACCTTTTTCTCTAACAACGTGGCATCCACAATGCACCGATACTGGGCTGCAACTTTCCCAGAAGACTATGCGGAAAACTTGCTCGATGAACAGTGGCATGATAGATATGCTCATGAAATTGATTTTGCCTTAGGGGAGCTCGATCAGATGATGAAAAAGTTACTCAACTTTATAGAGTCCAACCCAAACTACAAACTAATCATAGCAAGCAGCATGGGACAAGCGGCTACTAAAATGATCAATCTCGAGACTGAACTCACATTAAAAAACATGGAAAGTTTTATGGATGCTTTAGGCTTCAAAAAAGAAGACTGGGAAGCCCTACCTGCGATGCACCCACAATACAACCTAAAAGTTCAAACTCCACAAGTGGCCAAAGATTTTGAAAAAACCTTACGCAAATTAAAAATTCAAGATAATCCTATTAACTATAGACTAAAGAATGAACTATTCTTCAGTCTCGATCTTGGCCATGTGAACCTCAAACAAGATTTTCTCATTTACGATGAACGAAAATTCGACTTGACTAAATTCGGTCTTGAAAATGAAAAAGTTCAAGAACAAGCGGCAGGTACGGCTTATCATATACCTGAAGGTTCTTTAATTATCTATGATCCCAAGAAAAAGACATCAGAAAAGAGGCAAACAGGAATTGACACCACCCAAATAGCACCCAGTATTTTAAAGAACTTTGACGTTCAAATACCAGATTATATGAATTCACAAACTATAGAGGAAATAGCTAATTGACCTGTAAGTTAAGTAATGAACACCGAGCTAGTCTCAGATTACTTCAATGATGAACACAATTGGTTAACATCTCTCTGCCTGAATAAAAACAAAATTAAGACCTAGGCATCTGTAATCTTTATTTTTAAAGTCGGCAGAAAATACCTGCAAGATGATATCTGTGATTTTTGGTCTTATCAGGTAAGCCAAGACATAAACGACAAAAGGACGAATGGAGTAGCTCCCGAACTTCTTAGCTGTAACTACAACTGCCTCAATTTCTCCCTCGCCTCTTTATGTACTCGATCCCCCCTATCGGCATGCTTTTTGACCTTCTTAAAGAAGTCTTTTGCCACTTTTTTATCTCCTTCTTTCAATGCGAGCTCTCCTAATTCTAGTAGCGAATAATGGTAATAACCCGTTGAAAACGCCTCAGATCTTTCGGAGAACTCCACAGCTCTGTTATAATATAATTTTGCTTCATCATAATTTTTTCTAGTTTGATTGATCTGACCCAGAAAAAATGATGCATATCTACCGCTGGTATCTTCATAACCTAATTTCCCACCATCAATTTGAGCCAGAATAGTTTTAGCTACCGGCATAGCTTTACTAAACTTTCCAGATGAATACAGTAACCTCGCATAATATCTGTGAAAGTATGGATTATCAGGGTAGGTTTGGTGTAGGTACTCGCCTATCTGGAGTGCCCTTTGCCTATCGTTTTCATAGCTATTTAGGATCCTCATTAGGAAAACCTGTGCCTCTGTTCTGGTATAGAAAGCGTTATACGAAACCTTTTTAAGCTGCTCAATACCTAATTTTTTGTCTCCTTTTGGAAAAAAGAGCATAATTGGTT
This sequence comes from uncultured Flammeovirgaceae bacterium, assembly GCA_937899105.1. Classification (GTDB taxonomy): domain Bacteria; phylum Bacteroidota; class Bacteroidia; order Cytophagales; family Cyclobacteriaceae; genus Fulvivirga. The sequence continues at coordinate 2,148 of CALBPF010000017.1, read as the reverse complement.
TTAACAAGGGATAATTTTCCGGCACCCATTCTCTAAAATAATTATACAGCCCATCACCGAATAGTAACTCGGGACTTAGTTCATGACGCTCCTTGCTATATTCCATATACTTTAAAGCATTTTTACCCGCTGTGGCGGACTTTCTCCAATTCCTACGCTCTTCGCTGCTTAAAAGTCTACCCTTAAAACCATATGCGGCGGCTAGAAAAAAACTGGCCTCAATTTTATGTTCCTTCTTATTAAAAAGATTTTCAGAAATCAAGATCACCGTATCCATGTGCGCCATAAACTTCTCATCATGACTGCGGTTATTCATGTTCGGCATAATTTTCCACCACTCACTCAACCCCTCAAGGAAATAAGGAAGCGGGTGCCACGAATATTTTTGCTTAAGCCAGCGAAATTGCTGTTCCGCCTTATCAAACTTAAAGTTGTATAGATCGTTCATGGCCTGGTTAATTTCAATTTGCAGCTGCATATCTGCTATCAAAATCACCTGGTCATCTCCATCGTTCTGGGAAGCCCCAGTTACCGCCTGCCCGCTAGAACAAAATACGGCCTTCAGAACAATTACAAAAGTGAGTATCTCTTTTCTCATTTAGAAGCTCAAAGATATATGTTGTTCACTAAACACGGTTAACATTAACCGTTCACCTGAAGTTCTAATGCTCAACTTAACGATTTCGCTAAATTCAAGCCATGAAAAGAATCCAAGAGGACTCATCCGGTTTTTATGATCTTAATAAGTGGCTGTACTTCTTGTTGCTGTGCCTGGCCACTTTTGCTTTATTATTGATTAAGAAAACCTTTGTGGAAAACGAAACCATGGCCTTCGAAATTTTGGAAGAGCGAGGTCAAATGGGGTTTTTCAATATGCTAAGCGGCCTTCAATACGCTTCAATTCCCGTAGTTTATGCTTACAAATTCACTATTACAGGTTTCGTACTTTGGGTAGGATGTTTTTTATTTGGCTATAAAGTAACATATGGCGAAGCCTGGCATGTAGCAGCCGTATCGGAGAGCATTTTTTTAGTCGCTGAATTAATGAAAATCAGTTGGTTTATGTTTTTCGCTCCGGAGCATACCATTTATGACATTAGGGCTTTTTATCCTTTGTCTTTGATGAATTTCTTTGACAGACAAACGATAGATCCCCAGTGGATCTATCCATTAAAGGTGCTTAACGTGTTTGAGATTATTTACTGGATACTACTCATAAATGGCATCGACTATAAAGCTCAGAAGAAAAGAAGTACGGCCAAACTCATAGTGGCGTGCAGTTATATTCTTTTTTTCATTATATGGCTCAGTTACTATCTAATCATTTACAAATAACAATAGCTAAAGAGTATTACCGTTGGTCAGGAAAGCATTATTAAGTAAAACTAACTTATGATTATTTGCTATTTTCGCCCTTCATTTAAACTGAGCCTAGTAGTAAGCAATGGATTTTAAAAAGATAAATAATATTGGGGGGTGGGCAGTCTTCGTTCTATCTACGTTGGTGTACATACTTACCGTAGAGGAAACAGCCAGCTATTGGGACTGTGGTGAATTTATCGCCGTGTCATATAAGCTAATGGTGCCACACCCTCCAGGCGCACCATTTTTTCTTCTTCTTGGAAGAATTTTCTCGTTCCTTGCTTTTGGCGACGTAACTCAAGTAGCATTTTGGATCAACATGATAAGTGTACTTGCCAGTGGATTCACCATACTCTTCTTGTTCTGGACCATTTCTATGTTCGCCAGAAAAATTCTCAATATCAGTAATACGAGCGAGATAACTTCCGAACAGAAATGGATGATCATAGGGGCTAGCGTTATCGGTTCATTGGTCTACACGTTCAGTGAATCATTCTGGTTTTCGGCGGTAGAAGGTGAAGTATATGCGATGTCTTCTTTCTTCACAGCATTCGTAGTGTGGGCTATTCTAAAATGGGATCTAATGGGAGACGAAAGTCGTGCCAATCGATGGCTTATACTTATTGCTTATATGATGGGACTTTCTATCGGTGTGCACTTATTGAATTTGGTGACGATTCCCGCCCTTGGCCTGATCTATTATTTTAAAAAGTACAAACCAAACCAATGGGGAATTATTGCCGCCCTTGGAATAAGCGGTCTAATGATCATTTTTGTCAATAATCT
>CALBPF010000016.1 GCA_937899105.1 uncultured Flammeovirgaceae bacterium | reverse complement strand
GTGGCGGCATGGCTAATCTACTGGCAGTTCATAAAGATTTAAATAATCCTGTCCACCGCCAGGAAGTAGCGGATTTCTGGGGAGTAGAAAGTATCAATGATAAACCTGGTCTAACCGCCACTGAAATGTTCCATGCGCTGAAAAGTAGTAAAATGAAGGCACTATGGATCATTTGTACCAACCCTTCCGTGAGCATGCCAAACGCCAGGATGGTAGACGAGGCGCTGTCTGCCGCCAAGTTCTTGGTGGTGCAGGACATTTCCAATCGCAGTGATACTGTAAAATATGCCGATCTGGTATTACCAGCAGCCACCTGGCTGGAAAAAGAAGGAACCATGACCAATTCGGAAAGAAGGATCAGTTATCTCAGAAGAGGGGTTGAACCTCCCGGAGAGGCGCTTCCGGATGCTGATATCCTGCTACGCTTCGGAAAAGCCATGGGTTTCAAAGGCTTTGATCACGACAGCTTAGCTGCAGTCTACGATGAGTATTGCACATTAACCAAAGGTACAAAGATCGATATATCCGGATTGTCACATGAAAGGTTGAAAAGCCAAGGTACTATACAATGGCCTGTACCCTCAGTGGACCATCAAGGCACCGAAAGGTTATTTGCAGACCATAAGTACTTTACGCCTTCAGGTAAAGCTCAGATAAAAACGGCTGGTGCAGCTGTTGAAAGCGAACAGGTGACGTCAGAATTACCACTAATCCTGACCACCGGACGCATTCGTGATCAATGGCATACCATGACGAAGACAGGGAAGGTGAACAAACTCAACCGGCATCTACCCAAGCCATTTCTGGAGATACATCCGGTAGATGCGTTAATCAGAGGTATCAAAGAAAATGACCCTGTACTGGTGTCCAATGGCCGCGGTGAAGTGCGCGTTACTGCCCGGATAACTGATTCCATCAAAAAGGATGTGGTATTTCTGCCCATGCATTGGGGGAAAAAATTAAATGAGGACTTCAGCAGGGCGAATAATCTCACCAATGATGACATAGACCCACAGTCCAAGCAACCTGGTTTTAAATACGCAGCTGTGGAAGTGAGACTCTATGAAAAGAAGAGAGAAAAGATAATTGTTGTTGGAGCTGGAGCTGCTGCTTACCGATTTGTGCAAACCTACCGTTCTTTGAATCAAACCGATGAGATACATGTCTTCTCCAAGGAAGAATGGCCTTTTTACAACCGTGTATTACTTCCGGATTATGTAAACGACACTAAAACCTGGCAGGACCTACTGAAATTCGAATATGGTGAACTGGAGCAGTTAAATGTACATGTGCATAAGTCTAACGCAATTACTAGCATTGACCGCAAGGTAAAAGTTGTGATCGATGACAAAGGTGAGCCTCACTCCTATGACAGACTTATGCTGGCTACAGGAAGCCGAGCATTCATTCCACCGAATACACCTATGGAGCTACCAGGTGTATTCACCATGCGGGATCGGAAAAATGCTGATGAACTGAAACAACACTTGAAAAGTAGAAAAGATGTTTTAGTCATAGGAGGTGGCTTGTTAGGCCTTGAACTGGCAGCTGCATTAAGGGAAATGGACCTGAACGTGACGATTATCCAGCTCAGCTCGCGCATAATGGAGCGCCAACTTGACCCTATAGCAAGCGCCTTACTGAGAGAATACGTGGAAGACCTGGATATTACAGTTCATACCAATGATCAGGTCACATCCATATCTCAAAAAGAAAAAAGATTGCATGCCGCCTTTAAAAGTGGTAAGGACATGACCTGTGATGCCATCGTGTATGCCGTGGGCACCAGACCCAATATTGAATTGGGCCAAGAGTCCGGATTAGACGTAGGTAGAGGAATACTTATAAACGAATACTTGCAGAGCAGCGACCCGGACATTTTTGCTGCCGGTGAAATAGCCGAATTCGACAAAAAATTAAATGGCATAACCGCAGCGGCAGAACAGCAAGCAGATTGTATGGCTCAATTTATGGCAGGCGATCTCTCAAGTATTTACCAAGGGTCCATTTTGATGAATATTCTAAAATTCTCCCATTTAGACCTTTGCTCCATAGGGATGGTAGAAGCCCCTCCAAATAGTAAAGGATATGATGAGATCATCTTTCTGGACAAAGCTCAGCTTTACTATAAAAAATGTATCATTTATCAGGACAGACTGGTGGGTGCAATATTAATGGGAGATAAATCCGAATTTGCGGAGTTCAAAAACCTGATAGAAAACAAAGTAGAGCTTTCGGAAAAACGGTTGCAACTATTACGTTCAAATAAAAAGATAAATCCAACTAAGGGCAAACTGGTATGCTCTTGTAACAACGTGGGCGAAGGTAATATACAAGAAGCAATAGCATCAGGTTGTAAGTCTTTAGAATCGGTTTGTGAGACTACCGGAGCCGGATTAGGTTGCGGAAGCTGTAAATCCGAGATCCAACGCATGCTGCACAAAAATGAAGAACTGATTGAGATATGAAGTTGGAAGCCGATAACTTAGTCGAAAAATCTACGCCAACGGTGTCGAGGCCTTCAAAATTCAAAGACTTAGTTAGAGTTTTCCTGAAGGGTGGGATCATTTCACCCGGAGACCTACTGAAAGTGACTGCGATTGCTGAGCAATTGGGTGCAGGACATATTCATTTCGGTTCTCGTCAGGATATATTGATACCTGCCATAAAAAAAGACCCTGATCTTATTAAAGCCACATTGGAACCTATACACCTCGACTTTGAGATCAATGATTTCAGATACCAAAACATCGCCAGTTCTTATGTGGCATTGGATGTACAACCTAGCAAAAAGTGGCTGGCCTCTCATCTTTACCATTATATTCTAGAGAGTTTTGATTATTTACCCATACTGAGAATCAATATCGTAGATCCTTCTCAAAGTTTAGTTCCACTCTTCTCGGGTCATATCAATTTTCTGGCCTCAAACCAGGAGAACTATTGGTACGTCTACCTAAGGTTCCAGAATATACAGAATACACCATGGCAGCTTCCGGTACTTGTGTATGGTGAAGACATATGTCGCGTATCCAAGTTTATAGAGTCGCTGAAACTAGAAAATAATGGAGTCAGCTATCAGAATTTATCCGAGAGGTTGGAAGAAGTTAACGTTAGGACCCAGCCGGTAACGGAAGAATTACAGTTTGCCAGTCCAAACTTTCCGTACTATGAAGGTTTCAACAGGATGTATGATACTAAGTATTGGCTAGGCCTCTACTGGAGGAATAACAATTTCAACCTGGAGATACTTAGAGCCATCTGTCATAAGTGCCTGCAGACGGAAGTAGGCAAGATAAGTCTGACTACCTGGAAATCATTGATTATAAAGGGCATTTCCGAGAAGTATATCACAGGATGGGAAAAACTGCTGGGTAAGCTCGGCATGAACCTGCGACATTCCGCACTGGAAATGAACTGGCACTTACCCGCCTTGGATAGAGAGGCTTATGAGCTTAAGACCCAACTAGTACGTACACTCGACCAACAGGATATAAGCACTTATGGGCTCACATTTTCCATAAAGACCACCGATGACATCACGTTATTCACCTCTATTGTCATTGAAAAAGTGCTCGACCAAACAGATAGCTACAACATCCTTTATTCAAAGGATTTCAACCCAAACCTTACTGAATACACTTATTACGCTCAAAACATCCCAAAAGATGTAGTTGCTTCACTGCTCATTGAGCTTAGCCGCGTTTATTTTGACCAACTGGAAGACGCTGTTCCTAAAACGGAAAATACTGAGTCGGAGCCACAGAAGCTAGTCAGTAATAGTTATACCTGCAACAGCTGCCTATCAGAGTACAATCCTGAATACGGTGATGAGGTGAATGGCATTGTGAAGGACACCTCCTTTGAACAGCTTCCGGAAACCTACCAGTGCCCGCTTTGTGGTGCAGGAAAAGATAACTTTTCTGTTAAAATTTAGAGCTATCAGCTAGCATAAGTTATTTCTCTGATAATCAGGATGAAACAATATATATTCAATTTACACCAGTGTAATGTCCAATACACATAAGGTTGCATCTCAATCCTTAATTTAACTGCGAAGAGCATTAGAGATATTGTCAATACGTTGACAATATATATCATAATATATAACGGCGCGAATTTATAGGCCGCTTAACCGTTATTCCAATATGATCCATCAAAAGGTAATTATTTCACTCTTGACCATTTTAATCAGTGTTCAAGATTGCTACTTATCGGCACAAAGCAGGGAAAGAGATACGCTGAAAGGTGGTGAATTATTCATTTCTTTAATCTCAAGCTCCACGAATGACGAAGCGTTACGTTTAGTTCAGGTTATTGATAAAACGTGGGAAACCAGCTATGAGATCATGACCATAGAAACGGTCTACATACTTCAAAACCCTCTGGTTTCCCTTGAATTAATCAACCTGTTACAAGATAAAACCTCGAAACGCTATGGATATAATTTCAGTGAATGGTATAAGTGGTTATGGAATAAAAAAGAAGCTAAAGACAAAAACTATGGTAATTTCAAATCCTATCTACATAAAAAAATTGATCCTAAATTTGATTTATATTTTAAAGGTAGAAATGAAAAAACCACCATCCGACTGGATGAGGTAAGATGGGGAGGCGTGGTTCAGGACGGAATACCACCATTACGGTCACCTGAAATGATAAATGCCTCAGAAGCCACCTATTTAGAGGATAATAATATTGTTTTCGGCATTGAAGTGAACGGAGACGTTCGTGCCTACCCCAAAAGAATATTAGCCTGGCATGAAATGTTCGTAGATGAAGTTGGTGGTGTGCCCGTGGCCGGGGTTTACTGTACATTATGCGGAACGGTGATTTTATATAAAACAGAATTTAACGGCATTAATTATGAACTTGGTACGAGTGGATTTCTTTATCGATCAAACAAATTAATGTATGACCGGACTACACAGTCACTGTGGAATACACTACGAGGCGAGCCGGTTATAGGTCCACTCATCAATAAAGGGATTGCCTTAGAGCATTTAAGTGTGGTTACTACCACTTGGGGCGAATGGAAACGAAGACACCCGAACACTAAAGTTCTATCTGAACGGACCGGCCATAAAAGAGACTATAGCGAGGGCGAAGCTTACAAAGCATATTTTGCAACTGACGAACTTATGTTCAACACACCCTTCGATGACAGGAGGCTGAAAAACAAAGACGAGGTGCTGGCACTTAGATTCCCTGAATATCCACTAGATCAATTAGCCATTTCAACTAAGTTTCTAAAGAAAAATCCAATTTATACGGATCTTATCGGTAGAAAATCATTTGTGGTATTCACAGACCGGAGTGGAGCGAATAGAGTTTATAATGCCGAAGGAGTAAAATTTGTGAGTTACGATGGGGATTCAAAAATCAAGGATGACACAGGCATACTTTGGCGTCTCAAAGAAGATCAGCTGTTCTCCGCCGATGGAAGGACAGCAGCAAGACTACCCTATCACCGAGCATTTTGGTTTGGCTGGCTAGCAGCCTATCCCAACACCCGATTGGTCAAATAAAAGTATAATTATTAGTCCTTCAGAATAAGTAGTCAAACCAAATCTAGGGTTTTAGTGATATATCATTAAATCGTAATTACAATTTACTTAACAATTATGAAACTAATATATTATATTCACGTTTGTTAAGTAAATAATTTTGACATGAAAGCACCTTCACTCGGAGAATTCGAAGAACTGGTACTGCTTATTGTAGCTTCACAGCACGACAGCGCCTATGGGGTATCCATTCTCGAAGGATTAGAAAAACAGCTCAACAAGAAAGTAAATATCAGCGCTATCCATGTTGCCCTAAAGCGCATGGAAGAAAAAGGATTTGTGAAATCCAGATTTGGCGGCATCACCTCGGATCGTGGTGGGCGTAGAAAAAAATTCTATGTGATCACCGCTTTTGGAAAGCAGGCATTGGATTTACAGTACGATGTCCGTACCGAACTCTACAAGCAAATCCCAAAAATATCCTTTAACTAATGGCCCTACCACCGAAGCGGGCTTTACAATTCCTTCGCTGGTTTTGCCGGGAAGACTATCTCGAAGAGGTTGAAGGAGACCTGATTGAGGTTTTCGAAAAACAACATGAGCAATCGCCCTCAAAAGCTCGGAAAAAGTTCTTCTGGGGTGTAGCAAGACATTTCCGGCCAGAATTCATGAAAGCACTTAAAATAGGTCAAAACTCAAACTCAGTAATAATGACACGCCATAACCTGCTACTCACATATCGTAACTACAGACGCAATAAAGTTACCTTCCTCATCAATGTATTAGGTCTTTCAACAGGACTTGCTTGCTCAATGCTTATTTATCTATGGGTAATGGACGAATTAAAGATGGACAAGTTCCATGCAGATGATGATCGTATATTTCAAGTCCTGGAAATATTTGATGAACCCATTGGTCTAAGGGTCAATGAAACGACTTCCGGTCAAATGGCTTTGTCCCTTGTGGAAGAAATGCCCGAGGTTGAGTATGCAACTACGGTTCTCACACCTGTTGAGAACATTACATTATCAATTCCGGACAAAAACTTAAAGGCAAACGGCCAATATGTGAGTAAAGACTATTTCAATATCTTCTCTTACCCAGTCATTGAAGGGCATAAGGATAACATATGGTCTAAGAGCCGTAGCATGATGGTATCGGAGGACCTTGCCCTTAAGCTATTCGGTACGACCAAGGATATAATAGGTGAGTCAGTTGCATTTAACCAGGAAGAATCGTATCACATCTCCGGAGTATATAAGATACCTTCAAGTCAGTCTTCTTTCCAATTTGATTTTGCCCTATCATTCGAAGAATTTGCTCCCGACCAAGAGTGGGCGCTATCATGGGGCAGCACACCTGCGCATGCATTCGTCAAACTTAGATCAGGCGCCGATGTGCATGCGTTCAATGAAAAGATTGCCGACTATGTCCAGATCAAGCGGGAAAAAGAAAAGCGGTTCCGCACACCTTTCCTGGCCAAATACTCAGACCGGTATCTCTATGGAAAGTATGAAAATGGTGCACAATCCGGAGGACGGATCAGTTATGTCAGATTATTCTCTGTGATCGCCATATTTATTCTCCTGATCGCCTGTATCAATTTCATGAATTTATCTACCGCCAGGGCCACACGAAAAATGAAAGAGGTAGGTATAAAGAAAGCAAATGGCGCCAGCCGGTGGTCTCTCATTTATCAGTACCTGAGTGAATCAACCATAATGACAATGTTGTCACTGCTTGTGGCCGTAGCAATCGTATGGATACTTTTACCCCAGTACAATGAAATTACCGGCAAGCATTTAACACTGTCTTTAGACCTCAATTTGTTAACCTCAGTATTGATCATCGTTTTACTCACAGGGTTATTATCGGGAAGTTACCCCGCGTTGTATCTTTCTGGTTTTAATCCGCTTACGATGCTAAAAGGCAAATTGGTCAGGGCCACAGGTGAAACCTGGGCACGTAAAGGATTGGTAATATTTCAATTTGTTATGTCGATCATTTTGATCACTGCTGTGGTAGTGGTTTACCAGCAGATCGAGTTCGTTCAAAACAAGCGCCTGGGATTTGAAAAGGAGAATATCATTGTTTTCAACCGTGAAGGAATTACGGAAAAAGAAGACCAACTGGAAACATTTCTCCTGGAGTTAAAGAAGCTACCGGGTGTAGTCAACGCTTCAAGTACGAGTCATAAATTGTCAGGCCATAGCTGGGGCGTTTATGGATTTAATTGGGAGGGTAAAGACCTGGACGATAACACCCATTTTGAACTGGTTGCGGTCTACCATGATATGCTGGAAATATTGGAAATGCAAATGGTAGAAGGAAGGGCTTTCTCCCGAAGCTTTAGCACTGAGACCTCAAAAGCCATATTCAATCAAACGGCCATCGAACACATGAGGTTAAAGGATCCTATTGGTAAAAACATCACCTTTTGGGGCAAGGAATACGAGATCGTGGGAGTGGCAAGGGATTTTAATTTCGAATCGCTTCATACCGAGGTAAAACCTTCGATGATACTCCTCAAGCCCGAATATACCGATCAATTTATGGTTAAAATCAAACCTGGAAAGGAACAAGAAACCATTAACGGAATTGCAGATTTCTATGCACAATACAACCCCGGGTTTTCCCTCGATTACAGGTTTCTCGACGCCGAATACCAGTCCCAGTATGTAGCGGAGCAAAGGGTAGCCTCCTTATCACAGTATTTTGCCGGATTGGCTATACTTATTTCCTGTCTTGGATTATTTGGCCTGGCTACTTTTACCGCTGAACGAAGATTTAAAGAAATTGGTATTCGAAAGATTTTGGGCGCTGGTACATTTAGGATCATTTACTTATTGACAAGCGATATCACAAAAATGGTATTGGTCGCCATTCTTATTGCACTGCCTATTAGTTATTTTGTTCTCCACCTGTGGCTCACGGGTTTCGCCTTCAGGGTTGATCTACAATGGTGGTCCTTCGCAGGGACGGGTTTGCTCGCCATATGCATTGCGTGGTTTACAGTGAGTTTACAAACCAGCAGAGCAGCACAGGTAAATCCGGTGGACTGCTTAAAAAACGAATAATTTGAGACCCGTTCCCCCAAATAATGCCCTTAAATTCTTACGCTGGTTCTGCCGGGAGGACTATCTGGAAGAAGTAGAAGGCGATCTTGTTGAAGTCTTTGAAGTTCAATTTGTTCGCTCACCACAAAAGGCCAAAAAGCAGTTCATCTGGTCAGTGATCAAACATTTTCGCCCTGAATTTATCAGAACAGTTAACATCGGTCAAAATTCAAACTTAACAACTATGTTCAAATATGATCTAAGGATAGCCTGGCGCCACTTGCTAAAGCAAAAGGTATATTCCAGCATAAAAATAGGGGGCTTCGCACTCGGTATTGCCGCTTGTGTTCTCATTGCGCTTTTTGTAAAAGACGAACTTAGCTATGATCAGCATTTCGAAGCGAAAGATCAGGTTTATCGCGTCGTTAATCAGTTTAAGGGCGAAGGGGAATTAGAGCGATGGGCCTGGTTTCCAGCGCCTACCGCCAAAGCGCTCGCTACTGATTTTCCCGAAATAGAGCAAGCAGGACGATTATTAAATACTCAACTTTTCGGTGCGGGGGTTAACGAAATTAAACTTAATGATAAGCCTCAAATTTTCCATGAAAACGGATTTGCATACATCGACCCGGGTATGATTGATATCCTGGAAATTAAACTGCTCCAGGGAAACGGCCCTAAGGCATTGAGTAATCCAAATACTCTACTTATCTCCGAAGAAAAAGCTCGTAAGTACTTTTCAAATGAAGACCCTATTGGAAAAACAATTACCCTGCAGGGTAATGTGCTAGACAATACGAGCGATCGCACCTATACCATTACAGGCGTAGTCGAGACCAAAGAAGCATCCCATTTTCGATATGATTTTTTTATGACTTTAACTGGGGTAGAGTTCTATCCCGGAGAACAAGACAACTGGAATGCCAATAACTACCATACCTACATTAAAGTCTCACCTAAAACCAATCCACAAGATCTCGAAAACAAGTTAGATGCACTAACAAAAAACTATTATATACCCGCCTGGACCGCAGCAGGTGATCAAGGAATAGAAGAAAACGCTGAGAAGTCGAGATACCATTTACAACCTGTATCCGACATTTATTTACGCAATGGAAATATCCGAGAAAATATAAATCATGGTGATATAATCAGCAATCACAGGGATATTACCCTCCATAATGGGGATTGGATATGTTTTACCATCATGTAGGGAAAAAAGTATAACAACTGATGAAAAAAATGCCTTTTCCCCAGAAAATAAGACTGAGGCTATG
>CALBPF010000015.1 GCA_937899105.1 uncultured Flammeovirgaceae bacterium | reverse complement strand
TTGTGCCCTGGCAGCAAAACATACAAGGTAATGGTGATATTACTGCTTTTAATCCTAGTAATCGTCCACAGTTCGTAGAGTCTACAATTGCCGGTAGAATTGATAGCTGGAAAGTGAGGGAAGGGCAATTTGTGAATAGGGGAGATACCATTCTCACTCTTACTGAAGTAAAAGAAAAGTTTTTTGACCCTGAGTTACTTCAAAGGTTGCAAGAGCAGATCGTAGCTAAAGAGGCTGAAATAGATTCAAAAGGCTCAAAGGCTGAGGCACTTAGAAATCAAATTACTGCTTTGAAGAATGCCTTACGTGCCAAATATGAGCAGGCGGAAAATAAGTTGACCCAAACGCGTTTTAAACTTAACAGCGACAGCGTAGACTTTCTAGCAGAAAAAGTTAGGTTTGGGAACTTCGAAAACCAATATGAAAGGAATAAAACTCTGTATGAAGCAGGCAACATTGCTTTAACGAAATTTCAAGATATTCAGTCTAAATATCAAGAGTCCAGAATGAAGGTGGTCTCTTCCGAAAATAAATTTCAACAGTCCAGAGTTGAGCTAACAAATGCAGTCGTGAATTTAACCGGTGTTCAAGCAGAGTATCAAGATAAGATTAGTAAGGCTGAATCTGACCTGAATGCTACATTGGCAGATCTGTATAATTCACAGGGATCATTGGCAAAGCTGAGAAATGAATATGCCAATATGCAGATTCGAAATGAACAGTATCAGGTCATTGCGCCGCAGTCCGGTATTGTTGTGCAGGCCATGCGGGCCGGCATAGGCGAAACGATCAAAGAGGGCGAAGCGGTAGTTACAGTAATGCCGGAAAACCCTGATATAGCAGTTCAAATGTATGTTAAGGCTATGGACGTTCCACTCTTATCTCGAGGGCGGCAGGTTCGAATAGAGTTCGATGGATGGCCCGCATTACAATTCAGCGGATGGCCCAGCGTTTCCGTAGGCACCTTTGGTGGGGTTGTACAAGTGATAGATCAGGTGAATAGTAAGGGTGGTGAATTTAGAATATTAGTAACTCCAGACCCTAATGATGAACCATGGCCGGAGCAATTAAGGCTAGGATCAGGTACTAAAGGTTGGGTGATGCTGGATAATGTACCCGTCTGGTATGAGATCTGGCGACAACTTAACGGATTTCCTCCCAGCCTGTACGAAGAACCACTAGACACTAAAATAGGTACGGAAACTAAATCTAAATCTGATACTGAAAAGAAATGAGAGGGATAATCTTCTTACTGTCTTTTCTATTGCTTCCCCGGTCATCTTTTTCGCAAGATGATTCCGATAGTACAATTGTGCTGAAGTTTGATGAGTTCTATGCACTTGTTCTAAGCAATCATCCGGTTGTTAAACAGGCGGAACTTCTGACACAACAAGCGGCTCAAGAGCTACGTCTGGCCAGGGGCGGTTTTGACCCCAAACTTGAAGGTACCTGGGATTTGAAAAACTTCAACGACACTGAGTACTATGATAAACTGGACATATCCTTAAAAGTACCCGTATGGTTTCCTGTTGATCCTAAAGTAGGTTTAGAGCGTAATGAGGGTGATTTTTTAAATGAAGAGAATGATGTCTTCAGTTCACCGAATAACCAACAGATTTATGCAGGGGTGTCGGTACCGGTGGGTCAAGGACTGTTTATAGATAAGCGAAGGGCTACTGTTCGCCAGGCCAGGCTTTTTCAGGATATGGCTGAAGCTGATCAGATAAAGGAGATCAACAAAATTTTACTTACAGCCGCTAAAGACTATTGGGAGTGGTATTATGCTTATAATAATTACATACTCTTGCAGCAGAGCATAGCTATTGCGCAAGATATTTTTGATCGAACCAAAGTGGGTTTCGAATATGGCGAAGTAGCTGTCATTGATACCGTTCAGGCAAAAATCACCTTACTCACAAGGATTACCGATTTTCAACAAGCTAATATTGAACGTATTCGGGCAGGGCTTTTGTTATCTAATCATCTGTGGTCTGCCGATGGCGCTCCACTTGTCTTGGATGATAATTTGCAACCTGAGGAAACACCACTAGTTAGCCTTGAAATCGATCTTTTAGAGGAGTTAGTGGATTTAGCTCGTAATAATCATCCAGAAATTAGAAAACTGGACCTGAAAAATCAATCCTTGATCGTGGATAGGAATCTGGCAAGAGAGAACCTTAAACCAAAACTGGATTTAAGTTACTACTTGCTCGATCAACCAGTAAACTCTAATGCCGAGCGCGTAAATGTAGCATTAAGTGATAATTATAAGCTTGGCGTTGATTTTGCGTTCCCATTATTCCTAAGAAAAGAAAGAGCAAAACTTGGCCAGACTAAACTTAAACTCCTCGACAATAAGTATGAGCGTGATGTTAGGGAGCGAGATATCATAAACCAGGTAAATGCGCAATATGCCGCTGCTACAAACACGGGTACTATCATCGAGCAGCAAATTCAAATGGTGCAAAGCTATCAACGCATAGTTGAAGCAGAACGACTGAATTTGCAAAATGGAGAAAGCGACCTTTTTAAGATCAATCTCCAGGTAGATAAACTCATTAGCTCACAATCGAAACTATTAAAGTTAAAGTCTACTTATCAAAAGAATATCGCCAATCTCTATTGGGCGGCCGGTATCACTAATCTAGGATACTGATTTCCATTCACTTTGGATCGTTCGAATGTCGTGAAGACGCTCATTTGTTTAATTTATTCAAAATTATTCCAAACAATTTTGAACAATTTGAGGTATACTTACGTTTATGAATAATAGTAATACTATCAACTAAAAATGCCATGCTATGAATACTACTATAACTACTACCAAGCGTAATGAGTATTTATCGGAATTCCTTGAGCACACAAATGCACTATATCATTTTGCGATTAAACTGACTTCAAATGATGATGATGCGCAGGACCTCGTTCAGGATACATTTTTACGTGCTGTAAAGTATTACCAGCATTATGAATTGGGTACCAATGCTCGTTCTTGGTTGTTCCGTATGATGTATAACTTATTCATTAACAACTACAGGAAACAGCAGAATAATCCAATGGTAGATATACCCGATGATAGCATTGGAAATCCATATTATGAGAGTTCTGTAAGGCCAGAAGTATTTAAAAACACCTTCAGTGATGAGGTGCTGATCTCTTTCAACAGCCTTAAACCAGAATTTAAATCGGCCATATACCTTCGAGATTTTGAAGGACTTAAATACGATGAAATAAGCAAGGTACTTGATATACCCGTATGTACAGTCAAGACCAGACTGCATCGGGCCAGAACCTTGATGCGTAAATCACTCGTAGCATCTGGTTTCCATGCCCGAAATAACTGATCGTGGTACTTATTTATTTAATAACCAAAGATTCATCTGAAGCTAGGGAAATAGGAAGAACGCTGATACAAGAAAGACTGGCCAACAGTGCTAACGTAATACCAAGTATTCAAACGCTTAGATGGTCTGGAGAAGAAGTGATAAATACTACAGAAACAATACTTCTTATTAAAACTAAATCACTTCTTTATTCCAGGATCGAAAAACGGGTTACGGAATTGTTGGATAACCATAAGCCAAATATCTTCTCCATGCCGATCACTCAGATCAATCATATCTATCTGGATGTGTTAAGAGATGGAGTAATTAAGGCCTAACCTCAACAGCTGATTGTTGGTAATATGCTTATGATATAAGACCGTTTTGTTCCAATGTCACAGCTGTTAGGTTTAACTACCTCACACTGGCCTTCCTTACCACTTTCCGATATAGAGCAGGCAGAAACCGCTTTAGAAAAACACCATATTTTTCCTTTCCACCAATATAGGTCTCATATTTTTTTGACTTAATGGCCCTTACAATCTTTTTAGCACATTTATCTGCATCCATGCCATTGGCCTGGGCTTGATCCATTTCGTTAAGTTTTCCCCCTTTTTCAGTAAGAGCATTTATAGAAACATCTGTTTTTATAAAACCCGGACAAATCAGGGAAACCCGAATGTTGTCTTGATAGAGTTCAGCCTGTAGAGAATCAAAGAAACCGTGTAAAGCATGTTTTGATGCCGCATAACCTGATCGGTAGGGTGTTCCGAATTTACCAACCAAACTACTTACCACAACGAACATTCCTTGGTGTCTTTCCATAAAATGAGGTATCAGATACTTGGTGATTGCAATGGTACCAAAGTAGTTTACCTCCATGATTCGTCGATCTACAGCAAGGTCCGTATCCTTAACCAAAGACCGCTGGCTTATACCACCATTATTGATGAGGATATCAATATGACCAAATAAATAGATAGCGGCTTCTGTTGTTAGCTTTAAAGAATCGGTAGCGGCAAGGTCCAACGGTAATACGGCAATATTAGCATGTGAAGATGCTGAGCATGAACTTTTCACGCGTTCGAGTTCTTCCAATCTGCGCGCAGAAAGAATAAGCCTGCAACTTTTTTTAGCTAGTTCGTAGGTGAGCGCCTCGCCAATACCTGAGGAGGCGCCTGTAATCCACACTACTTTTCCGGCGAGTTTCATGACTTTTTTAGGTAAGTGACAAAGTCGAAAGAAAAAGCATGACTTTCATCCTTGGTATGCGGTACGCGCTGTACTTGTTCCCAAGCTGATTTATCGTACTTGGGAAAGAAAGCATCACCCTCAAACTCATGATGAATCTCGGTGATATACATTACATCTGCTACTTCAAGCCCCATTTCATAGATCTGCCCACCACCAATAAGGAAAATCTCATTCGGGTTTTCTTCTTTGGCAGAGGCGATGGCCTTTTCAAGTGAATTGACAACAAAGGCGCCTTCAGCCTTATAATCAGATTGACGGGTTATGACAATATTCTTACGGTTGGGCAGCGGCCTGAATTTATCGGGTATAGATTCATAGTTTTTACGCCCCATGATCACCGGATGCCCGGAAGTGGTTCGCATAAAAAACTTCATATCATCAGGCAGGCTCCATACCAGGTCATTGTCTTTGCCAATTACACGGTTCTCCGCCACTGCTGCTATCATTGAGATCTTCATGGTAGAAAATTAGGGTATTCGCAAGAGAATGTAGTGAGAAGAGTTAAAGATTTGATTGCCATCTCGCAGGGTGTCGGTCGACTGGTCTTTGCTTTGGATGAACGCTCTTAGGCATTGTCCTGCCTTGTTCTACTAATTATAAATGTTGAACCATTGTTGATATTTTCAGGGTTTTGCTCAGGTCATTTTTAAAGGTCACTGAAATCATGTCCGTATACCGTATCAACACCAATACGTCATGGATTTAAAAGGGGCTTCCTGGTAATAAAAATAAGTTTGATATCAAATCCACAAAAAACAACTGAAGAATGAGAAGGAATTTATTAAAAACAGCGCTGACCTTAACTATTACGGTGTTTCATATTTATAAATTTTATGGACAATCAAAGGTTGATACTATAGTTCTTAAAAAGGGAGAAGTATTTGATATTTTGCTCCTGACACAAAATTCTGATAGGCAGGCAGAATTAAAATCATATTTTCAAACGGCCTTTCCTGTAGCAAAAAGAATGTCCTATCAACCTATACCCGGATTTAAGGTAAAGAATTACACGCAAGGAAATATTCAGCCTGGTTCTTTAATATTTGGGAAATGGAATAGTATAAAAGAGCGCGAAGATTTTTTAACGCAGATCGTAAAAGAAGTTCCGGATTTTCATGAACGGAGAAGAAAGATTTGGTCTTTTTTTGGTTTACGATATTTTGAAATTAAGGAAGATTTATCACTGAAAATCAATCGAGACGAGTACCACGTAGCAACGGCCTATTGGTTAGAATCAGGATACAAATCCAGTGAATTCTATAATAGATGGAAAAAGGAAATTAAAAGCATGGGTGGTGAAGTTCTCATCCAGTTAAAGGATGGAAAATCTCCTTTCGGCTATCAATATAACCCTGACTATTTTGTAATTGCTTCATGGAAAAGTAAAGCTAACTTTAAAGCTTTTCAAGAGAATGTGAGTAAGCTAGAGCTGGATAAGATTCAGCACATCAATGAATTTATTTTAGAGTAAGAGTACATTCATGTCATCAATGACATCCCTATTAAATCAATTTGTCTTTTTTGCCTTTTTTCAAGGCTTGTTCCTGATTGTCATATTTATCATCTCGAATAATAAGAGGCGGCTAATCAATATCTATTTATTGATCTTGGTACTTGTGCTAATGATTGGTTTGATCGGAAAAATCGGACAATTTTCTTTGAATTGGCAGAGACAAATTAAGGGATTATCGGAATTTTCCATTTTATTATTTGGACCAACAGTCTACATGTTTGTTAAATCCACTCTTTCTGAGAAACGTTTTTCAAAACAGGACTTGTTTCATTATATACCTGGTGTTGTTTATAGCTTAATCGTTACATTTTACTATATCACTCCTACTCAAGAAACCATTGCAGCACGTATTGAAAGTGGAGAATTATTTCGGATCGTTCATATTTTGGTGGGAGTCGGGCTTGCATTTAATATTACATACTTTGTTTTAAGTACTTTAAAGTTTAATGAGCTTAAGAATTCTATACAGAAAGAAGTGAGTTATGTGTTGAACATTAATTTCTTAAAAAACTTTCTAATTGCTGTTGGAGGCTGTTTATTGATTTGGCTGGTGGTGTACTTGTTAAGTTTTGGCAATCACCATCAAATCGAAATCATATCGCGAGAATTTATTTGGTTGGCAATTGCGTTAATAGTTTTATTCATCGCCTATTATCAAATGGTTTCTCCTTCCATTTTTCGATTCAAAAATATATCGAGAGAGATCAAATACGTTCAGTCCAGATTTTCGCGCGCGGATTTAGATAAGTTGAAATTGAGGTTAGAGCAAATTATGGAGAATAAGAAACCTTACTTAAACTCAAGATTATTGAAATCCGAACTAGCAGAAATGATGAACATAAATGCGCCTGAACTTTCCAGGTTATTGAATGAACGAATCGGGATGAGCTTTTTTGAGTATGTCAATTATTATCGTATTCATGAATTCATCCGATTAGCGAAATCTCCGGTAATTGAACAAAAAACCTTATTGGGACTAGCGCAAGAAGCCGGGTTTCAATCGAAATCTACTTTCAACAAGTCTTTTAAACAAATCATGGGATGCCCTCCATCGGAATATCTCAAAATTTCAAATTGATCTTTCAGGAATTTTGTATTCACAAAGGTTGATTTAGCGGTTATGGGTTATAAATCGTGTTGGGTGCACATCTTTTCAGTTCAAATTTTTTATTATACTAACTATTTCCCTCGGACTCTTTAATTAAGCTTTTTTTAAGCTTATCTGATAATAACGATAGGTTATCAAAAGCAGGAGCATTTTCTATTACTACTTCTAGAATTGAATATTTAGGCATTTCTTTTCTGCCTTTGTTCCATTTAGATTCTTTTAATAGATCCTAATATTTTTTTTGAATGTTTATCATATTTATCAGAAGCCAAATCTCAAGCCTCATTTCTAAATGATTTAACACCAATCCTAATTTTAACTTTTTTGTTTTTCAAAAAGTCATTGGAATAGTAGAAATGAGTGTAATCCATATATCCATGAAGGATGCCTGTAAATGAATATTGTTTAGAGAGACTTTTGATGAAGTCCATTCTTAATTTCATGACTAACTTTACCAGTTGATTATACGCAATTAAGATGTCTCCTTTATTAAGCTGCTCTTTATAAATCGTTACATAATGATTCAAGTTTCTCATAGGGGCTTTACTTTGCTCACAACTAATTATATATGGAGGTGAATCCCGTTTACAAATGTCTATTCGTCGTTTGTAAACATTTATGATAGACCAAGGTAAAGATTAAAGTTTGATCAAATAACAGATAGTTGTCTTGACCTTAAAGTCTCAAGCCAGTGAACCGCGATCAATCACCACAATCGCTGATCAAAGGTGATCTCCTTGGTTTTTATAACTTTCACTTTCGAGAAAAGGAAATGAGCGGGATTGATCAGGTAGTTACTGTTGTCTTCATTCAATACAGAGGGTACTTTCATAAGCAGCGTTTTGCCTTCTGATATCCAATTTGTGCCTAACTTCCTACTCGCCAAAGGTTTAGATTTCCAGTTGGCAGGAATTCTCTTAAGTGTGTAAATGGAATCTTCAGGCGCCTCAATGCTAATCATATGGTAGGGAAGTCTGCGTTTGAGTCCTTCAGTGTGGGCCAGGTATTCAAGTAGCGCCAGGCTTGAATTTTCGGCTACATATAATACTCGGTTGCATTTAAAATGCCACCGGCCTGAAACTAGGAGCGAACCATAGCCGGAAAGGTCCTGGGCGTAGGCGGGATGCGCTATCCGATAAACTAGCATTTAGGATTAAGAAAGGATGCCGAGTTTAGTTCGGATGATCTCTTCTTTTACTTGCTGAATGCCGGTAATGCTGTGCATCATTTCATAAGGCGTTTTTCCCTGGAAGGTAGCTTTGCTGGTGCTTAGCCATTGCCTGAAAGTATCGATACTGTAAAAGGCATCAATGCCTTCTTTGTAAAGATCTATGACTTGCAAAAATCGATCGGATAGCTCTTTACTGAGGAGCTTACTGCCTAATTCCCGCTGTAAAGTACGGGTAGCGACGCCCAGTAACTTGGCAGCTGCGTTTTGACTGGCACCCACAGCGGACATGAATTTTTTTAAAAACGAGCTGGGGATTTGCTCATCTTTATAGAGAAACCCATTCAATAACTCATAGATAGTTTCTCTTTCCAGTATGTGTGATGGAACTGCCATATCCAAAGTTTTTCTTAAGTATACGACAAATTTAATACTTTAGTTGTTAAAATGGCGTGATCTTCTTAGGAAAATCGCAAGAACATTCCAATTGGTCTGACGACTAGAACTTTCCGAAAACTTCTAGAAATGGATCCCGGTCCACTAAGTTAGAAGACTATAAAAGTCTTGGAGACTTTTATAGTCTTTTTTTCCATTGATTAAGATATCTTCCTGAATTATCTCTGCGAATCATGGGTCAAGTTTATTCCCTCTAAAAAACTTATCAATCGGCATGCGTTTTCTTCCTTGTAACTGTAGTTCCTGGACATCAATTAAGCCATTTGCTGTTCTGAAATGAAGAAATGATTTATTATCAGTATTAAACTGGCCGGGAGTTAATGCAGAATTATTAGATGGTAGCGGCTTTACTTTGAAAAGCTTCAGGTTCAATTCATTCACAATAGTCCAGGCGGCTGGGTAAGGACTCAAACCACGTATAAAATTGTAAACCTGATCTGTGGGCTTTGACCAGTCTATCTGACAGGTTTCTCGAAATATTTTTGGAGCTTTCTTAAGGATACCGCTTTCATCTTGTTCGATCTCGGAGTAATCACCTTCTTTGATAGCCTGCACAGTTTTTAGTACCAGTTTTCCGCCTTTATCCATCAGTCGTGCGTAAAGCTCGCCTACCGTATCATCTTGATGAATGGGTTCCTGCTCCTGGAAAATGATCTTCCCGGTATCTATTTCTTGTTTGAGAAAAAAAGTGGTAACACCGGTTTCTTTTTCACCGTTGATGATAGCCCAGTTGATAGGCGCTGCACCACGATACTGTGGTAATAATGACGCATGTAAATTAAATGTGCCTATAGATGGCATATTCCAAACTACCTCAGGCAACATACGAAAAGCTACCACTACCTGTAGGTCAGCCTTATAACTTTTCAACTCCTGGATAAAGTCAGTGTCCTTGAGGTTAGTAGGCTGCAATACCGGAAGTCCATACTTTACAGCCGCCTCTTTCACTGGTGACGCTGCCAACTTTTGACCTCTTCCTTTTGGTCGATCAGGAGCTGTAATCACAGCCACTACATCAAGTCCCTTATTAACCATAACTTTCAGGCTAGGTACCGCAAAATCCGGGGTGCCCATGAACACAATTCTTAAATCCTTACTCACAAACTCACAATTTAAGTGACAAAGATATTCATACTAACGAGCAATTGTTCCATAGTGATGTTTCTGCACCTCAAAGCTCAAATAAAGCGTACCAATTTATAAGTTGACACGATACTGTAAGTGTATTTGGCTAGAATAGAAGATGTTTTTTAGTTGGTATGATGTTTTACACTAACAAAAATTATGTAACATGATTACTAGATTATTTTTTATCACTTTTTGTCTTCTGTTGACTCTTAATTTACAGGCGCAAGATGAAGATGTGCTTTTTCAGGCGTTTGACTGGAATGTTCATATACAACCCCCCGGACAAACCTGGTATAATGTTGTCGATCAGAATAGTACAACAATAGCAAATGCAGGAATAGACGCTATATGGATGCCGCCACCCAGCAACTCAGCTGCAGCACAGGGTTATTTGCCTCGGGAGCTTTATGATCTTAATACTGCATATGGTACAGAAACACAATTGAGAAGTTTAATTCAAAACTACCATAACCTTGGTCTCAAAGTGCTGAGCGATATTGTTATTAACCATCGGGTGGGATCTGATGATGCTGTGACATTCCGCAATCCTGACTGGCCCACGTTTTACATTACCGCAGATGACGAAGGGCCGAGTTTTGTAAGTTATCCTGTTACCCTAAGTATTAACGGCGATTACTTTCCAGGTACCGCGCTAAAGGCTGATGGGTCTGATGGTACTTTTGCTGCGGCGCGAGATTTGGATCATTTTAACCCGGCGGTGAGATCCGAGATAACTCAATGGATGCTTTGGCTCAAAAATGATGTTGGCTTTGACGGATGGCGTTACGATTTTGTGCATGGTTATGATCCTATTTTTAATAAGGAGTACAACGATGCTACAAGCCCTTATTTTGCCGTAGGCGAGTTGTTGGAAAGTAGTCGGGTACAGACTAATAACTGGGTGAATTTTACACAACAGTCGTCTTCAGCTTTTGATTTCAATACAAAAGTTTCGCTTCAAAACGCATTTCGTGACAATAACTTGTCTTATCTGCGCGACTTCAGCGGAAACGCCTCGGGCATGATTGGCATTAATCCGGGAAAATCAGTGACTTTTCTCGATAATCATGATACCGGTGAGGCCCAGCAGTGCTGTGGTTCAGGATTTATTTTTCCGAGTGATGAAACTAACCTGAGAAAAGGCTACGCCTACATTCTTACTCACCCGGGCAACCCGATGGTTTTTTGGACACACTTCTTCGATAAAGGTGCAGGAGTCAGAAATGCAATCATAGACCTAATAGCGATCCGTAAGGACGTACGGATCTATGCAGGAACGACTATGAATATAGCGGAGGCAAGAAGCGACCTTTACGCCGCCTATATTGACGGTCGTAACGGAACCATTGCCATGAAAATTGGATCAGGAAGCTGGTCGCCTTTTGGGAGTGGCTGGACATTACGTACTTCTGGCAACGACTACGCAGTTTGGACCCAAGGTGGTACCCAGCCTCCAACAGAGGATGTAGATCCATTTACAGTAAACTTCCAAAAGCCTGCGGGTTGGGGTTCCGGTACTAATGTATATTTTTACAATGCCAGTACGAATTCTACAATGTCAGGTACTCCCCAATGGCCGGGAGCTAGTATGAGCAGCATTGGAGGCGTTGACTGGTTTTCTTTTACTGTAGATCCTCAAGCAGGAATTGCCGCTCAAGACATTCGTTTGATATTTAATGATGGTTCAGGTAATCAGACGCCGGACCTGTCAAGAAGTACAGATGGTTGGTATTCCGGTAGCAGTTGGTTTGCCTCATGTCCTTCAGGTTGCCCTGGGAGCTCCAATTCTGTCACTTTGAATTTTGATAGGCCCTCAGGGTGGGGGTCCACTACGAACATTTATCTTTTTAATACTGCCACTAACGTTACCCTTTTAGGAACTTCAGGTTGGCCAGGTCAGGTTATGAATAACCTCTCTGGTACAAGTTGGTCGGCATTCACTTTTAACATACCCGCGGGTGTGAATTCCTCAGATATTGGAGTTGTGTTTAACAATGGTTCTGGCGACCAAACAGTGGATCTATCCAGAGGAACTGATGGATGGTTTACTGTTACCGGAACAAGTGGAGGAAACCTAACGGGATCATGGTCAAATAACTGCACAGGGAATTGCCCTTCCCCATCGGGACGTAGAATCTCTAATAGTTTAGAGGGCGAATCATCACCTGTCTCATTTGTGTTCTTTCCGAATCCATTTCAAAATAGTATCTCTTTTGAAGGCTTAAAAACAGGTGATTATAAGCTTGAGATTATGGATATCAGTGGGCGTACTGTGTTTCAACAGTCCTTTTCGACAGACAGATATTCATTTGATATATTTCCGGCGCTTAGAAAAGGAACGTATTTCCTTGATTTGGAATACGAAAACACCAGATCAGTATATAAAATTATGAGGAAATAACCAGAGCGGCCGGACTTACAAAGTAGGTGCGGCCGCTACTTTTCACTCAGAATAGAGTAGGTACTTCTTGCGCATAACCTTGTAGGCAGTCAGACCTTCTTGCCAGCTTACTTTGATCTCTTCCTCTGAGAGACCATCTTTCACCTGTTGCATTGTGATGTCATTACCCATTAACTTATTAAAGTAAGGCTTAAAGAAATTATCTTTATCTCCAAATTCTGAATAAGCCGTTAGTAAATAACTGAGATCAAAACCTGACTCTACCGTTTTATCACCCAGGTACTTTCCAAAACATTCTTCGCCTTCCAATGGAGGATACTTTGACATGCCAGGGATGGAAACCGGTGTGAATGAATGATCAGATTTAAAGCTCGGGTGGCCATATTGTAAAAAAGGTTCTTGTGTGCCTCTTCCCACACTAATCATGGTTCCTTCGAAAAGCGCAAGTGAAGGATATAGTACAATTGACTTCTGGTTGGGTAGGTTAGGGCTTGGTTTTACAGGCGGCTCATAGGTCATGTCATGAGTATAATTTTTAACCGCAATCACGGCCAGGTCACATTTGATACTATTCTTTAGCCAACCTTCACCATTGATCATTTTAGCGAGTTCTCCAACAGTAAGTCCATGTAACGTAGGGATGGGGTGCATGCCTACAAAAGCCCGGAATTTCAGATCCAGTATCGGTCCGTCCACAATCATCCCATTTGGATTGGGGCGGTCGAGGACAATAAATTGCTTGCCATGTTCGGCACAAGCTTCCATTACGTAGTGCATGGTACTGATGTATGTAAAAAATCGTACTCCAACATCCTGAATATCAAAAACCACCACATCTACGTCTTCTAGCATTTCTTTGGTAGGCTTTTTTGTCTTTCCGTAAATAGAAACTACAGGTAGTCCCGTTTTGGCATCCTTTCCGTCACTGATATTTGCACCATCCGATTTATCACCTCTAAAACCGTGTTCCGGGGCCATTACTTTAACGACTGAAATGTTCTTTTTAAGTAAGACATCTACCAAATGGGTTTGACCAACCAATGCAGAGTGGTTCGCTACCACCGCTACCTTTTTATCCAATAGCAGTGACAGATAGCGTTCAAATTGTTCTGCACCTACCATAAGATTACCGCTATTTGACTTCTGTGACTGTGCGCAGGAAGCCAGGCATAAAATAGATAAGATGATTATGAATGTCTTCACTCGTTAATTACTTATTTTGGACGTTAAAAGTAACTATCTCCATTGAACCTCGCCTATTTTATATCAAAAAGGATCAGCCGGGAAGAAAAAGGCACCTTTTCAGCAACCATTCATAAAATAGCTATCGCCAGCATTGGAATAGGCCTGGCTGAGATGATTGTATCTTTTCTAATTCTTAAAGGATTCCAAGATACGGTAACCAACAAAATCTATGGGTTCAGTTCCCATATTCAAATAACAAAATATAGCCTTGGTAACAGTTTCGAGGAGATACCTATATCGCTAGATAATGAATTTCTAGAAAGCTACAGGGAGTATGAGTTGATTGATCATGTGCAGGAGTACAGTTTGAAGGCCGGACTTCTAAAAAACGAGGAAACGCAAGGGGTTATAGTAAAGGGTGTAAGTGATCGGTTTGACCTGAAGCGATTTAACGATAATCTAATCGAGGGACGATTCCTTAATTTTTCTGACCCTAACTATGCAAAAGAAGTAGTGATTAGCAAGACCATTGCTGATAAGTTGATTTTGGAGGTGAATGATGACATCACAATTCATTTTTTTATGGATCCACCACGGCCCAGGAAACTAAAGGTAGTTGGTATTTATGAGACTAATCTGGCGGACTATTATGATGACAAGTTTGTGTTGAGTGACATCCGTATGATACAGCGATTAAATAATTGGGGCGATTCGTTGGCCGGAGGCTTCGAAGTGTTCGTTGAGGATGTGAATCGCATTGAAGAGGCGGAGACATTGCTCGATGAGATACTAGACTATCAACTTTATGTGGAAAAAGTAAGTGATAAGTATGTTCAGGTATTTGAATGGCTTTTCCTTATTAGTCGTCAGGTAAATATTTTCTTAGGTATCATTCTCTTGGTAGTTTGCGTTAACATGGTTTCCATCATTTTAATACTTATTATGGAGCGCACTCAGATGATCGGACTGTTGAAATCACTTGGAGCCACAAACCAGCAAATAAGAAGAATTTTTACTTACAATGGTATCCGATTAATTACAAAAGGTCTGGTGTTAGGGAACGTTCTTGGGGTTAGTGTATGTGCCTTGCAATACTACCTAAAATTGATTCCATTAAATGCTAAAGATTACTATATGAGCTATGTGCCCGTAGGCTGGGACTTACAGATTATTCTTATTTTGAATGTGTTAACTCTTGTTGTAGTTGGACTAATTATTTTGTTACCTACACTTGCCATCATAAGGATTGATCCGATAAAAACGATTAAGTTCGATTAACGAAATAATATAAGTTTATGCGGCTTATTATTTTTATACTCCTTCTATGCTCTTCAAAATATACACATGCGCAAAGCCTGCTCTATGACAGGACGCCAAACTCAATCAATATTCAGTGGCTGCGTCCATCATTACCTGGAGGTAATGCCGAAGTAGCATTTGGTACATCAAGGAGTAGTATCACCGGAAGGTTTGCAGTAGGACAGAATAAATCAATAATAGTGGAGGTGCCGTTTGGTTTTTTTAAACTTAAGAGTTTCGATGATTCAGAAATAGGTCTTGGTAATATTTATCTGGGCACAGAATTGCCATTTGAAAATGAAAAGGTGGTAGCAGAGCTTGGTGTGGCTTTACCTACAGGTTCGGATAATGCTGGCGCCGGAATCGGCTTCCTTGCTGACTTTGATAGACCTCAGACATTTGCTCTTGACGCAACCACTATTAAATTTAGACTTAATTATATCCAACTTCAAGAAGAAGGTTTCATATATCGGTTTAGGGTAGGTCCGGACTATTTTATTATTTCTGATGAATTCAGAGATGGAAGTGAACTGTTTTTAAATTATGCCGCCCAGCTTGGTTTCAGAACGGCTAAGGTTTACGGTCTTGCCGGTGTATCAGGTTTTACTATTATTTCTGAAAGTGACCTGCCCGGCGCTGCGAGAAGTCAGTACGCTTTTAGTGTAATGCTCGCCCTAAGTCATAGTCGTGTTAAACCTGGTATAGTTTTTAAAGTGCCATTAGACAACGACTTTGAGGGCCTTGTGGATAACGTACTTGGCTTATTTTTAAATCTCGAGATCTGACAAAAGGCCACCTCTTATTAAAGCTTTTTCTCGTCATCCAGGTTTTATTTGAATAAAATTTTAGCGCTAAGCAACCCCTTTACGTTTAATATTGTATCAAAGTTAGAAAGATAAATGGTTTCGGATCAGCAGAGTGCAGAGCGGCAGTTACTCTCTGAATGCAAAATTCAGCAGAGTATGGAATGCTATGAAAAGCTTTACAAGCATTTTTATAGTTTTTCAATGCGCGTATGTTATCGTTATCTGAAAAACGAACATGAGGCTATGGAGGTGGTCAATGATAGCTTTCTTACCATCTTTAAGAAAATTGATTCCTATGATTTGTCACGACCTTTTGAGCCCTGGTTAAGGCGAATTCTTATCAATAACAGTATCAATTTTCTTAAAAAGCACAGCAAGCATGTATTGCTTGATACGGATGAATCTGAGTCCATTTTTATGGATCATGCAGAGAATGATGGCTTTCATGACCTGTCATATAGTGAGCTGTTGGCGTTAATTCAAGAGTTATCTCCCACTTATCGCACGGTATTTAACTTGTACGTTATTGATGGGTTTACGCACGAAGAGATCTCCAAAAGATTAGGAATTTCGATTGGCAGTTCAAAATCGAACCTGTCCAGGGCAAGAGAGAATTTGCGTCATATGTTAAGGAGAAGTAACCAGGAAACCGCGAAGATAGGAGAGTATGAAGGATAAAGATTTAGATAAACTATTTCAAGAGGCTTCAAAGAAGGCCAGTTTTGGCGATGCTGCAGCTGGCTGGAATGATATGAAGACCAAGCTTAAAGGTGCTGGTATAGCCCCTGCCCCTAGAAAATCTTGGTTTAACCTGAATTCGATACTACTTATACTTTTATTGTTAATGATCGGAGCGGGCTCAGTTATGTACTTTGTTAATGATAACTCTGCTGCCGGTTCACGACAGTTGGCAAGTAAAGAAGTATCATCTTCAGATAAACATAATATCCATGGGCAGAATACATCTTCTAATGTAGATCGTAACCTTGACTCTATAGTTGATACCTCCGACTCAGAGGAGGGATCTAGTGCTGATCAGCTGACTGACAACGAAGAAATCAAAGCATCTATTAGTACCAGTGATTCAGAAGAAAAGAGCCATTTAAGTAGTGAACAGTTGTCTCAATTAAATTCTTCCAGTGAGTTTAACTCTAAGTCTGATGAACAATTAGCATCGATAGGTCATATCGAAGGTCATGATGGTCAAAGTATATCTAACCAAAGTGATCCAGCTAAGCTGGCGGTTACAAAGGTTGGTTTGACTGATTCAGAACAGAAAGGCTTACCATCAAATGATAATAGATTTGATGCCGAGTTTGAAAGTTCTAAGTCGGATGTTGTCCTAACCACTGATTACCTCTCAAAAGAGGATTCTTCTGGTTTCATGGTTGATGATGTGTCTTCTTCGCTACCGGATAATGAGATAACCGAAAACAAGTTGAACGAAGAGGATAAAACAATCTTGGTAACAGGTAATCTAAAAGATGATGTTATCATCACAAACGAAAGTTCTGATGATTTAGAAGATCAAACCGCCAATGTTCCGAGCGATAATTCTCAAAGTCCTAAAGGTTTTGAAGAAAGGGTTTCAGATGGTGGATCCGATAGACTCAGATACACCTATTATGCAGGGCCTTCGTTACTCCGGCCGATAAAAATTACTCTTAGTCATTCACTTAGTTTACCCAGTCCTGAATTAGCTAAAGTGAGCTTTCCCCAGCAGACGAAAACTGAGGATCAGGAAGAGAATTCTTTCCTCAGATCAAGGTGGAGTATTGGTTTAGAGTTCTCCCCGGACCTGAGTACCGTAGGTTTAAGAGGAATTGAAGACCCAGGGTATACCGTAGGCTTACATGTCGAATACCATCTGTCTTCAAAGCTTAGTCTAAGCGGTGGAGTAAGTTATTCTAAAAAGATCTATTTTGCAGATGAAGATATTGAGTCCTATCCCGGCTCAAATCCAAATTGGACCTTGGACCGTGTAAATGCCAATTGCGATGTGATTGATATTCCTGTCAATCTTAGTTACTACCAGAATGGGTATGATGCCTCCGGTTTTGTGTTTAGTGGAGGTTTATCCACTTACTTCATGCTCACTGAAGATTATGATATCATTTATAATGATCCATGGCCTGAGGGTTCTCAATTTTTTAGAAACGAAAACCAACATTTTTTAGGGATTTTAAACCTTTCTGTAGGTTATCGCAAACGACTAAGTCCAATCTTAAGCTTACAGGCAGAGCCTTTCATAAAAATACCTATCCAAGGTATTGGAGCAGGTGATTTGGACTTATATACTTCAGGCCTGAGATTTATATTGAAATATAATCGCAGATCCTTAGGACAAAATTGATTCCCTTGAGATCAGTTTTCTGAATTTATTTTTCCTACGACGCAACCCCTCCTCTGTTGGTCTTGTAATGGTATCGAACGCGGTTAAAATAACTGATCGAATATACAATAATGATAAAAGTAAAATGACCATGAAGTTAAAAATGTATTTGAAGTATGCTCTGATTATGTCACTAACTATTCTCGCAAGTTGTGGTGATGATGACGAAACTACTCCGCCGGAAATTGGCGAGGCAAATGTGAGACTTTCAGCAGTAGATGTTGAATCTAATGAGATAGTATTGAAGAACTTTGGAGATGCTGCAATCGATATCTCAGGATTTTGGATATGTAACCTCAAAAGTTACGCACAAATTAATACACTCACCAGTGGTGATTTGACTCTTGATCCCGATGAGACTATTACGCTTGATCGTCAGTTGAATGAAACGGCTTCTGATGTAAGCTAGTATCTTAATAATGCCGGCTTTGGCAATTCAGAAAATCTAGTCGATTTCATGCAATATGGAGTCGATGTTGGAACCGCCGGTAGAGTTGATGTGGCTGTAGCCAAAGGGATCTGGACTGCCGGAGAGTTTGTTGCGGGTAATGTAGAATTTGATTACGAAGGAGATGGGATGGACAATGGCGCATCTTTTTGGGCTTCTGCCGGTACCAGCGGTGAAGCCAATGTACGTTTTGCCTCTGTCGACCCTTCAAACGACCAAGTTACTTTAAAGAACTTTGGTAATGCAGCTGCGGATATTTCAAACTATCAATTTTGCAGGCGTAAGAATTATGATGCGATAAGCACGTTAAGCACGGAGGACCTTACATTAGATTCAAATGAAGAAATAACGATTACCCTTACTATCGATGATAACTCTTCTGACGTAGCACTTTATATTGATGATTCCGGTTTTGCAAATGCTGATAATCTATTGGATTTTATGCAGTTTGGCGATGACATTGGAGACGACGGCCGTGTGAATGTGGCAATAGCTAAAGGCATTTGGTCAGAAGGTGAATACGTGAACGGTGTAGGACCTTATACCTATACCGGATCGGGGGTTGAAAATGGGTTGGACAATTGGGATGTAAGCGCTGGTGGTGAGGCAGTGATCAGACTATCTCAAGTTGATCCGGCATCAGACATGGTAGTAGTAAAAAACTTTGGTACAGCTTCTAAGAATATTTCAAACTACTGGTTCTGTGCAAGATTCGACTATAATGATGTTGCTACATTAAAAACTGGTAACCTCATTCTGGCCCCCAACGAAGAGATATCGATTCCTGTGACGTTAGATGATGCGTCATCAGACGTAGGCTTCTACAGTACCAATACTTTTGGGTCATCAGATGCACTCACTGATTTCATGCAGTATGGTGATTCTGGCATAGGTCGTGAATCTGTGGCGGATGATAAAGGCATATGGATTCCAGGCGACTTTGTAAACGGTGTGGGCCCTTATAGTTATACCGGAACCGGGGACGAGAATGGGCTGGATAACTGGGATGTAGCGGAAGACGGTGAGGCAGTGATCAGGCTATTTGAGGTTGATCCGGCTTCTGACGTAGTAGTGTTAAAGAACTTTGGTACTGCCTCGAAAAATATCTCAACTTATTGGTTCTGTGTAAGATTTAGCTATGAAGAGGTTGCTACATTACAGACCGGCAATCTTGTTCTGGCTCCCAATGAGGAGATATCAATTACAGTTATACTAGATGATACATCATCGGATGTAAGCTTCTACAGTACTAATACCTTTGGCTCAGCGGATGCAATGAGTGATTTTATGCAATATGGCGAAGGTGGAATTGGCAGAGAATCCGTGGCTAATACAAAAGGAATTTGGACTTCTGGTGATTTTGTAGATAATCCCGGTCCATTTTCATATACAGGCGATGGAAACACTAATGGGGTTTCTGTCTGGGAGTAATTTTTTTCAGGTGTTGGTTTCGGTGAAAGGCCGCTGGTATTAATCAGTGGCCTTTTTTATATTACAATCCAGCTTTTTTTGCATACTTGAAGTTATGGATAAGCAACAGCAACCCGAAAAGAAAAAGAGGGATTTGGGATTGATAATGGCCATTGTTGCTATCTCCATTAATCTGGTTACGGTTTCAATATATATCTATCAGGCACGTATTATGAGCAAACAGCAAGAGCTTGCGTGGCCCTATCTCGAATGGCATCAGTGGGGATGCAAAGGGCTTGAAGTATAGAAGGTGGGTGTTAACGCCGGTTTATTCTACGTAGAAGGTTTCTATTTCTAACTCAATAAAGGAACCATCTGAAAAGTTAAACTTTATTGTTAACTGCTGATCTATTGGTTGATCGGGCTTGTTAACAAGCGCAAGAGTAAAGGCAGCGCCAATATTTCCAAACTGTTGTCTGTCTTTAGAAAGGTTTTGGATAAAGGTATTAAAAGCAATATCCCAGTGGTCGGTCACTTTGAACAAACTGTTTAGCGATTGTCCTGCTGCAACGGTGGCTCCGTCTGTGGAAATCTGGGATTCCCCGGTTATATTGATATTGTTGATATCATAGGCTAATTCAGGCTCTGGAGCGCTGCAGGCCATAGCTTGTTTCACGAATAAATTCACACCTCTTTTTCTGTAAATAGCTATTTTGGAAAATTCCATTTCACAAATTTCGAAACGAACAGCGGCAGTATTAAAGTCATTGGTAGCCACATCAACAAATTCGTTATTTGCGAAGGAGCCAACTTCCGTAGTAATAGCTGTGATCCTGGACTCCAGCCCTCTGAACTCACCACAATCATCTTCCGAGCAGGAATAGGGTAGGTGCAAGACCGCCAATAATGAAAGAAAAACAACAAGCTTTTTCATCTGTGTCTTTTTAATCAGACACGTGTTGTTGAAAAAAGGTTGTCTTATTTTAATCAATCAGGGCAACAAGCATATCCGTGTCTGGCCTTCCATAAGAAGTATTTTTCAAGTAATACCTTACCAAAGTCGTTAAAGATGTTTGGAATCATAATGGCGAATTGCCGCAGTTTAAATAGATGGTTTGCTACTAAATACCCCTTATGACCGGCATCCATAATGCAGAGAGCGGGTATGTTGTCCCACTCTTTATATCTCAGTTTGGCTCTGTCGTTAATTAATCTTACCGGTTACGTCGCTAGGATAACCGGTCTTAAGCATACCAAAAGGAGTTACGTTGGCTTGAAATGGAGGCACAACTTTCACTGCTTGACCGGCGATAAACATTTTATACGTTATGTGCTTATAGGGGCCATCTGTTTCTACGAAACCCTTCTCATCTACTAATTTCGGACCCGCTTGCATTACTTGAGTTCCTTCGAATGGTGGTATCAACATTGCCATTTTATACGGTAGTTCTTCCCCGTTTTTCAATATGATTTTACTTTTATCAATTTGCTTAATAACTGGCATCTACTATCCATTGGATATTATACATCTTCATGAACATCTTCAATTTTTTTTCACCTTCGGGTATGCCATCAATTCCGGAGTTATCCGGTACAGCGTGACTTTATCACGTATTTTATACCTCCTCAGCTACTTATCCAAGTTGAACAAGTATTCATAGACGGCTACCATACAACCCGGGGCCTTCAGCGGGGCCAATAACTACCGGACCAGGGGTTTTAACTAATTCCTTAAGTCCCTTATTTTATTGGCTAGTTTTGGGATGACTATGTTTTGAATTCTGTTATCTGCCGGACTTAGTCCATCAACCACATCAAAATTCATTTTCACGCCTGATGCTACTACTAAATAGTTGTATTTAATATCATCGCCGTTATTCAAAGTAAACTGTGTTTGTATCAGGTTCAACTCATACTGCCGCTTGTTGAACAAATATGATATTATGCTTACGAAATAAAGGTCTTGCGTCGAATTGGATATATTTTATCTTCCACCTGCCGAACGGTACCCATATCAATGAGGGCACATAAAGTAAATCGTGTATGGGACTTACTACCGTAACTTTATATTTTCTTACGTCTTCTTTTGAGCCTTTTTACAAGTTAAAGGGCCATTGTAAATCCAGTAAAGTTTCCCCAAATACAATTATATTTTTTCATGACGCTTAAAGGTCTAGTCCTTAACTTTTGCTTATTCTAATCTACCAATCCATATCATCGCTTTTAGTGACCATTATCACCGAATAAGACGATTTTTCGAAGTTTTCAATGCTAATAACTACTATGTTCTGTCCTGCTATCACTAAATGATTATCTTGTGTAGGATTATCTATATCTTATGAAACGCCGGTATCTATGAGATTTTTGTTTTCTATCATTTTTAGTGCGACTCTTTTGTACGCTCAGGCCCAACATTCTCTGCATATTGATAGCCTTAACCAAGTACTAAAGGATAAGTCGACCGCTTCTGAAAAGGCATACACCTTGGATGAGCTATCTTATGAGTGGTTTTCTCAAAACCTGGACAGTTCGCTAATCTATGGGCAAAAGAGCCTGGTAATTTTCAACGGATTGGATGATCCCAAAGGACTTTCACAAGCTCTAACTTCTGTGGCGGTAGCATATCATTATTTAAACACCTGGGACAGTGCTGAGTACTATTATATTAAGGCTTTGAAGGTTCGCCAGGAAGACGGTAACATGCCCAAGATAGCTTCATCGTTGAACAATCTCGGAGTGATGTTCATGGATATGGAAGATTATCAAAAGGCCACCGAATATTATATCAAGGCGATGGAAGTGCGTGAAGAAGCGGGAGATGTCAGAGGTGCGGCTATTACAAAATCCAATTTAGGGCTGATCTTTAAAAAGCAAGGTATCTACGACAAAGCTATTGCTTACTATAAAGAAGCCAAAGAACAATTTGAGCAGCTGGAACAATTAAATTACGTGGAGATAGCTTTACTGAATCTCGGATCAATCTATAACACTTTAGAGGAATATCCCGAAGGCGTCAAGTATAACCTGCAGCTGCGTCAATTGGCGGAAAAGCGTTCCTCAAAGCGAAATCTTGCCAAGTCCTATGTAAACCTGGCCAACTCGTATCAAGGGTTAGGTTTTTTGGATAGCAGCTTATTTTATGTGGCCAAAGCATTGGATTTTTTTGAAGCAACTAACGATACTCTGAACATTGCTCAGTCGCTACTTTCCAGATCTTATTTCTTAATGGATCAACGGGAATTTAATATTGTTATTGCCAACTCAAAGCGGTTAGAACAGTTGAATTTAGGCCTTTCAAACAAAGAAATGGCCATTGAAAACCAGCTACTACTGTCGAAGGCATATGCTGCTGTAAGGGATTATGGAAAGGCTTATGCCCATTTACAAAGTTCATATAATAAGAGAGACTCCTTTTTAACGAAATCATTGAATGAGACCATAAGTGATCTGACCTTGAAATATGAATCGGAGCAGAAGGAAAGAGAGATCTCAGAACTTAAGGTTGCTAACCAGGAGGCCCTCATAGCCTCACAAAGCTCGGCCAATCAACGGAATATATTTATT
This sequence comes from uncultured Flammeovirgaceae bacterium, assembly GCA_937899105.1. Lineage (GTDB taxonomy): Bacteria > Bacteroidota > Bacteroidia > Cytophagales > Cyclobacteriaceae > Fulvivirga. The sequence goes on along the minus strand of CALBPF010000015.1, from coordinate 8,062 downwards.
CTGGTTGCGGGTATTTTTGTGTTAGGGGTTGGTCTGCTCTATTTGTTATTGAGAGCTAAGTCGAAATCAAACACTATTATTGCCAGATCACTGAATGAGAAAGAAACGCTTTTAAAGGAGATCCATCATAGGGTAAAAAATAACTTGCAGGTGATCTCCAGTCTGTTGAGCTTGCAGTCTAGGTTTATTGAAGATAGGAATGCCCAGGAATTGGTAAATGAAGGACAAAACAGGGTCAAGTCCATGGCATTAATCCACCAGAAACTCTATCAACATGATAATTTAACAGGTGTGGACGCTATAGATTATATTCAGAATCTTACCGGAACACTTAAAAAGGCTTACGGCGTTGATGATGATCAAGTGATAGTTAGCTACGACATTGAGAAAATGAATTTGGATGTGGATACTATGATCCCAATCGGCCTTATTTTGAATGAATTGATAAGTAATTCATTCAAACATGCCTTTCCCAATGGCAATAGAGGAGAGTTGGACATTGTCTTCAAAGAAGAAATGGAAAAGTTAAGACTTGTGGTCAAGGATGATGGAATTGGTTCCTCCAAGTACATAGAGGACTCTGATTCGTTCGGGATGCGCTTGATCCGGTCATTGTCCAGAAAGCTTGAAGCAGAAGTAGATTTCAATTTTCATAACGGTACGGAAGCTCTGCTTACCATTTCCAGCTATAAGTTATATAATTGATAAATGGAAAAGTCAGTACTTGTTGTAGAGGATGAGCCACTTATTGCAGACGATTTGTCATTTTATCTGAAAGATCTGGGCATAGATCACGTTGATGTATCCTTGAAGTATGATGATGCAATGGATAAATTGTCCAAGAATTCTTTCGACCTGGCGCTTTTGGATGTAAACCTATCGGGTGAACAAGATGGCATTCATTTGGCTAACTTCATCAACAATAAGCTCAGTACACCATTTATCTTCATTACATCATATTACGATCGGGAGACACTTGACAGGGCGAAGAAGACAAATCCCTATGGGTATATTCTAAAGCCTTTTGACAAGCAGGATATCTACGTTAATGTGGAAATGGCCTTTCACAAAATGACTTTGAATGCCTATCAAAAACCTGATAAGTTTTTTGTGAAAGATAAGGAAGGACTTACCCCTATTGATCCTGCTGATATACTTTATGTAGAAGCTTTTGATAATTACGCCAAGGTATTTACAGGAGACTACTCCTATATCGTAAGCCATACATTGAAAAGTATTGAAAACAAGCTAGTTCCCTTTGGTTTTGATCGCGTGCACAAGTCCTATCTCATCAATTTTGCAAAAATATCGCGTATCAGTGAAGGATATATCTTCTTTGGAGAAATCGCCATACCCATAGGAAGAGCTTACAAAACGGAATTCTTGTCAAAACTATCACTGCTTTAGCAGACCACTCCCAGAGTTAGTTCGATGGCTAAATAAATCATGTCGTTCACTAAATATGGATGCCATTTAAATGGTATTTATAATATTTTCAACTTGTATTTGGCTTCAACGTACAATCAAGTGAAACCACCCAATCAATACTGGCTAACACTGCCTTTCACATTCGAGCGCATTCCATGCCGCGTGCTAGTTTTTGGTTTTTTCTTTATTCTGGCTGATAACCTCAATGCTCAGTCTTTCATTACCACCTGGAAAACGGACAATCCGGGTGAAACGAATGACAATCAAATTATGATCCCCACAACAGGAGGAGGGTATAATTACGATGTAGACTGGGGCGATGGTAATGTGGATACAAATGTGATTGGTAATATTACACATACCTATACTACTCCGGGAACGTATATGGTTTCTATTTCCGGGGCATTTCCAAGGATATATTTCAATGGCGCTGGCTTTTTTGGTGATGATACTGATTTTGAGAAGATATTAACCGTAGAACAATGGGGTGATATAGCATGGACGTCTATGGTAAAAGCTTTTAGTGGGTGTGAGAACCTAAGAATAAACGCTACAGATACGCCAGATCTTTCACTGGTTACTGACATGGGTCAAATGTTCGAAGAGGCCAGTGCATTGAATGATGATATCAACTCTTGGGACGTTAGTAATGTCACTAATATGTCAGGACTATTTGAAGAAGCGACTTCTTATAATCAGCCCTTAAATACTTGGAATGTTAGCAATGTCAGTGACATGGGTAGCATGTTAAGTTTTACGGCACTGTCCACGGATAATTATGATCAAACACTTATCGGATGGGAATCTCTTGGAGCTTTGCAAACGGGAGTTAACCTTGGAGCCGTTGGTTTGATTTATTGTCTGGGTGAAACGGCAAGAAATGATCTGATCTTTACATTTGGATGGAATATCACAGGGGACGCCCTGTCATGCCCCGCACCCTTCGTAACCACCTGGGAAATTCTTAACAATGGCGATCAGATAACCATCCCTACGACTGGCGGAGGTTATAATTATGATGTGGATTGGGGAGATGCGTCTACCGATGTAGGTGTTACCGGTAATATTTCTCATACCTATGCTACAGCCGGTACTTATACCGTATCCATTTCCAGTACTTTCCCGAGAATATTCTTTAACGGTAGCGGATCAAACAGAAACCGAATTCAAACTATTGAACAATGGGGAGATAACCCTTGGACCTCCATGAATTCGGCCTTTCAAGGATGCACTAATTTATCAATTAATGCTGTTGACGTACCAGATCTTTCCAATGTAACAGATATGACAGAAATGTTCAGAGGAGCGACCTCCTTAAATCAGGATATCAATTCCTGGGATGTAGGTAACGTTACTGATATGACTGCTCTGTTCAGAGGCGCTTTCAGCTTTAACCAACCACTAAATAGTTGGAATGTATCTTCAGTGACGGATATGACAAGGATGTTCCAAGGTGCCACTGCCTTTAATCAGAATATTAGTTCGTGGAACGTCGGTAATGTCACTGATATGACCGCTTTGTTTCTGCAAGCCACAAGTTTTAATCAATCCTTGAATACCTGGGATGTGAGCTCGGTAACAGATATGTCTAGTATGTTCCAAAATGCCAATGCTTTTAATGGGGATATCACTTCCTGGAATGTAAGCAATGTAACTGAAATGGACTTGATGTTTCGCGTGGCCAGTGTCTTTAATCAGAATATCAGCGGGTGGAATGTAAGTAGTTTGACTACTATGAGTCAAATGTTTGACTTTGCCCTCGTTTTCAACCAACCTATTGGTGGCTGGAATGTATCTAACGTAACCAACATGTTCAGAACTTTTGCAGCAACAGATTTCAATCAAAATATTGATGCCTGGGATGTGAGTGATGTTACTACCATGCAGGAAATGTTTAGTTCGGCTTTTGATTTTAATCAACCTTTGAATTCCTGGAATGTTGGCAACGTAATTAATATGAGAGCTATGTTCGCCAATGCGGCTTCATTCAACCAGGATCTGAATAGCTGGAACGTGAGCTTGGTTACCAATATGAGATCGATGTTCGAAGATGCCTTTGTGTTTAATGGAGCAATTGGCAACTGGAATGTAAGTAGTGTAACCACTATGTTCAATATGTTTCGCAGTGCTGCCGACTTTGATCAGCCCATCGGTTCATGGAATGTGAGTAACGTAACTACTATGGCCTCTATGTTTGCTTTCACTCCATTCAATCAGGACATAAGCGGCTGGAACGTGGGAAGTGTTACCAACCTGGAACGTATGTTTAATTTTGCAGGAGCTTTTAATCAGGATATTGGTGGCTGGAATGTGAGTAACGTAACCAATTTGGTGAGTACGTTTAGCTTTGCAAGTGCTTTCGATCAGGATCTTGGCGCTTGGGATGTCGGTAATGTAACGAACTTTTCGGCGACGCTTTCTAATAGTGCTCTTTCCGTTGATAACTATGATCAAACTTTAATTGGATGGGCAGCATTACCTTCACTTCAAACCGGCCGAACACTCGGGGCTTCAGGTCTATTCTATTGCAATGGCGAAACTGCACGGAACTTCATAACAACTACGTATAGCTGGACTATCGATGATGCAGGTCTGTCCTGCCCAGAGCCTGAGATAGCTGCTTTTGACGGTCCTAATAACACATTTCCTGAGATTTTAGATGGTCAGATAATGGCCATAGATTTTGGTTCACAAGTCCAGGGGTCTGGGGTAAACCGAACTTTTTCCATCGAGAATCAAGGCGGGAGCGCGCTTACTATTACGAATATTACCATTACCGGCTCTGAATTCATGATTAATTCTGCCATTGCTTTTCCTCTGGTGATTGGTCCTGGTGGCAGCGAACTGCTTGATATACTGCTTACAGGAAGTTCTGTTGGTGTTTTTACAGAAACAGTAACGATTATCAATGATGATACTGATGAGGCTAATTTCAATTTTGACATTACAGGTACGATAACCGCTTCACCGGAACCTGAAATTGTGGTTTATATTGGGCCGAATACTTCGGGCCCCCAAATCATCGATGGCCAGGCTGCTCCCTTGGATTTTGGTAGTACAGTCCAAGGATCAAATGTCACCCAACAGATTACTATTGAAAATCAAGGAACGGCCGATCTTGACTTAAATACTTATTTCTTTGATCCACTTAGCATATTCTTTATATCGGCTACACCACCTTCTACCATAAGCCCGGGGCTTTCTGAAACCATTGATATTGAATTTGATGCAAGTACCATCGGTACGTTTACTGTTGCTTTTGAACTTGATAATAACGATGCTGACGAAGGTATTTTTGACTTTCAACTGACAGGAGAGGTGACCGCGCCACCAATGCCCGAAATATCCGTTTTCGTTGGCCCGGATAATAACGGCGCAGAAATATTTGATGGACAAGCAAGCGCTGTGAATGTTGGCTCAAGCGATCAAGGCACTGACATAACCCAAATTTTTACTGTGGCCAACAGCGGCTCTGGCGATCTGACAATTTCAAACATATCGGTAACAGGCTCCGTCTTTTCATCAGTTACTGCCACACCTATTGTCGCTCCTACAGATGGGGCAAACGCTAACTTTACCATTATCCTAAGTGCAGCCAGTGTGGGTACTTTTAATGAAACTATAAGTATAGTCAATGACGATTTAGACGAGAATCCCTTCAATTTCACAATTGAAGGGACAATTACAGTGCCCAATTCCTTGCCGACCATTAGTTCTATTTCAGATGTGTCGATAGATGAAGACGGGAGTACAGGAGATATAGCTTTCACAGTTAATGATGCAGAAACCAATTTGGATGATTTGATCATTACGGCTAGCTCAGATAATACAAATTTAGTGGCAAATGCGGGGATACAACTTGGCGGCGCAGGAGGATCAAGAACCATTAACGTGACCCCTGAAGCTGACGCTAGTGGTACTGCCACTATTACAGTACAAGTTGATGATAATCAGGACGTGGTGGTTGAGACTTTTTTGATTACTGTTAACGCGGTCAACGATGCACCTGTGATAAACGGACAGCAACAGATAACCACCGGTCAGAATACTCCCGTAACACTGCAACTGGATGATTTCACTGTAACAGATGTCGACAATAATTTCCCGACGGGGTTTATACTGTTTGTAAACTCAGGAACGAATTATACGGTGAACGGTGCTGAATTAACACCTGATAACGACTTCGTAGGGGATTTAACCGTGCCCATTGTAATCAACGATGGAAATGATGACAGCCCGGTATTTGATGCCACAGTTACAGTTGTAGCTAGTGAGATTGAAGTTACAGATGGAGAAACAGGTGATCCTTTTGCCAATGGCGGTACCATAAGCTTTGATGATATCCCTGTTGGTGCCACGGACGAACAAGAGTTAGTTATCTCAAATTCAGGCACAGTTACCCTGGTAATTACAGAAATACTAGTGGAAGGCGATGACTTTGAACTGTTAAGTGGAATTCCAGACCCTATTGCTCCTGCGGCATCGGCGACACTTTTGTTGGGCTTTCAGCCGACTAGTGCTGGACCTAAATCTGCGGACCTTACTATCAGAAGTGTTTCAGCGCCAGATTTTACTACTACACTTACGGCCAGCGGCCTTTCTGAAATACCACCTATAGAAGTCTTTAATGTGGTGACCACACAGCAAAATGGGAAGCACGATTTTCTGGAAATAAGAAATATTGAATTTTATCAGACGAATAAGGTATTCATATATAGCCGATGGGGTGATGAAGTTTATAGTGCCATTGACTATAACAACGTAGATAACCGGTTTGTAGGAAATGCTGATGATGGTGATGAACTACCGGACGGAACTTATTATTACGTTGTTGAGCTCAATGGGGGAGAAATAGTTGAAAATGGATTCTTTTTACTAAGAAGATAGGAAAATGAGAAAAACATACTTATCGATTTTCATGGTACTAGGGTCCGTTATGGCGGCTCAGGCGCAGCAGGATCCCTTATATAATCTGTATTCTTTTAATCAGTTTATGATCAACCCGGCATATGCTGGCTATTATAATAACTTCAATGCGAACCTGATTACACGCAAGCTATGGGCAGGTATTGATGGGTCGCCACTAACCAATATGCTTTCGCTTACAAGTTCGGTTGGTAGCCAGTTCGGTACCGGATTGCTCTTGGTTAATGATCGACTAGGAGTAAACAATAATATGGAAGGGCAGGCGGCATTCTCATATAAAATCGTTTCTAATAAAAGCACACTTGCCTTCGGTGTACAAGGCGGCTTTATAAATTACAGGTACGATTATAATGAGCTTAACCTGGCTTTTGCCGATGATGAAGGATTGGATTTGAATAATGACTCTTTTAGCAAATCCAACTTTGGAGCAGGGGTTTTTTACATGACTGAAAACTACTTCGTTGGTTTATCCGTACCACGCATATTGAACGTTGAAGTAGATGACGGCGTCACCAGCAGTACACGCTATGAGCCACATTATTACCTCAGCGGAGGGTTTATCATTAAATCTAATTCGGTAAGCGGTTTTCTGCTAAAACCTTCGTTTTTAGTGCGCTATACAGAGAGCCAGTCGGCTGTGGATTTAAGTGTAAATGCATTGTTTGCCAATACTATTTGGGCAGGTGTAACCTTAAGAAATTTGGATGGTATCGGCATAAACACACAACTTCAGATCAATCGATCCTTTCGATTCGGGTACTCGTTCGAACTACCAACGAATGAACTAGTACAAAGCAATTTTGGAACACATGAATTATCACTTCTGCTAGAACTAAATCTCTTCGACAGCCAATACGATATTGAACGCTATTTTTAGATTATTGCTTTTAAATAAGTATTCAATCTTTAAATTTACTTTTATTGATATTAGATATTTGTTATGTTCAGGGTTTATATAACTGCCGGTCTACTTTTATTCATTGGATGCTCAGAGGATGACACAGACCCTAATCCAAATTTTTTTGAATACAACGACAATCGATTTGAGGTAACCGAAGTTGTTTGTTACCAGTCGAAGACCAGATATATCGTAGAGGCTTGGTATAAAACTAAGGATGATCCTGATTTCTTGATATCTGAGGTTATTTTTGATAAAGAACCTGAAGATGGAACCTATCAATTAACAAGTCAAGAGTGGAGTCTAGATGAAAATTCTGCTTCTATAAAACTTCATTTTCAGACTCAAAAAAGATATAGGAGTAAGGAAGGGGAACTCGTTGTTAGTCGTACTAACGCAGGTTTGACGATTGAATTCGAAAATGTACAAGTCAGTAATGTTGATCTGCTTATTCATTCTGGCGAGTTTAGCTGTAATTGAGACCACTCCTTCAAGCCACTCAATTAGAGAATTCTAAGAAGTCACGGGTATTTCTAATTCCCTAATACTCTTCTTTCATTAGTTTGGTGGATCTAATTTGCCCCGTAGCTGTGACATAGTCAACAACGACCTTACCTTGTCGATCAAAGCCATAACCATTCAGATAACCGCTGCATCCATCAGTAATTTGAGCCACATCTTCACCATTGATCTTGAGGATTTTATGTCCAAATTTCAATCCAGCAGAATCTGCAGCTGACCCTAGAAGCACCCATTTTATCCCACATTATTCATTAGAATAGTTAAAAGGCGGACTTGAGTTGTTAACTT
>CALBPF010000014.1 GCA_937899105.1 uncultured Flammeovirgaceae bacterium | reverse complement strand
CCGGTTCGGATTCACTTAGTGTAACTCTTCTCCCTCCCGAGCCGTCGCAATAGCTTCCTCCGCCCCCCTCATTGTATTTACCAAGCACCCGTACTGATTTTTGAGGCTTAGGAATACCACCAAGTGATACAAAGTTGAATTGTACCGTTTGCAAGCCAGCCTGGTCCCAGCGGATGTTTGCGATATATTGGGTGCCTTGAACGCTGGTAGATATGATGGTACCCCCGGTGACTGTCCAGGAGGTGTTAAAGAGGGCATTCCCCTGATCATACGTATACTGAATAGTACTATTTTTAAAAGTGACGTCAGACCCCAGGATATCCGTCCCAAAAAGATCGGAACACAGGCTTAAACAAATCAAAAAGAAATAAAGTTGCTTCATGGGTATCACCGGTAAGAAATGTTATCGACCGCAAGAACGTATTCATCTTGCCCGACCGCGATTTTTAGCTGGACACTGCTCCTGGCGCCTTTTAAAACTGCCGTGCCCTCCTGGCCCTGGACACTCAGCGCATAGGTCCTTTTGCCCCTGTTGTCCACGTTGCTCCAGTTTCCGCCCACGTTGGTTATATCGAATTCAAGCCGGTAGCCCTCTCCTGAAGTTTGATCCCACACGAGTATGGTATCCGAAATTATAATTTCAGAAGTAATGTCTATAGATTGATCGTTCAGTGTGAGCCTCTCGCTTGTAAGATGCACAGCATTCTGTGAGTAGCTTTCGGTCATTACTACCAGAAAAAGGCTTATCAAGAAGTATTTCATAGTCATCATTTTAAAACTGTCTGCAATAGTTATGAGCCTCATCCGGACAAGTCGGATCCGATTTATAGACCGATATAAGTATGGGGGCTGATTCTGCCACTCGAGACGCGTCATTGCCCTCTATTTCACATTTCACATAAAATGATTCGCGCCCGCACAGGGCTACCATATCATTCGTGCCGGCTGTACCCCAGAAGTTTTCGGAAAGTTTTCGCGTTTTCCAGGCATACGTGATCTCTTCTCCCGCCAATGTGTTTGATACCTGTGATATGGAAAAGATCGTCATGTTGGGTTGGGAGGTTACTCCACAACTGCTGACCTGATCATTATTGGGGTTACACAGATCGACGGTAATGGGTCCATTAGCGCATATCTCAACGGCCAGCTGCTGAAAGTCCGCAGTTACCGTCTGGTACGAGCTGGCCTGCCCCTGTCCTGCCACATCTACCACCAGGCTCACTTTATACTCGCCAACCGAAGGAAAAGTATGTTCTAACAAGGCGCTATGATCAGGGAAATCCAGCTGAGTACCCGGTATAGGTTCAGCGTCGTTATCCAACTCCACTATAGACCAGGAATAGCTGTAGTTAAGGCCGCCACAGTCAACCGCCTCGAACTTGGAAATGGTATTGATTTCCACATTTATTGGTGCGTCAAAACCAGCGTTAATGTCTATGGGCAAATTTTCAAAACCTACTTCAAAAAACTCGCGGATGTTGCCTGCATCATCTTTTTTCATCAGCAACCTGTCTAACGCGTCATACTCATAGTAAATGGCGTTGCCATTATCATCGGTATTTGAGGTAGGGCTTAAGTGCGTGCTGGAATATGAGGTGGTGTTTACCACAGCAGTTTCGGGCTTAAAAATAATATCGTCGAATACCAGGCCTGCGGTTCCCGGCAAAATTTCAACTGTAAGTGAACTGCCGGTAAAAGAGCCGGTGGGAAGCGTTTTCTCAAGGTACTGCCACTCGTCATTCGTATTTGGATACGTCAGGCTTGACTGGCTGTAAATCGTGGTATTAGGATACAACAGTTTTATGGTCATGTTTCCGGCAGCGGAAGACTTTAACCAAAAGGAGAGCCTGTAATTCTCCCGATCATAAAAATCTACTGTGGCCGAAATACCACCGGACGTATAGGCAAGACAAACCTGCCCGCTTCTTGAATCCCAGCGCATAAATCCGGTGAAGTCAAAATCGTTATTACCGCCGGCTTCGAAATCCTCAAAAGCTACTTCACCGGGCCTGCCATTAAGAACCGACGCCACGGCAGCATTGTCATTATATCCTAAAAGCGTGCCCTGGTATTGCCTTTTCCGGTGATCGTAAACCGCCAGCGGGGTCGCCTTTCCCTGATAAGAATGCACAGTAGCAAGTGGTACGTACCGGCTATCGTATTGAAAGTCCCCTCCTGAAATAGCGGAGGTGGTAAAGTTGGTAACGGCGCCATTTAGGGCTAAGCTCAAAGAGCTTTCCGGCAAGGTAACGGCGCTTTGGTCGATGGTATATGCTTTATACGTCTGTAAGGTGGCTCCCAGGGTTTGTGTATTTGCCCCTTCCTCTTTATGCTGAATAATTTCAACCGGCCCCGCTACACGGTGCTCGTCTACCAATTTTTCAATGGCCTGAGCATGGGTATCTGAAACCTGACTCAGATTGTAGTTGGTAGGGTACACGTATTCGGTAACATAATCAACACCATTCCCATCCTGCCGCACTTCTTTGTGCAGTTTAAGGTCGCTATAGTAGTGTAAGGATAAGGTATCGGTCATTGTCCTGCCGGAGTTCCATTCATCATAATCAGTAGTAATAACTGAATTAGGTAAATAGCCAAAATTTGTGGCTATGTCATAGGAGATATGGCTAAAGACATACCCAGTGAGATTTGTACCATCGAATCCGCTAAACGCCTCCAGTTTAAGGGCTTTAACCATATCCGGGTTGGTATTAATTGACAGCAAAGCGTAGTTATTTTTTACTTTACGCTTTAAGAAGCCCGACTCCGTATAGTAAAGCACTTCATCCGGTGAACCATGGGCATAGTCATTTATAATGGGCGTGGCATACGGGAATTCATATGAGCCGGTACCCAGCTTACCGTATTCAGGGCAACCTGAATCCCGGGCGATTAGGGTCTCCGGCGCACTCCATCCACCTACATTTTCATCTCCATAAACCACAGGGTAATTAAAAGTATGCTCTGTGTAACCTTTACCCGGTCTGATGACTTTGATTTTTTTATAATATACCTGCCCGGAATTATCTGCAAGATCCTGACTCGAACGTGCCGTTAAGTATTGCCAAACATCGTCGTCATTGTTAGGATCAATCTGATCTACCTGGGCCAGCGTTCTTAGGTCCAATACATCGCTAGGGTCCTGATAATAAGGCAGGGGAATAATGAAGTTGGGCATCTCCTTAATATACCCGGTAGATTGCAGGTTGTTCTCATAGTCATACTGGGTTACGATGGGTTCAGAGCTATCGCCTTCATCGCTAGTGGTAGTTTCCGCTACTCTTAAACCTTTACCATCTAAGGTAGTATTGGCATAATCATCAAAATACTGATTTTGCTCGTAGCTGATTCTAGTAGAGCCGCCTCCGGGCAATATTACTTTTCTCAGCATTCCAATGTTACTGGTAGAGGGTGAACGATCCGCTCCGGGAATAAGCTGATAGTTAGAATTACCGGGTATGGGCGCCAACCTGTACCGCTGCGCTGCCGGCAGGTTTTTATAAACATATACCTGAGGCGGCTGTTCGGAAGATGTATTGCCGACAGCGGAATTCAGATTACCCCAGAAATCATAATTGCCAACATCCAGGCAAGGAAACGGTATTTGCTGTCCCCCCTGCGTTGATATACCTCCATATTCGAAGCTATAAGGCGGATCTTTAAGGCAGTTGTACGTTCTTGTTATGCTTTTCAGCATAAGAAACTCGTTATTTTGATTATCAGAACAACGTGGCTCGATGTAATTAAAGAGGTGGGACTGCACTAATTCGAAACCTCTAAATACATTAATAACTCTTAACTCGTACCTTTCATCTGGTTTTGGGTTAGCTTCAAAAGCTAATCGGACTCCTGACGAGCTGGTGATGGACTTAATTACTTTGGACCAACTATACAAATTAGTAGTATGAACGGTAGAAGTGACATACGACTCGTCTTCATCAGAATAAATAGTAACCTTGCGTTCTGCTGAAGTCTCATTCTCTTTGCTAGAGATGTAGCTAAAGTTAATAAAGGCACCAGTGAATGAGGTAATCTTACTCAGATACCAATCTGTTACATACGTCAGGGTATCGCTATATACTCTGTGCTCGCGTTGAAAAAGTAATGGCGACCCCAAATCCTTACTCGTAGATTTTCTAAGTTGCTGTCGGTCTGAGAATTCATAGATAATTCCGTTAGGTGTGGTGACCTCAAAGCTCGAAATACTGGAACCGGAAAACACCGGGGTAATTTTAAGGTCCATATAAGGTATGGTCTTGATCGATTTATTGTTATCAAATACAAACTGACCGCTGTATCCGGCGAAGTTGAAATAATAAACATCAGGCTCTAAATCTTTCATCACTCCACCATTATCATAGAAGCCCAAAAGGTTTTGGTAGTCATTGAGTTCATCGCTGCACTGAGCCAGGTTAGTATCAGCGGTAGGGGTAAATGCTGCTACATCTGAAGCCACAGTTCCACTAAGCCATCCTTTATGCGTACTCAAATCAATATCATCAGGAATATCTTTTACTTCCCTTCCTATGAATCCCCCGGGATTTAAGGACCAACCCATTCCTACCCAGCTCTCACTATTGTCATTTCGAACTGCACCGGGGTTGTACCCCAAGACAACAGGCAGCTGCAGGTCGTTGGACCTTAAATTGTAAATGGGAATAGAAACACGCGGGGCGCCCGTGAGCAGGTCTACGGAAACCTGGGAAACGCAAATATGATTAGCAACAAAGAAAAGAAATAGAGGTAAGTAGCAGCGCTTTCGCATCATTTATAATATTAATAAACGAATGTAATAATTACTTTAAATACATCAAAAAAACTATTTTATCATATTTAAAAGATATATATCAGTACGTATGTAAGTCTGACAAACATTCTTAAAGTTGTAGTATACTTGCAAAAAGTATCTGCAATGAGGAGAATCACCATAATTGACTGTGGAACCAATACTTTTCACCTTTTAATTGTGAAGCTGCACGGTACGGATCCTATTGTACTGCACCAGGAAAAGAGGGTAGTTAAAATTGGCGAGGGAGGAATTAATAACAAAAAGATAACAGGCGAAGCTGCACAAAGAGCAATTGGCGCTTTGCAGCATTTCAAAATTAAGATAGATGAGCTCCACGTTCATGAGGTATATGCTTTCGCAACGAGTGCATTTAGAAATGCATCAAACGGCTTACAGCTAAAGCGGCAAATCCTTAAGGAAACAAACATTGATCTAAGCATAATTGATGGAGGCAAGGAGGCCGAACTTATTTACCGAGGTGTTTTCAGCGCGATTGACGTTGGAACGGAGCCCGTTCTCACCATAGATATCGGCGGGGGCAGCGTCGAGTTTATCATAGCCACAGGGACCGATATTTTATGGAAAGGAAGTTTCGAAATAGGCGCTCAGCGTTTAATGGATCTGTTTCATAAGCACGATCCTATTTTAGAAACCGAGGTCGGCGCCCTTGAGGATTATCTCGGAGATATGTTAAATACGCTATTTAATGCTTCGGAACGGTTCAAGCCAACCACACTGATCGGCTCTTCAGGAACGTTTGATACCTTAAGCGCCATTTACTGCCAGTTAACGGGCTTAGTAATTACTGAAGAACAAACGGAGACTCCATTGACCATATCCGCCTACCGCAGCATCCATGAACAACTCCTTACTAAAGATCGTGCAGGAAGGCTAGCCATGCCCGGCATGATTGAAATGCGTGTCGATATGATCGTAGTGGCTTCTTGCCTCGTTGATCTTTTATTGAAGCGAATTCCATTTCAACACATCAGAGTGTCTAAGTACGCTTTGAAAGAGGGGGCGCTGGCGCAAATTGTAGATGGCGCAGGACTTGACTAATTTCGCAAGCGCATGAAAACGACATTTAAAGATTCTGAGCTAAGGGAGTTTACCAGAAACACTTTTCTGGCGATGGGCTGCAGTCCATCACATGCCGATCTCGCTACTGATGTTTTGATAAGCGCCGATCTGAGGGGTATCGATTCCCACGGTGTTGCACGCCTTAGCGGGTATGTAAGGTTATGGGAGGCGGGAAGAATTAACCCGGCACCTGATATTAAAATTGTGCATGAAACTCTCAGTACGGCAGTGGTTGACGGTGACGCAGGCCTTGGCTTAGTGGTAGCCCCAAGGGCCATGGAAATAGCGATAGAAAAAGCAAAAAAAGTAGGCTCCGGTTGGGTAAGTGTAAAAAATTCAAATCATTTTGGGATAGCGGGATACCATACACTTATGGCTGTAGAGCAAGAGATGGTAGGTATAGCTATGACCAACGCCAGCCCACTGGTAGCGCCTACATTCGCTACAGAACGTATGCTGGGCACCAATCCCATAGCCGTAGCCATTCCTACCCACGACCAGCCTCCATTTGTAGCCGATTTAGCTACAACCACCGCGGCAAATGGTAAGTTGGAAATATTACAGAGAACTGGGGCAGAAGCTCCGGAAGGCTGGGTTCAGACTCAGGAAGGAAATAAATCCGTTGACCCTAACGAGTTAAAAAAAGGTGGGGCCTTATTGCCACTTGGTGGCGACAGAACACATGGCAGTCATAAAGGCTATGCGTTGGGTTCAATCGTAGATATCTTTTCTGCGGTATTTTCAGGAGCTAATTATGGGCCATGGGCTCCGCCCTTCGTCAGCTTTCTTCCACTGCCGGAAGATCCAGTCGGCGAAGGATTAGGGCATTTTTTAGGGGCTATGAGGATAGATGCTTTCAGGCCTGCCGACGAATTCAAAAATCATATGGACAATTGGATAGCACGTTTTCGAAGTACCGCCCCTATAGATGAGCAGCAAAGGGTACTTATCCCCGGAGACCCTGAACGAGAAATGGAAGCAGTACGTAGAAAAAGTGGAATACCACTAAACACAAACGTGGTTAGCGACTTGATGGAAATTGAGAAGAAACTAGGAGTGAAATTGGGTTAGAACCCAGCGTTTATACCTACTCTTACCACTAATGGATTATCGTACGGTCTGGGCGCTTCGTTGTCGTCATAACTTAAGTTATAAAGTACAGTTATTGTGAAAAACGCCCGCTTCCCTAACGGTTGAGCCATGCCACCACCAACAAATACACTTGAAAAGCTATCACGTTCTGTATCTAGCTGGCTATCAAAGAATTCAAAATTCAGGTATTCGTACTCGGCCTGCAAGAAAAACGGAGCGGGTAGATTGTACCGCGCAAAAAGGTTTGCCCCATAATCCGTAGCGTCAAGATCCGGAGTAAAGCGTTTGTCATTTCTATAGCGATATTGTACCTGAAGCCCCCCGGAAAGTTTGTCGGTGATTCTGTAGCCTACCAGCGGTGCAACTTCAATAAATGTGATGTCGCCAAAAGAAAAGCCAAGGTTACCCCCAAAGAATATTCTATCTCTTACGGAAGATCTTTCATCAATAACATTGTTATTCTGCGCAATGGAAGCTGATCCTATAAGACAGCAAAGCGATATGATAAATACCTTATTCATTTTCTTTTACAACGATAAATAAATCCTCACCAGGTTTTTTCATTAGGTACTTCTCACGTGCAAACTTCTCCAGCAACTTGTCATTACTCAGCAGTTCCTCACGCTCATTTCGCACCTCAGCTATTTTATCTTGATAATAGGCTTTTTCATCCTCTAAGTTCTTACGTTGTTGATTGAGCTTATATTGTGTGACAAAGTCGTTTGCATCAACGAACAACATCCAAATGAGGAATAAAGCTGTAAAAATGAAGTAGAAATTTTTGGTATACTTAGGCAGCCTCATAAGCGCAGTTTAAAAAATCTTAAGGGAAGATACGAAAAAATGGGTAATCAGTTACCAGCATTATTAACCGACATCGCGATTAGTGGAGAAAAGTAGTAGAGGAAGTAGCATCCTCTACTACTTTTTATTTTACATGTTACGTCCTGGGAAATAGGCGGTTTCGCCTAACTCCTCTTCTATTCTTATCAGCTGATTGTACTTCGCCATCCTGTCCGAACGTGAGGCTGAACCTGTCTTTATTTGACCGGTATTCAGCGCCACGGCCAAATCGGCAATGGTGTTATCCTCTGTCTCTCCGGATCTATGGGACATCACGCTCTTATACGAGTTTCGTGTAGCCAGGTTAACGGCATCGATAGTTTCCGTGAGCGAGCCTATCTGATTCACTTTTATCAAAATGGAATTGGCCACTCCCTGTGCTATTCCATCGCCAAGCCTTTTCACGTTAGTTACAAAAAGGTCATCCCCTACAAGTTGGGTTTTACTTCCGATCCGCTCCGTTAAAGATTTCCATCCGGCCCAATCGTCTTCTTCCATGCCATCTTCTATGGAAATGATTGGATACTTATCTACCCAGGTAGCCCAGTAATCCACCATCTCGTCAGAAGATATCTTCTTACCTGTAGAAGAAAAATGATAAAGCTTTTCTTTAGCATCATAAAACTCTGAAGAGGCGGCATCCATTGCAATAAAAATATCATCGCCTGGTTTATATCCGGCTTTTTCTATGGCCTGAAGGACGATTTCAATCGCTTCTTCATTAGATTGAATATTAGGGGCAAACCCTCCTTCATCTCCCACGTTAGTTGAGAAACCTTTTTCACTAAGCACTTTTTTAAGATGGTGGAATACTTCCGTACCCATCCTAAGCGATTCACTGAAGGTATCTGCACCCACTGGCATAACCATAAACTCCTGAAAATCTATAGCATTATCTGCATGGCTGCCACCATTGAGAATATTCATCATTGGTACGGGAAGTGTGTTGGCATTAACACCTCCGATGTATCTGAAAAGCGACTGACCTGATTCCTGAGCTGCAGCCTTTGCTATTGCTAAAGAGGCGCCTAAAATGGCATTGGCGCCAAGTTTTCCTTTATTTTCGGTACCATCTACTTCCAACATGATCTTGTCAAGAAGGTTTTGGTCGTATACTGAAAACCCTACCAGCTCTTCAGCGATGATGGAGTTTACATTCTCTACCGCCAGCAGTACTCCCTTGCCCATGAACCGGTTCTTATCACCGTCTCTTAACTCTACGGCCTCATGTTTACCCGTTGACGCGCCGGAAGGAACAGCTGCCCTTCCCAGAACACCATTCTCAGTAACAATATCTACTTCAACCGTGGGGTTACCTCTTGAATCAAGGATTTGCCGTGCATAAACACTTTCTATTAAACTCATATTATTTATTGTCTTTTATTAGTTGAATAAATTGATCAAATAGGTATCGTGAATCGTGCGGGCCTGGTGAAGATTCGGGGTGGTACTGTACCGCAAAAGCTTTCTTATTTTTTATTTTCAGACCAGCTATAGTATTATCATTTAGGTGAAGGTGGGTAACTTCTACTTCATCAGATTTGTTAGCCTCTTCTTCGGAAACTACAAACCCGTGATTTTGAGAGGTAATTTCGCTAAGGCCTGTTTCTAAATTTTTAACAGGATGATTGAGTCCCCTATGCCCTTGGTGCATCTTATACGTTGAGACGCCACATGCCCTAGCTATGATCTGATGCCCGAGGCATATCCCAAATAAGGGTAAGTCGGCTTCCAGTATTTGTTTAACTGTTTCAACTGCGTAATCCATAACTGCAGGGTCGCCCGGGCCGTTAGATATGAAATATCCATCAGGCGACCAGGATTGCATTTCTGAAAAACTCGTTTTTGCAGGGAATACCTTGCAATAGGCTCCTCTTGAACTGAGGTTCTTTAAAATGCTGGATTTGATTCCCAGATCTAAAACTGCCACTTTAACATCACTACTCTCTTCTCCTATGAAATACGGAGTAGTAGCGCAGACTTTAGAGGATAGTTCAAGACCTTCCATAGAAGGAACTTTATCAAGCTCCGACTTTAAATCATCCTGTGTAAGTTCAGAAGATATTATAGCGTTCATAGCCCCCTTGCTTCTTATGTGCCTCACCAGCATTCTTGTATCCAGGTCGGCAATACCTACCACATTATGTTTTTCTAGATAGTCCTGCAGGCTGGCATCCGCGGTTTCACGACTGTGCAGCTGAGCATACTCATTTACAACTATTCCGCTAATAGTAGGGCGTTCAGATTCCTGTTCTAGGCCCAGCGTGCCGTAATTTCCTATATGGGAGGTGGTGTTTACAATGATTTGACCGGTGTAGGAGGGATCGGTATAGATCTCCTGATAGCCTGTCATGCCCGTATTAAAGCATATTTCACCACCGCTAGTACCTTTTTTGCCTATCGCCGTGCCTTCTAAAAGTGTTCCATCTTCTAACAGTAAGTAAGCAGGCTCCCTGGCTAGTAATTTCATATGTGGTGGTTTGGAATTTAGAATGCAGCAAAAATAAAAAAAGGGATCAGATAAAAATCTAATCCCTTCAATTTTATAGGAAACCTTCGTTTTTATTTCTCAGCATCCTTATCATCTTCTTCTGTATCTTTTTCCTCTTTAGAATCCGCTTCAGCCTTTGCTTCAACATCTTCCGCGGGAGCTTCCTCTGGTATAGCTACTTCTTCTTCAGCCACTACATCCTCTGATGATGCCACAACCTCTGCCTCAGCTTCTGCTAAAGTTTCATCAGAAACAACCTCCGGCGTTACTTCCTCTTCGACCGCTACCTCTTCACTCACTTCAGCTACATCTTCCACAGGACCTTCCTCTACCACAGGAGCGGCTTTTGCTTCTTCTGACTTAGACGATCCACCTTTACCTCTTCTACTTCTTCTCGTCTTAGACTTCTTAGGAGCATCACCTAATAGAAGTTCATTGTAATCGACCAATTCGATTATGCACATATCCGCATTATCTCCCAGCCTATTGCCTGTTTTAAGAATTCTGGTATAACCTCCGGGGCGATCAGCAATTTTACCGGCTACCTCATCAAATAATGTCTTTACAGAATCTTTGTCATTTAAGTAAGAGAACACTACACGTCTGGCGTGAGTAGTATCGTCTTTAGCTTTTGTTAATATAGGCTCAACGTATTTCCTTAAGGCTTTGGCCTTAGCTACAGTAGTTGTAATCCTCTTATTTATAATCAGGGAAGTAGCCATATTAGAAAGCATTGACTTTCTGTGGGGGGCCGTTCTTCCCAGGTGATTGAATTTCTTACCGTGTCTCATCTTGCTTATTCCTCATCAAGTTTGTACTTCGATAAGTCCATACCGAAAGTCAAACTTTTGTCTTGTACTAATTGCTCTAATTCCGCTAAAGACTTCTTTCCAAAGTTTCTGAACTTCATCATATCAGAAATTTCAAGTCTCACTAAATCTCCCAATGTTTTAACATCGGCAGCTTTCAAGCAGTTATATGCTCTAACTGAAAGATCGAGGTCGTTCAAAGAAGTTTTTAACAGCTTACGCATATGCAGCATTTCTTCATCTACTTGCTCGATCTCTCCACCTTTGTCGGTCTCTAACTCTATCGATTTATCAGAGAACAACATGAAGTGTTGAATCAAAATATGAGCGGCGCCTTCTAGAGCTTTCTCTGGGTGAATAGACCCGTCAGTTTCAATATCAATAATTAATTGTTCGTAATCTGTTTTTTGCTCAACCCTTGTATTCTCAATACTGTATTTTACATTCTTGATTGGCGTAAAAATCGCATCAATAGGGATAAATCCGAAAACCTGCTCTGCAGGCTTATTTTCCTCCGCAGGCAAATAACCACGTCCTTTTTCGACGCTTAATTCAATCTCCATCTCGACAGATTCATCGAGATTGCAGATAACCAAATCAGGATTCAATATTTCGAAAGCTGAAGTAGCTCCGATAATATCACCAGCCTTGAACTCTTTTTGATTTTTGATTGAAACAGTAATCTTATTATCAAAAGATTCGCCTATCTTTTTGAACCTTACCATTTTTAGGTTCAATATGATTTCAGATACATCTTCAACCACACCTTCGATGGTAGAAAATTCATGGAGTACACCAGGCACCTTTATCCCTGTGATAGCATAACCTTCTAATGAAGAAAGTAAAATTCTTCTTAAGGCATTTCCTATAGTTACACCATATCCTTTTTCAAGGGGTTTAAACGTAAAAAGGCCACGGAAATCATCCGCTTTTTCCATTGCGACCTTGTCTGGCATTTGAAATGCTAAAATCGACATAGTAGTTTCAGCTTTTAAAGTTTGAGCCTTAAATTATGTTCAAGGCTTTGATTATTATTTAGATCTATTTAGAGTAAAGTTCGACAATCAACTGTTCGTTGATATTTTCAGGAATTTCATCCCGCTGTGGTATCGCTACAACTTTACCGCTCAATTCTGAACCATCCCACTCCAACCATGGAAATCGGTTCTGAATATTTGATGCTAAGCTATCTGTGACCACTTCAAGCGACTTGGATCTCTCTCTTACAGCAATTATATCACCTACCCTTACACTAAAGGATGGAATATTGACAATGTCGCCATTCACCGTAATGTGCTTATGAAGAACCAACTGCCTTGCCGCTCTTCTTGTTGGAGCTATTCCTAATCTAAAAATGATGTTGTCCAATCTTGACTCGAGCAACTGTAAGAGTATCTCACCAGTGATACCTGATTTGCGTGATGCCTTGTCAAATAAGTTAGCAAACTGCTTTTCAAGAACGCCATAGGTGTACTTAGCCTTTTGTTTTTCTCCTAGTTGAATAGCATATTCAGATTGCTTTCTTCTCCTGTTTCTACCATGTTGCCCAGGAGGGTAGCTTTTCTTTTGAAGCGCTTTACTAGCGCCGAAGATAGGTTCGTTAAACCTTCTAGCGATCTTGGTCTTAGGACCTCTATATCTTGCCATTATTTAATGCTTTTCTCTTAGTGATTATACTCTTCTACGTTTTGGAGGACGACAGCCATTGTGAGGTAGAGGTGTAACGTCTTTGATCGTCGTTACCTCGATTCCTGTATTCTGGATTGTCCTGATAGCAGATTCTCTACCGGCGCCAGGCCCTTTCACAAACACTTCTACCTTTCTCAATCCAAGATCATAAGCTTTTTGAGCACAATCTTGTGCTGCCATTTGCGCCGCATATGGTGTATTCTTTTTAGAGCCTTTAAAACCCATTTTACCAGCAGACGCCCAAGAAATAACCTGACCTGTGGTGTTTGTCATCGAAATGATGATATTATTAAACGAAGCCTTTATGTGAACCTGGCCAATAGCCTCGACATTAACGACTCTTTTCTTTGCCTTATCTTTTCTCTTTTGTGCCATTTCTAACCTTACTAAACGACTAAATTATTTAGTAGCTTTCTTCTTGTTAGCTACTGTCTTTCTCTTACCCTTACGAGTTCTTGAGTTATTCTTTGTACGCTGACCTCTTACAGGCAAGCTTTTTCTGTGACGAAGGCCACGATAACAACCGATATCTAACAAGCGTTTGATACTTAACTGAACTTCAGACTTAAGTACACCCTCTACTTTGAAGTTTTCACTAATGATACTTCTGATGGTGTTAGACTCATCGTCCGTCCAGTCTTTGACTTTTTTACTCCAATCGATTTCAGCTTCTGTCAAAATCTTTTGGGCAGCGCTTCTACCTATACCAAAGATATAAGTTAAGGCTATCTCGCCTCTTTTATTATCGGGGATATCTACTCCTGCTATACGTGCCATATCAGCCTTGTCTTTGTTTAAATCGTGGATTTTTCTTATTGATAACGTAGACCTTCCCTTTTCTTCTGATTATTTTACAATCAGCGCTACGTTTCTTAACTGACGCTCTAACTTTCATTATCTTTTATTTATAGCGATAAACAATTCGTCCTTTTGTCAAATCATATGGCGACATTTCAAGTTTTACTTTATCGCCAGGCAAAATTTTAATATAATGCATCCGCATTTTGCCTGAGATATGGGCAATTACTTCATGTCCGTTTTCTAACTCTACTCTGAACATAGCGTTAGAAAGCGCTTCGGTTATTGTTCCATCTTGCTCTATTGACTGCTGCTTAGCCATATTAAAACTTAATATTTTCTTCTATAAACTTATGGGTCGTTAAGACCTCTGTTCCTTCTTTAAATACTGCCACCGTATGCTCAAAATGCGCCGATGGTTGTCTATCCGCTGTTCTTATTGTCCAACCGTCTGCCTCTTGAACCACTTTTCTTGTTCCCATATTTATCATGGGTTCAATAGCGATAACCAGCCCTTCCTTCATTACCGGACCCTTGCCACGCTTACCATAATTTGGCACTTCCGGGCTTTCATGTAGATCTCTACCCAGTCCATGGCCTACTAGCTCTCTAACTATTCCGAAGCCAAATGATTCTACATGGTTTTGGATGGCATAGGCCACATCGCCTATTCGATTTCCAAAAACAGCTTTTTCAATTCCTTTGTGAAGCGACTCTTTTGTCACTTGTAGTAGCTGCTTGACTTCGGCCGTTACTTTCCCAACGGGATACGTATAAGCCGAATCACTATGGAAGCTCTTATAAAAAACTCCACAGTCCACAGAAATAATGTCTCCTTCTCTTAACTCGTAGTCGCTTGGAAAACCATGGACTACGTTTTCATTAAGAGAGATACAAAGCGATGAAGGAAATCCATTGAAGTTCTTGAACGAAGGCGAGCCTCCGTGATCTTTAATGAACTCTTCAGCTACTCTATCTAATTCTAGGGTTGTTACCCCAGGCTTAATAAGTTTAGCCACTTCTCCATGCGCCTTTCCTAAAATCTGCGCACTCTCTTTAATTATTTCAACCTCTTCCCTGGTCTTGTATTTAACCATTAGGCTTTAGGCCGCCGCAATTTGAGAACGTCCTTTAACCTTTCCGGACTTCATCATTCCTTCGTAGTGTCTCATCAGCAAATAGCTTTCTATTTGCTGAAGTGTGTCCAGAATAACACCCACCATAATCAATAATGAAGTACCTCCATAAAACTGAGCAAAGTTGGCGCTAACACCTGCTTGCACTGCAAAGGCAGGAATAATGGCAATCAACGCAAGAAATATGGATCCCGGTAAAGTAATTTTTGTTAATATCTGATCTATGAACTCGGAAGTCTGCTTGCCTGGTTTAATACCAGGAATAAATCCTCCATTTCTCTTCAAGTTATCGGCTATGTCATTAGGGTTAACAGTTATAGCCGTATAAAAGAAAGTAAAGATTAAAATAAGCAGCCCAAATAATAAATTATATTGCCAAGAGTAAGGATCGCTAAATGTAGATCCTATGTAAGCCCCTATTTCACTGTCTCTCCAAAGACCCGCTATCATCGAAGGAATAAACATCAACGCTTGTGCAAAAATGATGGGCATCACACCTGATGCATTCACCTTCAATGGGATGTAATCTCTCTTTCCACCGTATAGTTTGTTACCTATTACCTGTTTAGCGTATTGTATTGGAATTCTTCTGGTAGCTTGGACAAGCGCTACTGTGGCTACTACGACGAAAAACAGCGCCACAATCTCTAACACTGACATCAACGCACCGTTCAGTCCTTTGTCCTCGACAAACTCATACCATATCGATGCAGGAAACCTTGAAATGATACCAATCATGATCAGCATGGATATACCGTTTCCAATGCCCTTATCAGTAATCCGCTCACCTAACCACATGCAGAACATAGTACCTGTGATCAAAATGATAACTGAAAATATATTGAAAAACGCCGATGGATACATGATAGCCTCTGCCGGCACAGTAGTAGCTAAATAGCTACCTCCCTGGGCAGCCGTGATAGCAATGGTTAAAATCCTAGTTATTTGGGTTAATCTCTTCCGACCTGATTCTCCTTCTTTTTGCAGCTTTTGAAAGTAAGGTACAGCCACAGTTAAAAGCTGAATTACAATAGAAGCAGAAATATAAGGCATTATACCTAATGCAAAGATTGAAGCTCTACTAAACGAGCCTCCTAAGAAGGTATTTAATAGATCGAAAATACCACCTTGAGCTGCATTTCCCAGCGCTTCAGCATCAATACCTGGAATAACAATAAAAGACCCTAGCCTAAACACGATAAGGAATCCTATAGTATTTAATATCCTAACCCTGAGATCTTCTATTGAAAAAATGTTCTTTATGGTGGTTATAAACTTCTTCATTCCTAAAGTTGGGTAACTTTTCCTCCGGTGGCCTCTATCGCTTTAGCCGCTGAAGCAGAAAAAGCATGTGCAGTAACGTCAACCTTTGATTTTAGCTCTCCGTTTCCAAGGATCTTAATTCTGTCGTTTTTACCAGCGAGCCCATTAGATACGATAAGTTCAATGTCGATGGCCTTGGCTTTAGCCTTAGCAACCAGACCTTCTAGAGCGGCCAGATTAATTGCCTTATACTCTACTCTATTAGGATTTCTGAAACCAAACTTGGGCACTCGTCTTTGTAGTGGCATCTGACCACCTTCAAAACCTAATTTTTGCGAATAACCAGATCTTGATTTTGCACCTTTGTGACCTCTTGTTGAAGTGCCACCTCGGCCAGAACCTTGACCTCTTCCTATTCGCTTGCCAGCTTTTACAGAACCCTTAGCGGGTTTTAGTGTATTTAGTTTCATCTTATAATTCTGTTACGGCAACTAAATGACTTACCTTGTTTATCATACCTGCGATCTGAGGAGTCAATTCCACTTCTACGCTTCGGTTTATACGACCTAAACCAAGAGCTTTGATTGTCCTCTTTTGTCTTTCAGGTCGTTTAATAGTACTTCTTACTTGTGAAATTCTAACTTTTGCCATGTGCTCTATCCGTTAAAAACTTGAGAAAGAGATATACCCCTGGTTTGCGCAATGGTATTAGCATCTCGCATATTTGTTAACGCTTCGAACGTAGCTTTAACAACATTGTGAGGATTGGATGAACCTTTAGACTTGGCCAGTACATTATGTACACCTGCACTCTCCAAAACTGCACGCATCGCACCTCCTGCTATTACACCGGTACCCGGAGACGCAGGCTTGAGAAGAACAAAACCTCCACCATATTTACCTACCGCCTCGTGAGGCACGGTACCTTTAATAACGGGGACTTGTACTAGATTTTTTTTAGCGTCATCAATACCTTTTGCTATAGCGTCAGTAACTTCATTTGCCTTACCTAGTCCGTAGCCAACAACGCCACTGCCATCACCTACAACCACGATTGCAGAAAAGCTGAACCTTCTACCTCCTTTGACCACTTTAGCAACACGCTTTATGGCAACAACCTTTTCCTTAAGGTCGATTTCGCTGGCTTTTACTGATCTTATGTTACTTTGAGACATGTCTTAAAATTTTAAACCTCCCTCTCTGGCGCCTTCCGCCAAAGCCTTTATTTTTCCGTGGTATATATTCCCGTTTCTGTCAAAGACAATTCTTTCAACTCCACCCGCTACTGCCTTCTCAGCGAGCTTTTTTCCTACTTCTTTAGATACCTCAACGGTAACACCACCTTCGCCACCAAGTTCTGAAGATGAAGCAGCCATTACCGTATGGCCTTTAGAATCATCGATGATCTGAGCATAGATCGCTTTGTTGCTTTTGAATACCGATAAGCGCGGCTTATCCGTAGTGCCCTCGATCTTGTTGCGTATGCCCTTTTTTAATCGGAGTCTTCTTGCGTATTTATTAAATGCCATGTCTTACTTATTTAGCAGCTTGCTTACCAGCTTTACGTCTAATTTGCTCACCTACAAAACGAATACCTTTTCCTTTGTAAGGCTCAACTTTTCTCAATGAGCGGATTTTTGCAGTAACCTGACCCAAAAGTTGCTTGTCCGAACCTTCAAGTGTCACTGTAGGATTCTTTCCCTTCTCAGTTTGGGCTGAAACCTTTAGCTCAGAAGGTATGGATAACCAAATATTATGTGAGTATCCTAAACTCAATTCCAAAACATTATTTTGAGCGGTAGCTTTATATCCTACACCTACCAGTTCCAATTCTTTTTTGAAGCCTTCGGTCACACCTGTAATCATATTATTGATCAATGAACGGTACAACCCGTGGAGCGCTTTATGCCTCTTCTGTTCGGTAGGTCGTTCAAGAGTCAATTCGCCTTCGTTTTCAACCAATTTGAAAGCAGGGTCTAGCTGTTGTTTTAACTCACCTTTTGGCCCCTTAACTGTAACTTGGCCAGTATTCTGATCAAAGTTATAGCTAATACCGTCGACAAGTTTGATTGGTTTTTTCCCTATTCGTGACATTATAATTAATTAATAAACGTAGCACAAAACTTCACCCCCTACATTCATATCTCTTGCTTCTTTATCAGTTATCACACCTTTTGAAGTAGATAGAATAGCAACCCCCATTCCATTTAGAACACGAGGAAGAGAGTCTGCGGGAGAATATTTTCTTAAACCCGGCTTACTTACTCTTTCTAAGTGGTAAATAGCAGGTTTTTTGGTCTCAGGATCATACTTGAGTGCAATTTTGATGTTACCTTGATGATTCTTAGTATCCTCAAATTTGTAGTTCAAAATATAACCCTTCTCATGCAATACTTTAGTTATCTCCTTTTTCACGTTAGAAGCAGGTATATCAAGTACGCGATGTTTAGCTTTCATCGCGTTTCTTAACCTCGTAAGATAATCAGCAATTGGATCAGTCATTTGTTTTATTCTCTAAAGTAAAATTGCCCGCCGTCAAAACGGCCTGCAAAGATACATAACTATTTATTCGATCAAAATTAAAATTGAACTTTTACCAGCTCGCCTTCGTAACACCCGGGATCTTACCGTCAGAAGCCATTTCTCTGAAGGTTACCCTGGAGATGCCAAACTTCCTCATATAACCTTTCGGCCTTCCCGTAAGCTTACATCTGTTGTGCAACCTTACAGGCGAAGAATTTCTTGGTAATTTATCGAGACCCTCGTAGTCGCCAGCTTCTTTTAAAGCCCGCCTTTTGGCAGCATAACGAGCCACTAATTTCTCTCTTTTTCGTTCTCTTGCTATAACAGCTTTTCTTGCCATAATATGTATTAATTTTTGCTAGTAAATGGCATTCCAAATGCCTTTAGCAATTCATAACTCTCTTCGTCAGTCTTTGCAGATGTCACAAATGTAATATCCATACCATTGATTCGGTTTACTTTATCAATGCTGATCTCAGGAAAAATGATCTGCTCCTTAACACCAAGTGTGTAGTTTCCACGACCGTCAAAACCTTTATCACTGATACCTCTAAAGTCTCGTACTCTCGGAAGAGCAACGGTCATTAGTCTATCCATGAATTCATACATCTTTTCACCTCTAAGCGTAACTTTTGCGCCAATAGGCATGCCATCACGCAATTTGAAGTTGGAGATGGACTTCTTTG
Source organism: uncultured Flammeovirgaceae bacterium (assembly GCA_937899105.1). Classification (GTDB taxonomy): domain Bacteria; phylum Bacteroidota; class Bacteroidia; order Cytophagales; family Cyclobacteriaceae; genus Fulvivirga. Next base: position 12,815 of record CALBPF010000014.1, on the reverse strand, counting down.
ATAAAGTAGGAACAGCTTTCTGACCAGTAATCATGGTCAACTCTTCCACTCCTGTATCTACTAATTTCTTATCCGCCACAGCGGCGCCGATACCCTTGTTAAGGCATATCTTTTCGATTTTTGGTACTTGCATTACAGAAGAGTACTGGAACTTGTCTTTCAAAGCCGGTACTATCTCCTTCGTATACTTATCTTTTAATCTTGGTGATGCCATCTTAAATGAATTCTCCAGTTTTCTTAGAATACCTTTGCAACTTGTTCTTGTCGTTCAACTTACGACCAATTCGTGTAGCTTCACCATTCGAAGGATCGACTACCATAAGGTTACTGATATGAACGGAAGCTTCCGTCTTTTCAATTCCCCCCTCAGGTTTTTCAGCAGAGGGTTTCACGTGTTTTGTAACGACATTCACACCTTCTATAATAGCTCTGTCTTTAGCGGTTATCACCTCAAGAACTTTACCTGTTTTACCTTTACTGTTACCAGCAATCACTTTTACTGTGTCACCTTTTTTAAGGTGTAATTTCTTATTTGCCATAATTATATTACCTCAGGCGCTAGTGATACAATTTTCATAAATTGCTTCTCACGCAACTCACGAGCTACAGGCCCGAAAATTCTTGTTCCTCTTGGCTCATCATTTGCGGTAAGCAAAACCGCAGCATTATCCTCGAATCTAATGTAAGAGCCATCCTTACGCCTAACTTCTTTTTTAGTTCGAACTACAACTGCTCTCGAAACGGTACCTTTCTTAAGACTACTTGAAGACATAGCTGTTTTTACAGATACTATGATCTTATCTCCCACGGAAGCGTACTTTTTACCAGTACCACCCAGAACACGGATGCAAAGAACCTCTTTTGCCCCGCTGTTATCGGCTACTCCCAATCTTGACTCCTGTTGTACCATTTATTTCGCTTTTTCTACGATTTCCACTAACCTCCAGCGTTTTTGCTTACTCAAAGGTCTTGTCTCCATTATCCTAACCGTATCACCAATTCCACATTCGTTTTTCTCATCGTGAGCCGTAAATTTTGTGGTCTTGTTTACGAATTTTCCATAGATCGGATGCTTCTCCTTACGCTGTACTGCAACTGTAATGGATTTCTCCATTTTGTTACTAGTCACCTGGCCGATTCTTTCTTTTCTTAATTTTCTCGCTTCCATGATATACTATTTAGCAAGTTGTTTAGCTCGCAATTCCGTATTTAAGCGCGCAATGAGTTTACGCATTTCCTTAATTTTCATTGGGTTCTCTACCGGAGAAATAGCGTGAGCGAAAGTAAGCTTTTGGTAAGCCTCTTTTTCACCAGCGAGCTTCTGCTGTAGTTCTTCTAAACTCAATGCTCTGATTTCTGAATTCTTCATTTGTCTACTCTTCAACGTAATCTCTACGTACTACAAATTTCGTTTTGATAGGAAGTTTTTGTTGTGCAAGACGAAGGGCTTCTTTAGCCAACTCCATTTTAACACCACCCGCTTCAAATAAAATAGTACCAGGTTTTACAACAGCCACCCAATATTCGGGTGCTCCTTTACCTTTACCCATTCTGACTTCTGCAGGCTTCTTAGTTACCGGCTTGTCAGGAAATATGCGGATCCAAACCTGACCTTCCCGTTTCATGGCTCTCGTCATAGCGATCCTTGCCGCCTCGATCTGACGTGAAGTAATCCAACCCGGCTCAAGGGCTTTTATACCGAAAGCGCCAAAGGAAATAGTATGGCCTCTCTGAGCAATACCTTTTATACGTCCTTTTTGCTTTTTTCTAAACTTTACTCTTTTTGGCTGTAACATTATTCAAATGCTTTATTACCCTTAATTAATTTGATCTTCGTCTTTTGGCTCCGCCTGCATCAGGACGCTTTCTTCCGCCTCTTGGTCCACCACCGCCAGGAGATTTACTTCCCTGACCGATGTTAGGAGAAAGATCACGCTTACCGTAAACCTCGCCTTTGAAGATCCAAACCTTGATACCTATTTTACCATAAACAGTATTAGCTTCACTAATCGCATAGTCGATATCTGCTCTCAACGTATGCAAAGGGATTCTACCGTCCTTATACTGTTCTGTTCTTGCCATTTCTGCTCCACCTAGGCGGCCACCTACCTTAATTTTTATACCTTCCGCTCCTACTCGCATTGCAGAGGCTATAGCTTGCTTCATAGCTCTTCGGTAAGAAATTCTCGCCTGAAGTTGCTGAGCCACTGACTCCCCTACAAGTTTAGCATCCAATTCCGGACGTTTGATCTCAAAAATGTTAATCTGAACATCCTTTCCGGTAAGCTTTTTTAACTCTTCCTTGATCTTATCTACTTCGGCACCACCTTTTCCTATAACTACACCCGGACGAGCTGTATGGACAGTTAGTGTTATCCTTTTTAAGGTGCGTTCGATTACCACCTTAGAAATACCACCTTTTGGTATACGAGCCTGAACGTATTTCCTGATTTTATGATCTTCAACCAATTTATCAGAGAAATTATTCCCACCATACCAAGCGGAATCCCATCCTCTTACGATACCAAGTCTAAATGCTATTGGGTTTACTTTCTGTCCCATTATTTGTCTTCTTTATTATCTTCAGTTTCTACTACCTCTTCAAATGGCGCACCGCTGTCAAGAACTAGCGTAACATGATTTGATCTTTTTCTTATTCTGTGTGCACGTCCCTGTGGAGCGGGTCTCAATCTTTTTAGAATACGACCACCGTCAACTCTGATCTCCTTAACGAAAAGGTCAGCGTCCTCCAGATCTACGTCTTCGTTTTTTTGCTGCCAATTAGAGATAGCAGATAGTAAAAGCTTCTCCAGACGAGCGGCGCCTTCTTTAGGCTCAAACTTTAAAATATTCAAAGCCCTATTGACTTTCTCGCCTCTGATCAAGTCAGCAACCATCCTCATCTTTCTTGGTGAGGTAGGTACATTGTTAAGTTTAGCTACTGCTTCCATGATTATCGTCTGCCTTTATCTTTTTTACCTACGTGTCCACGGAAGTTTCTGGTAGGAGAAAATTCTCCTAGCTTATGTCCCACCATGTTTTCTGTCACATAGACAGGTATAAACTTATTCCCGTTGTGTACTGCGAATGTATGTCCAACAAAATCAGGGGAAATCATTGATCTTCTCGACCAGGTTTTGATTACGGACTTTTTCCCTGATTCATTCATGGCATCGACCTTTTTTTCAAGCCTGAAATCAATATAAGGTCCTTTTTTTAGTGATCTAGCCATTATTTCTTACCTCTACTTATGATTAGATTATTAGAATATTTCTTAGGAGCTCTGGTCTTCTTTCCTTTAGCCAAAAGACCAGTACGTGATCTCGGGTGTCCTCCGGAAGATTTTCCTTCACCACCACCCATCGGGTGATCAACAGGGTTCATAGCGACACCTCTTGTTCTAGGTCGTCTTCCCAACCATCTCTTTCTGCCGGCTTTCCCTAAGCTCACGTTCATGTGATCGGAGTTAGAAACAGAGCCGATCGTTGCTAAACAAGTTACCAACACCCTTCTGGTTTCTCCGGAAGGCAATTTCACTGTAGCGTACTTACCTTCACGAGCAGTAAGCTGAACATATGAACCTGCACTTCTTGCAATTGCTCCTCCCTTACCGGGCTTTAGCTCCACATTATGGATGATTGTACCCAAAGGAATTTTACTAATTGGAAGTGTATTACCTACCTCAGGAGCAACACTGTCGCCTGAAATAACCTTCTGTCCCACTGATAGTCCTTCAGGAGCAATGATATACGCCTTGGCTCCATCTGCATAAAATAAAAGAGCTATTCTAGCTGATCTTGTAGGATCGTACTCAACTGTCTTAACCGTAGCAGGAACATCAAATTTATTTCTTTTAAAATCGATGGTTCTAACCTTCTGCTTATGACCGCCGCCCATATAGCGCATGGTCATTTTACCGGTGTTATTTCTACCGCCACTTTTCTTCTTGGTCACGGTTAGCGACTTTTCAGGAGTGGCTGTAGTGATCTCAGTGAACGCTGGCGCTACTCTGTATCTTTGACCCGGTGTTACCGGTCTCATTTTCTTAATTGCCATTTCTCCCTAATTATATTTCTCCGTAGAAATCAATAACATCACCATCTGCCACAGTCACTACCGCTTTCTTAAATGATGCCGTTCTACCAGTGATAATTTTAGACTTAGTATACCTCGATTTTTTCTTACCGAGATAATTCATTGTATTTACATCCTCAACCGTAACACTGTACATTTTCTCTACAGCTTTCTTAATCTCTACCTTGTTAGCTTTACGGTCAACGATGAATCCGTATTTCCCTTTCTCATTCAGGGCAGATACCTTTTCCGTTACAAGCGGCCTTACTAATACTCCCATGATCAATTATTCAGTAAGTTGTTAATTTTTTCAACTGAGCTTTCACTTAAAATAAGCGTATCGGCATTCAGCACATGGTAAGTATTGATACTTTCAGCTGTTACGATATTAGCATTCTTGATATTTCTACCACTTAATACCACATTCTTATCCAGCTCTCCAAGCACTAAAAGTGTTTTCTTATCAGCCACCGAAAGCGCGTTTAGCATATTGATGTACTCCTTAGTCTTTGGAGCTTCAAAAGAGAAATCTTCAACAATACTGATGCTCTTTTCTTTCGCTTTGTAGGTTAATGCTGACTTTCGCGCCAAAGTTTTTAGCTTCTTGTTAAGCTTAAATGAATAGTCTCTCGGCTGTGGTCCGAATACACGCCCCCCTCCTTTGAATATAGGAGACTTTATACTGCCGGCACGAGCTGTACCCGTACCTTTTTGCTTCTTAATCTTTTTAGTAGATCCTACTATTTCTGCTCTTTCCTTTGACTTATGCGTTCCCTGACGTTGGTTGGCCAAGTATTGCTTTACGTCTAAATAAATAGCATGATCGTTCGGCTCGATACTATAAACCTCTTTCGCAAGAGAAATTTTCCTTCCTGTATCTTCACCGCTGTGTTTTACTACTGCTACGTCCATTATTTCTCGAGTATTACAGTTGAATTATTTGCTCCAGGCACTGATCCGCTAACAAGAATGATGTTTTTCTCTGGGATGATCTTTACAACTTTAAGGTTAAGCACCTTAACACGATCGCCTCCGGTTCTGCCGGCCATTCTCATTCCTTTGAAAACCCTTGCCGGATATGACGCCCCGCCAATTGATCCAGGAGCACGTTCTCTATTGTGCTGGCCGTGCGTTCTCTGACCAACACCGCCAAAACCATGACGCTTTACAACACCCTGGAATCCTTTTCCTTTAGAAGTACCAATTGCATCCACGAAATCACCCTCCTCAAAAACATCGGAAATACTAATTTCTTGACCCAACTGAACTCCACCTTCGAATTCTACTCGGAAATCTCTGAACTCCACTATCTCACTTTTGGGAGTAGTTTGAGCTTTTGCGAAATGTCCTAACAAAGCTTTGGGAGTATTTTTTTCTTTACGCTCCCCATAGCCTAACTGAACAGCTGTGTAGCCGTCAGTCTCTTCGTCCTTCACTTGCGTTACTACGCAAGGACCAGCTTCTATCACCGTGCATGGAATGTTGTGTCCATTGGCACCGTAGACGCTAGTCATACCGATTTTCTTTCCTATTATACCAGACATTCTGTTATTAATTTGAGCAAATAATTGCTGCTCCTCTCGCGATTTTTCAGCAAAAGGACTGCAAAGATAGAAATACTAAGCGAGGAATCAAACAGTGGTATAAAAATTTTCTAATGAAGTAGCTATGCTAAGACCTCTTTCAAAACATCAACAGATCTTACTTCGCCAAGACCGGCTATATGTGTTTTGTAAAACTCTATTATAAAAGCAAGCCCCTGCTTTCGTTGACTTCCGGAAAGCCGGTTCACTTTGTTGTAAGGGGCCTGTAATATTTGAAGTATATAATCATCCAAAATAGATGAAGACTCTGCCATACCAAAACCTAAGTAGTTTGAAAGGTTATACAAAAACTGCAGATGGAAGTCTTCAAATCCTTCTTCAAAAGTGTCTAAACTAAATATAGAATCGTGTATGAAATTAAAAACAGGTAGGCACTCCTCTTGTTCTTTGATGGATTTGTAAAGTACCTCTGCCAGAAAAACTGCAATTGCGGACTTCTTAATATCATAGGGTATGCTACGAAAAGGTTCTGAACATCTGATTTCTGAAATGCGATGCATTTCAGCATTGGGTTTGGAATAAACTACCAGATCGAGAAAAGTTAAAGGTTGATAAAGCGCGATTTTAGTGTTTGCCTTTTTACTTCTTACCCCGTTCACAATGTAGGTTTGCACTCCCAGTTGTTCCGTTAGGATCTTAACGATAATTGAGGTGTCTTTATACTTAAAGTATTTAAAGACCAGTCCCCGCGTTTTTACCAGCATGATATACTAGTTTACAACAACTATTTTCCCGATAAATGTCTCCTCGCCATCATCGTCTGAACTGAAGATAAAGTAGACGCCGGAAGCGGCCCTATTCCCATTGTAGTCCTGGGCATTCCAGGTGGCAGTACCACCGGCTGCTCTGGTTCGCCAGATTAACTTGCCACTTGCATCAGTGATCCTGATTTGCGCATCTTCCACTAACCCTGATATACCTACCGTTCCGGTAAAGTCGGCCGTTACCGGATTAGGAAATACCTTCACATTTTGATGAACCGCAGTTGCTTCTGTAGCGCCCTCACGATAAGAAATAATACCTGCCGGTGTAGCAAAAAAAACTTCGCCTGACTTTGGATTGATAGCAATATCTAAAACCTCATTACTTGACAAGGGGCTGTTCTCAACAGTAAAGTTAAGAAGCTGCCGGTCTGCTCCGGCATCAAAAAGCCAGATACCTGAATTCGTTCCTATCCATTTTCTGTCTCCACCGTCCACAGCAATTGCAGTGATACTTTCATCTCTTAATAAAGGCCTATTCTCAAATATAGGCTCCACAGCATCTACATTACCTTCCAAGCTAGAAAATGGATTAGTGAGAACCGATATTCCCCGATCTGTCCCTATCCAAACCAATCCCTCTCGGTCCACAGCTATTGCACCAACTTCATCGCTTGCTAAACCGCCCTGGCCAGGATCGTCAGTCAGCAATCTATTGTTACCGGAACTCTTATCAAAAACAACTACACCATTTGGGTTTGGTATATACAATTGCCTGCTATCGCCTACAATTTCGAACGGCTGATTGCTAACAAGGGAATAAGCGGTCCAAGTGTTATCCGGTGACCAGAGGTGCAGAGGTGTTGGAGAATTATAATTCAACACCCATATGCCTTCCACGTCGGCATGTACGGCAGGCACTATAATACCTTTCTCACCTTGTGTTGTATTAAAAAGTGTAGAACCTGGTGTTTGGTCGTCAATAATCTCTCCTGAGCCGTCATCATTGACCACCAAAAGTCCTTGACCGGCTAAAGCTACTATCGTTCTACCCCCTGAAGATTGATAGGCTCCATCCACGGCATCCTCAAAGGCAGGTAGTTCTCCGTTCTCTTGAAAGTTAGTCCACAAACCATTGTCAAAAATATAGAACGCCCCCTCAGCTCCCAGGGGATTGACATTATCATCATACCCGCCGGCACAACCATAAATACCATTTGACTGTACAGAAAGGTCGAAAGCCGAAGAAATTGGACCTGAAGGTAAAACTGACTCTGAACCCGAAGGACTTATGAATACCAGGCCGTTTTTCTGATCTGCGAGATAAATATCTCCTTGAAAAAGTAAAGCATCCTGTGCCGTGGTGAGAAGCTCATCTTCAATTAGCAACTCGTTAAGATTGGTATCTAGCTGAAATACACCCTGATCGGTCGTCACCAACACCGTATTATTATTGGCTCTTGCACCAATAAAACTGACATCTGTTAGTACGCTCTCCATTGACCACGCTCCGTTGTAACTGTAAATGCCTCTACCTGAAGAACCTGCTAAAAGGCGATCACCTGAGTTAATGATAAATTCAAACGGTTCATTAAATAGATTATCCGCTTCTCCAAATAGTTTCCAACCTAAAGGATCTGCAAGATTAATGTTATTGACTATATCCGTAGCCAAGATACCGTCGTCAGTAGCTATAAAGAGTGAGTCTTCTAAAATGGCGCCTTGATATACCTTTATTCCGTCATTATCAAGACCAATTTCCCTGACGGTCTCCGTGATGGCATATGTTTCAGGGTCCATTCTCAAAAGTCCAAAGTCTGTAAAGAGATAAATCCCATCATTACTGCTTAGAATGTTATTTATCGATTTTGAGCCAGAAACCTGCGAGTCTGTGGTTAAGTCGATATTCAAAATTTCATTGCTCTGCAGTACATCAAGATTACCACTTTGATGTCCTATCAATAGTGTAGCTGATTCGCTAAAATGAAGCGCTGATATATTTTCTTCCTGTAAGCCGTTCAACCTTGTGACCGTAGTGATGCTATTATCATTTAGCGAGTAGATAAACATTCCCGAACTGGCGGCTGCAAACACCTGATTCTCTCCGGCCTCTAGACGCCGTATTTCGTTGTATGAAAAATGCGTACGCCAAGTACCTAAGGGAATTTCCTGAGCGCTCAAATTGCCAATTACGATTAAGGAAAAACAGAAAGCCAGCCTCACTTTTTCAACCTGTTTTTCATCCCCTTAAAAAAACTCTCTCTGCTTCTAGCCTCATATTCTTGTTTTTCACCGAGTAATACCGTGCTATCTTCTTCGGCGAGTCTGTACGAAAAAGATGCCAACTCGCCCGTTTTGGCACAAATGGCGTGCACCTTGGTTACAAATTCCGCCGTAGCAAGCAAGTTCGGCATCGGCCCAAAAGGTTTCCCTTCAAAATCCATATCCAGCCCGGCGACTACCACTCTTTTTCCGCTATTCGCTAGTTTATTACATGCCTCAACGATACTATTATCAAAGAATTGTGCTTCGTCTATTCCTACTACATCGCATTCTCCGGCCAACAATAAAATATCATTGGGGAAATCAACCGGCGTAGAACGAATTGACGTCTCGTTATGCGATACCACATTAGTTTTGTGATAACGAGTATCTACAATTGGTTTGAAAATTTCCACCTTTTGATTGGCGATGATAGCTCGATTTAAGCGCCGGATAAGTTCCTCTGTCTTACCTGAAAACATACAGCCGCAAACGACTTCCACCCAACCTGTCCTTTTTGACTTTCCAAAATTTGGCTCTATGAACATTTCTCAAATTTAGAAATTAAGCATTACACTCAATAGCTATAATTAACATGTGGTAACTTGTACTCTTCAGGGACTTCAATGAGTACCTGACCTTCCTTTAGCTGCGCCTGGCACGTTAACCGCTCATCTTCAGTCAATTGGTTTGTTTTTAAAAACCGTTCCTCATCCAAGGATCGAATAGAAAGATCATTCATACCTTCGAGCACTTTGCATTTGCATGTAGTGCACCTCCCTTTACCGCCACAGGCATGCATCCAATCGACGTAATTCTCATGAAGCGCATTTAATAATGAAATTCCATTTTGCGCGGTACGAACTCTCAGGTCATTCATATTTTTCACAACGATCTCTCCCATAATTCATAACTTTAATCTGTCTTTAAACCAGATTAAAAAACTATCCGTTATCTATTGAATGGAAAATAAACTTAACCGCGAAGGTATCAAAAATTACAGTGTCCGCTTTGCTAATAAAACGCTGGAAGACTTCTTCAACAAGAATGAAAATATCAACGGGCAACAAATTCTTACCGTTCAGCCAATAAAGCAAATTAATTTATTCGTTGTAAAAAATCTTTTCCGAGAATGGCAGAAAGAAACATCACGATTAAAAAGTCAGTACTTTGACTATGAAAATGATCGCGTTAAAGAAGCCCTGACTGATTTCATGAATGTTCTCAGCAGAAATATTTCCATAACAAAAGATCCTTTTTATGAGCTTTTTATTCAGGCCACTGAGGAAACTATTCTACTTATTTTTTCACCCTATGACTTCTACATCCACATCGTAGAACGTAATGATGAAACCATTAGCAGACAGGATCTGGATAGAATAGCAAAGTATGTTAAGGTTAATAAGAACATCATTAACCTGTTAACAGAAAAGATGGCTACAGGTAACATAAGTGAATTGAATGGAAATAATTTACCTGATCTCATGGATGATGTTTTCGCCAGCATTGAACAAGGCCCTGAAGATATTGAGATTTACCTTAAAGAATTTACCGAAGTAATTCCTTTGCAGGTGAATGACTTGTACCTCGATGATGATAATGAAGTAGAAAATAAGGTGGATGTGAGCGAGGTTCAGAGCAACAAGGAAGATACTATTGACAAACCGACTTTTGAATGGAGCGTGGAAACACAAAAAACCCTGCATGAAGAACTAAGCGACACCTCAAAAACGACCCTGGCGGAGATTCATGAACAACAAAAAGTGGAAAGTATTAGGAGCAGCCTTTCAATAAATCAGCGTTTCATGTTTATAAACATGCTTTTTGATGGTAGTGAACAAAATTTTTTTAAAACGTTAGAAGATTTGGAAAAGTTTAACGGGTTTTATGACGCCACCAATTACTTAAAGGAGAATTACCCTGATTGGGATTATGACTCAGAGGAGGTTTTAGAATTTATAGAAATACTTGAAAAAAGATATTGACGCTATCGCACCAAGACCTGCATTCTATGGGCGTCTAATTTTAAAAGTATAAAAAGCAGCAATGTAAACCCGAAAAAGGAAGATCCTCCATAACTAAATAATGGAAGCGGGATGCCAATAACGGGAAACAAGCCAATGGTCATGCCAATGTTAACGGCAAAGTGAAAAAAGAAAATACAGGCCACTACATATCCATATACACGGGCAAAACGCCATTTCTGTCGTTCAGCTAAATAAATAACCCTTAATATTAGCGTTACAAAAAGCCCAACAGTTACCAGGCTACCCAACCAGCCATGTTCTTCACCAATAGTGCAGAAAATAAAATCTGTACTATGCGCAGGTACAAAGTCAAATTTTGTCTGAGTGCCTTTTAAAAATCCTTTGCCAATGGGCCCTCCGCTGCCAATGGCAATTTTAGACTGAGTAACATTCCAACCAACGCCAAGTGGATCGGAATCAGGATTAATGAAGGCCTTTATCCGGTTTTGTTGGTGTGGCTTAAGCACATCACTTATTACATAATCTACACTTCTGATTACACCTGCGACAACGATAGCCCCTAAAACAATAAGCACAATCCGCTTAATACGTTTTCTATTGAGAAAAATGGTAACCGTAGCAATGCTCAGAATACTTAGGTATAGATAAAGGTGCTCTTCAACCAACAGCGTGAGTATAAAAATGACTGCAGAAAATGTACCGATAATTAACAAATTGGGAGACATTCCTTCTCTAAAAAGAACAAGTATCAGCGCCGAATAAACTATGGCTGTACCCGCATCACCCTGTAGTATGATCAAACCGGCAGGAAGAAAAATTATGGCAAAAGCCATAATTTGACCGCTGAAGCGATCCATTCGAAAACCACTTGAACTGATATATCTAGCAATAGCTAAACCAGTCGCAAATTTGGCCAATTCGGAAGGCTGTAAACGAAAGGGTCCGATCTCAAACCATGAACGCGAACCGGCTACTTCCCTACCAAACAAAAGAACCACTATCAAAAGAATTATGATCGCTCCGTAAATGACGTAGGCGAAGGTATCGTAAAACCTGAAGTCCATTACCATAATGGTAGTTATCAATAAGATTGAGACACCAATAAAGATCAGTTGCCGACCACTATTTAAGGAAAGATCAAAAATATTTTGGTAAACAGTTTCATCATATACTGCAGCGAATATATTTAACCAGCCTAAAAGTGCTATAAGAAAGAATAGTAACACTGATAGCCAATCCAGATTGCCCGATATATTATCTACTCTCGTCAATATATAAAGTCGCCACGTTTTACAAAAGCCTCAATTTGAGGTCTTTCTGTATGTCCAATTAAATATTTCTCAATTATTAAGCTCGCTATAGAGGCTGCGGCTCTTGCCCCCTGTCCGGCATCTTCCACATATACTGAAACTGCTATTTTGGGGTCATTTTTGGGTGCAAAGGCGATAAAAACAGAATGATCGGGCAAAGGGTCATTTTGCACAGTACCTGTTTTACCACAAACCTGTATATCTTTTAGCTTTGCTCTGTACTGACCTGTGCCCGAATTAACTACTTCAGCCATTGCTTCTACAGCAAGATCAAAGTGTTTTGGGTCCACATCGGTGTAGTGTTTTTCCTGGTATTTAGGCAACGGTAGACCATTATCACCAATTGACTTTACCAGATGTGGAATTATATAATACCCTCTGTTAGCCACAGTTGCTGCAAAGTTTGCCATTTGAATTGGTACTACCAGATTTTCTCCTTCACCGATTGCAATCGAATAAATGTTCGAGTATTTCCAGGGTCGATTGTTGTAGGCTCGATCATAATACTGAACACTGGGTACAAGCCCGCCTTTTTCATTGGGCAGATCAATGCCAAGCGAAGAGCCTAATCCAAATGACTCAATGTATTGGCGCCATTTTATCATACCCTGGCGAGTATCTTCATAAGGGTCATTTGACACGCCACGGTTTACCACTCGCTTCATTACATTATAGAAATAGGGGTTACAAGAATTCGTAATTGCTCCTACCAAAGTTTCTCCGGGACCATGATAATGGCATTTCATAGGTACCATAATACAAGGAATATAAGTATTAGTATTAATCACACCTTCGTTTAGGGCTACCATCGACTGTATAATCTTATAGATAGATCCCGGACGATATTGAGCCATTAATGGGCGGTTGAAAAGTGGA
>CALBPF010000013.1 GCA_937899105.1 uncultured Flammeovirgaceae bacterium | reverse complement strand
TTTAAAACTTTCTGTCCAAAACAAACAGGCTGAATTCAAATAATCAGTGTAGTTTCATCAATGCAAAAGATAGATATACAAATAGAACAAGTCCTAATAGACGACGAATTGTTCTACAGAATTTCCAACATGGACAAAATGCGTCCATTCTTTATGAGTATTGTCAGTGATTCGAATCACTGGATGTTCATTGGAAGTAATGGTGGATTAAGTGCCGGCAGAAAGGATGCTGAAAATGCCTTATTCCCATATTATACGGATGACAAAATTGTGGAATCCGCAGAGAACACAGGAAGTAAGTCTATCTTCCAGGTCCGGAAAGATGGCAAATTGCATATATGGGAGCCGTTTTCTATGAGATACGCTTGTCTCTACAATACGAGTCAGAATCTCTATAAAAACGAATATGGAAGTAAAGTTATTTTTGAAGAGGTAAACCACGACCTGAAACTAACCTTTCAGTATCAATGGAATTCGAGTAATACCTATGGCTTCGTTAAAAAGAGTAAACTTATAAATGATGATCCGGATGAAGTAAGTATAACTCTGCTTGATGGTATCCAGAACATCATGCCTAGCAGAGTTGGTAGCGCCTTGCAAAGCCAGCGAAGTAATCTGGTTGACGCTTACAAGCGTAGCGAGCTGGAAGGAGCTAGTGGTATTGGTATTTTTGCACTCAGCGCTATTATAGTGGATAAAGCCGAGCCTAGCGAAGCCTTAAAAGCTAATATTGCCTGGTCGCTTGGCCTGAAAAACAAAAAACACTTGCTCTCCTCTTTACAATTGAAAAATTTCAGAGACGGGTCTGCTATCCAAGAAGAAGAAGACATTAAAGCTGAAAGAGGCGCTTATTTCATAACTTCAGACATATCGTTGGCATCAGAAGCTGAAAAAGAATGGATGATCTTAGCTAACGTCAATCAGACGATGCCAGGTATAGAATTAATATCTGAAGCCATTCAAAATGACGAAAGTCTTTGGGCAAAGATCAACGAAGATATTGAGCTAGGTACCAAATGTTTAGTTGAACTCAGCGCTTCGGCAGATGCGCTACAATTCACTCAGGATAAGTTGCGGGACACAAGGCACTTTGCCAATTCGCTCTTCAATATTATGCGCGGCGGAGTATTTGATGACAATTACCAGATAGAGAAATCAGACTTTAATGATTATCTCTTTAAAGCAAACAAGCAGGTTCATAAATCTTCAGAAGAAATCCTTCAAAGCCTTGCTGATAATTTCTCATTATCCGACTTGAAAGAACTCACCAAAAAAACTGATGATAACAATTTCAAACGGCTATGCCTGGAATATTTACCGTTAAAATTCAGTAGAAGGCATGGTGACCCAAGCCGACCCTGGAACCAGTTTTCCATAAATACACATAGCGAAATTGACGGTTCCAAGATCCTGGATTATGAGGGTAACTGGAGAGACATTTTTCAAAACTGGGAGGCGTTAGCTCATTCCTATCCGGAATTCATTGAAGGAATGATCTATAAATTTTTGAATGCTTCTACCTTCGACGGATATAATCCTTATAGAATTACAAAAAATGGGATCGACTGGGAAAGAATAGAACCTGACGATCCCTGGTCTTATATTGGTTACTGGGGTGATCATCAGATAATCTACTTGCTAAAATTTTTAGAGTTCACAGAAAATCACTCTCCGGGACAATTAGCAGATTTTTTTGATAAAGAGCTATTTGTCTACGCTAATGTACCTTATAAGATCAAGAGCTACGAAGACATACTAAAAAACCCTAAAGATACTATCGACTTTGACCTTGAAGCTGATACAAAAATTGCCAAACGGTGGCCATCATTGGGAGCTGATAGCGCACTGCTTCAAGATAAAAATGGGAATACAATTTATGTAACTTTCATAGAGAAGGCGCTGGCAACGGTTTTGGCTAAAGTTTCGAATTTCATCCCGGAAGGTGGCATTTGGATGAACACACAACGGCCGGAGTGGAATGATGCTAACAATGCTTTAGTCGGAAATGGTGTCTCGGTAGTCACATTGTGTTACTTAAGGAGGTTCCTGAAATTCATGGATAAAGTACTTACCAATTCCGAAACACGTGAAGTCCAGGTCTCGTCGGAATTGCTGACTTTTTACAATGCAATAGCAGATACATTAAAAAAACATCAGAGCCTACTATCCTCTAAATTTAGTGACAAGGATCGCAAACTGGTAGTTGATGGTTTAGGGTCGGCCGGTAGCAATTATAGACTTCAAATCTACGATCAATCCTTTACTGGTGAAAAAGGAGTGATATCGGTGCCTGGGCTTCGTGATTTTACAGACTTATGCCTTAAATACTTAGAACATACTATTAAGGCTAATGAGCGGCAAGATCATATGTATCATGCCTACAATTTAATGACCGTGGAAAATAACCACGAAATTTCCATTTCCTATCTAAGTGAAATGCTCGAAGGTCAGGTAGCTGTGCTGAGTTCAGGTTATTTATCATCACAAGAAGCGCTTAATGTGTTAGATGGCGTAAAAGGTAGCGCCCTATTCAGGGAAGATCAGTATAGCTACTTGCTTTATCCCGACAAAGAACTACCGGGATTTACCAGGAAAAACAATATTCCGGCTTCAGCTATTTCGAAATCAGAATTGCTGGCAAAATTAATCGAAGCTGGGAATACGCAAATCATCACAAAAGATATTAAGGATGTTTACCACTTCAATAGCCGATTCAAAAATGCAAATGATCTTCAAAAAGGACTGGATGAACTGAGAGGAAGTAAGTACGAGAGCTTGCTCAGCTCAAATAGTGAGCAAGTTTTAAAAACCTTTGAGGAAGTATTTAATCATAAGGCATTTACAGGGAGATCAGGTACGTTTTTTGGATATGAAGGCTTGGGCTCTATCTACTGGCACATGGTTTCTAAATTACAGCTTGCCGTTCAGGAATGCTGCTTAAAAGCCATACACGATAACGAAAGCGAAGAAGTAGTTGGTCGATTATTGGCTCACTACTATGAGATCAATCAGGGCATCGGGGTACACAAATCTCCAACCCTCTATGGTGCTTTTCCTACAGACCCTTACTCACATACGCCAGCAAGCAAAGGAGCACAGCAGCCAGGAATGACTGGACAGGTAAAAGAAGACATTCTTAGCCGATTTGGAGAATTAGGTGTCTTTGTAGACAAAGGCTTACTCTATTTCAATCCACGTATGTTAAGGAAAGATGAATTCCTGACAACTGCTGAAACTTTTACTTATGTGAGCGTGAGTGGCGAACACAAGTCGCTTATGCTTGAAGCAGGCTCCTTATGTTTTACATACTGCCAGGTTCCTGTGGTGTATAAAATCAGCAACGAGGAGAATCTTGAAGTCCTGCTAAATGATGGTACAAGCACAAATATTGAGAGTTTAAGTTTAGACGAGTCATTGAGCCAACAGATATTTCAAAGAAATGATAAAGTCACTCAAATTATCGCACATGTGAAAGAAACAGCACTAAAGTGATACTGGAGGTTTTAAGATATAGCGTCTTTTCAGTAATGATAAGTACCTGTTTCTTTCCTTCTTGTAAACAGCAGCAGATGAACAAAGACGTTAGTATTGATTTAAATATAGAACAGCAAGTAGATTCAATACTTGAATTGATGACGCTGGAGGAAAAGATTGGCCAGATGACTCAAGTGCGGCATTTTGATGACATATCCGACGATGATGTTACAACTAAATTCATAGGTTCAGTTATTCACACCGAAGGGCCACTTCCTGGAAAAGATGCGGCAGAATGGCAATCTAAATTCATCGAACTGCAAAAGAAAGCGCTGGCAACACGATTGGGCATTCCTTTACTATTTGGCGTAGATGCCGTTCATGGTCATAACACATATGAAGGAGCGACTATATTCCCACATAACATAGGGCTTGGCGCTGCTGGAAATGCCCGATTGGTGGAACAGGTAGCGGCAATTACAGCATTGGAGGCTCAGGCTACAGGTTTCACATGGGTATTTTCTCCATGTGTAGCCATCCCCTATAATGAAAAATGGGGTCGAGTTTACGAGGCTTTTTCAGAAAGCACAGAACTAACTAAAGAGCTCACAAAGGCCTCTGTGAGAGGACATCAGGGCGAACTTTCAGATAAAAAGACCGTTATGGCCACGGCCAAGCACTTTCTTGGTGATGGCGCCACAGATTTTGGTGTCGAGGGCGGTAATACTTCATTAAATAGAGAGCAAGTATATGAGCGTTTACTTCCGCCATACCGCGTAGCGGTTGAAGAGGGTGTAGGATCAGTGATGGCCTCTTTTAATACACTTGATGACAAATCTATGCATGCTCATAAAGAGCTGATCACGGATACATTAAAAGGAGCTTTGGGGTTTGACGGTATAATGGTATCGGACTGGAAAGGGTACTCACGTTTTGGAGAAACAGAGATAATCAACGCCGGTATAGACATGGTAATGGCTGTAGATGGCGATCTTGAAGATTATCAGAGTGGATTGAAAGCGGCCGTTGAAAACAAGACCGTCTCACAGGAAAGAATAGATGACGCCGTGAGAAGAATACTAAGACAAAAGTACAGATTAGGTCTATTTGAAAATCCATTCCCCGATTCAAGCCTAATCAAAAAAATTGGAGCCCCAGAGCATAAGGACATAGCAAGACAAGCAGTTCGTGAATCATTGGTATTGCTAAAGAATAATAACAAGACATTGCCTTTAAAAAAAACATCCAAAATCGTCGTAGTTGGCGAGTTTGCCGATAACTCAGGTCTGCAGTCCGGTGGTTGGACCATAAACTGGCAAGGGACTACTGAAAACTATCTTGGTGCAACAACTATTCTTGATGGCATTAAGGAACTGTCTGAAGAAGAAGTTATCTATGACAAAGAAGGAACCGGAAATCATAATGATGCAGAAGTGGCAGTAATAGTAGTGGGTGAAACACCGTATGCTGAGTTCTTTGGAGATATTGGAGGTGAAATGGACGCTTATGAACACACGCTAACGGAAGCCCATCAAAACTTGATTAACGCTTATACTGACAAAGGACTCAAGGTAGTAGTTATACTGATTTCAGGTAGACCTTTAGTTACTACCGAACAGATAGAAAAATCGGATGCTTGCATAGCCGCCTGGTTACCCGGTTCAGAAGGAGATGGAATAGCTCAGGTATTATTTGGTGATTATGACTTTAGAGGTAAGCTGCCTCACTCCTGGCCTAAGTCCCTGGAAGATTATAATGAAAAGTATGGACCAAATTTTTGGGACGACTCAATAGAGCCACTATACCCATTTGGGCATGGTTTGAGCTATAAATAAAAAAGAGCGCTATAGCAAAATACAACATAATGAAACTTATATTAAAAATAATGATTGCCGGTATAGTAATGGCGTCGAGTTATGCATGTAGTCAAAAACCAAAAGAAGAGGAATTAAATCAATCAAATAAGAAGAAAGAAGTGACAGCAAAAGAAATTTTAGGCAATCCAGATTACTTGGCAATTTCATATGGGGGATATAGACAAAAAACACGAGATGTACAACCCACCATTGAGCAACTTAAAGAAGATATGAAGATCTTGTATGCCATGGGAATAAAAGTGGTACGCACTTATAACGTTCAGCTGCAACAAGCTCCAAACTTGTTAAAGGCAATAAGCGAATTGAAAAGCGAAGACCCAAGTTTTGAAATGTATGTGATGCTCGGGGCCTGGATAGATTGCAAAAATGCCTGGACGGGCAATACACCGGACCACAATATAGAAAGTGAACAGAATGAAGGTGAAATAGGCAGAGCAGTGGCCTTAGCAAAGAAATACACAGATATTGTCAAAGTACTTGCAGTAGGTAACGAAGCCATGGTAAAATGGGCTGAGAGCTATTATGTACAACCCGAAGTAATATTAAAATGGGTTAACCATCTACAGAGTTTAAAACAAGCAGGTGAACTTTCTGCAGATTTGTGGATAACAAGCTCAGATGATTTTTCTTCGTGGGGCGGAGGTGATGCCAGCTATCATACGGAAGACTTAGAAAAACTTATTAAAGCCGTGGATTACATATCCATGCATACTTACCCCTATCACAACACTCATTATAATCCTGAGTTTTGGAGAGATTCTGAGGAAAACCAACAACTTTCTGATATTGAAAAAATTGATGCTGCTATGCAACGAGCCAAGTAGTTCGCTATGAAACAATATGATTCTGTAGTTAGTTACATGAAAAGCCTCGGAGCAGATAAGCCTGTTCACATTGGTGAAACAGGGTGGGCCACTATCTCAGACGGTCATTATGGGCCCAAAGGTTCAAAAGCCACTGATGAGTACAAGCAAGGTTTGTATTACAGGCATATGCGAGAATGGACAAACAGCGCCAACATATCATGTTTTTACTTCGAAGCCTTTGACGAACAATGGAAAGACGCCCATAATCCCAAAGGTTCTGAAAACCACTTTGGTCTGTTTGATCTAAAAGGACAAGCCAAATATCCGGTTTGGAACCTTGTGGATCAGGGCATTTTTGTGGGGCTAAATAGAGATGGGAATCCAATTGAAAAAACATACAATGGCGATAGGGACTCACTTCTATCTAAAGTTATGGTTCCACCCTTACAAGAGAGTTCAACTATGGAAAACTAACCACCAAAATGATGCAAAAGTTAATATATTATTCATTTATTACATTCCTGGTTTTTATGATAAGCGCTTGTGATTCCAATGAAAAACAATTGGAAATGGAAGTCTTCGAGACTTCGGCAAACGGCAATAAACTTGAAAAGGTGACAGAATTTGTTCAAGAAGGAGAGGCTGTATCCATTAAGTTATTGCCGGAAAAGGAGTACCAAACGATTACGGGATTCGGAGGATCATTTACCGAGGCGTCCGCCTATTTGTTGAACCAGCTAAGTGCAGAGAATCGAGATAAAATTTTGGAGGCCTATTTTGGAGAAAGTGGAGCTAAGTATTCCTTAACGCGGACACATATGAATTCTTCCGATTTTTCTCTAAGTAATTATTCATATGCCACTGTGGAAGGAGATACCACGCTTGAAAACTTTTCTATTGATGAGGATCGTGACGATATTATACCCATGATCAAAGGCGCTATGGCTAAGTCAAAAGATGGGTTTAAAATTATCACCTCTCCCTGGACGGCACCGCCATGGATGAAGGATAATAATAGCTATGTAGGTGGCCAACTACTCCCCGAATACTACGATACCTGGGCGTTATTCTTTTCAAAATATGTTGACGCTTATAAGGCCGAGGGGATTGATATATGGGGTTTTACCGTTGAAAACGAACCTCTTGGAAATGGCAACAATTGGGAAAGTATGCATTTCACACCAGAGGAAATGACACAATTCGTCCAAAATCATTTAGGTCCGAAATTAGAAGCTGATGGTAAGGGTGATGTGAAAATATTAGGTTATGATCAAAACCGTGAGCACCTCAGGGAATGGGTTGACGAGATGTATAAGAATGATAGTACATCTAAATATTACAGTGGCGCCGCTATACATTGGTACGCCAGCACCTATGATGTATTTCCTGATGAACTGCAATATGCACATGAAAAAGCCCCAGACAAATATATGATCCAGTCAGAGGCTTGTGTAGATGCTGAGGTGCCGAAGTGGCTAGATGTAAAGTTGTATTGGTCAAAGCAGTCTACCGACTGGGGCTGGGACTGGGCGCCCGTAGATCAAAAGAAATTTCATCCTAAGTACGTACCTGTTTATAGATATGCCAGAGATATTATTGGCTGCCTTAATAACTGGGTTGACGGTTGGGTAGACTGGAATATGGTCCTTGACCGACAAGGTGGACCAAACTGGTTTAAGAACTGGTGTGTGGCGCCGGTGATAGTTGATCCAGATGCTGATGAGGTGTATTTCACTCCACTCTATTACACCATGAGCCATTTTAGCAGATTTATTAGGCCCGGTGCGATTCGCATAGGTGTGGAACATTCAGATTCCGATCTTCAGACTACTGCAGCTAAAAACCCCGATGGCAGCATTGCTGTTGTCGTTTTTAACCCAACAGAAGAAAGAAGAAATTATGTGTTGGCATTGACCGATACTGAGACAACCATCAGTATCGACTCAAAAGCCATTCAAACAATAATTATAAACCGATAACTATGTCAGATCAAACAACGGCGGCAAAGAACAGGGTACCACTACTCCAAAAAGCAGCTTTCGGTTCAGGTCACCTGGTAAACAATTTAATGCCTGGGGCGCTGGCCATATTCATGTTTTTTCTACTGACGGCCTTCGGCATGGACCCGTTTTTGGCCGGATTGCTGGGCGGCTTACCCAGAATAGTCGATGCCCTTTCCGACCCAATTATGGGTTATATATCAGACAACACGAATACGCGCTGGGGAAGACGAAGACCTTTTATTTTCATTGGCGCGGTCCTTACCGGCCTCCTGTTTATTTTACTGTGGCAGATGGATGAGAACAACTCGCAGGACTATAATTTTTGGTATTTCTTGGTCATATCAGCGGTATTTATACTTGCCAACACCTGCTTTTCAACACCGCTTATAGGCCTTGGGTACGAAATGACATCGGATTATAATGAACGAACAAGACTCATGGGATTGGCCAATATTGTAGGCCAGGTCGCATGGATGGTTGTTCCATGGTTTTGGGTATTAATTGCAGACGAAGATTTATTTGCTACACAAGCCGAAGGGGTGAGGAAACTCTCCATAATAGTTGGTTTAATTGCCATAATCTTTGGTGTCTTGCCAGCCATTTTTTGTAGAGGGATCGATTCCAGCAAAATTGAGAACAGGCAGGAAATATCATTCAGTGAATTAGCTAATATTTTTAAAAAGTTATTCACGGGAATTATCGAAGTATTTAGGCACAAACCATTTTTAAAATTGTGTGGCGCTACTTTCTTAGTCTTTAATGGATTTCAAATTGTAGCCTCCTTTAGCTTCTTCATCATTTTGTTTTACCTATTTAATGGCGATTATGCCGCTGCCGGAAACTGGCCAGCCTGGTTTTCCACTATTCTGGCGGTTATTACTGCTTTTATGGTGATTCCAATTGTGTCCTGGATGGCCAATAAATGGGGTAAAAAGAACGCATTTATCATATCCACCGCCATCTCAATAGTGGGCTATGGATTAAAATGGTGGGGTTTCAATCCTGAAAATCCTTTTCTTATGTTTTTTCCTCTTCCATTAATGGCTTTCGGTCTGGGGTGTTTATTCACATTGATGATGAGCATGACAGCTGATGTCTGTGATTTGGATGAGCTGGAAAATGGAATGCCACGTAAAGAAGGTACATTTGGAGCCATTTATTGGTGGACTGTAAAATTAGGGCAAGCTTTGGCTTTGATTGTTGGTGGAGCAGTACTTCAATGGGTAGGTTTTGATGGCAACGCCGCCACCCAAACAGAAGAAACCCTGACAAAATTAAGACTCGCAGATATCATTATTCCGGCCTTCACTGCAGGGTTAGCGATTGTAGTTATGTGGAGCTATAGCTTATCGGAAGAAAGAGCACGAGAAATAAAAGTCGAATTGGAGGCGAAAAGAGGGGTATTGTAATTAAGTCATACTAAAAAGACGAAAAAATGTCAGCAAAATTATTAATCATATTGGTGGGGATTGTTCTTATCGGAATGGCAGTCCTTAGCAGTGGCAAAAAAGATTCTAGCCGGCTCATCAATCCTAAAATAGGCATACCATTAGGGATACTGGGGGTTTTGATGACCATTTTCGGTAGTTATACTTCAGATGTGTTGTATGTCAGCAGTCAGATGGAACAGATTTCAAGGGGAAATAAATTAAAGATTGAAGGACCAATAAATTCTGTAAAAGTGACTTCTCCTCTTGATTTAGACTCTGTCAATTGCAGAATTCTTTCGATGGGTGTTTATCCTGAAGGCCATGAAAAAGATATCTGGGTGGTCCTAAAACCCTATGATAACAAATATTATCCACAGTCAGACCATACCAATACTTCTTACAAGCTAGATGGTGAATGGCAGGTGGTCACTCGGTTTGGTGGAGATTATGGAGAAAAATATGAACTCATTGTCTATGAAACTGATACAGATGCTTCCGCATTTTTTAGTAATACTATTGAAGGTTGGAAAAATCAAGAGTCTTATCCTGGTCTTGAAGATGCTGATATGCCTGCCGGTGCAGCGGAAGTAGACAGAGTAAGTGTGTACTTAAAGAAAAACTGTAGAGGTGTATTCTAATGTATTGAATGAGCTCAGAACAAAGTACACTACGCTAGTATGAATACTACCATATCCCATCAAAAAGTACCGTTAGGACAAAAAATTGCTTTTGGACTAGGAATGTTGGCGAATCAAATGTTCCCAGCCATACTTTCGATATTTATGGTGGTTTTGGTCGAAGATCTAGGGTTCCCAGGATGGATGTGGGGTTTGATTTTTTTTGCTCCGAGGATATTCGATGCCGTAACGGACCCTATTATGGGTTTCATTTCGGATAATACTAAATCAAAGTGGGGAAGACGCAGACAATATGTGTTTATCGGAGGGATCATGATGGGCGTTGCCTACATTTTCATGTGGCAACTTTTTAGCGAAAATTCACTTCAGTTTAACTTTTGGTATTTCTTTTTATGGTCTCTTATTTTCTATCTTGGGCTAACTATTTTTAGTGTACCTTATGTAGCTATGGGGTACGAAATGACGGATGACTTTCATGAGCGCACTAATATTATGGCCGTTGCTCAATGGATAGGTCAATGGGCGTGGGTCATCGCTCCCTGGTTTTGGGTTATCATGTACGATCCTAAATGGTTTCCATCTGCGGATATCGCTGCTAGGCAGCTTGCCATTTGGGTTGCGATTCCTTGTGCAATTTGCGCCGTAGTACCTGCCATCTTTATTAAGAGTGGATCAACAGTTAATAAAGATTATGAGCCGTTAAATCTTTCCAATGTAGGCAATAGCCTTATAAAGATTCTGAGAAGTTTTGTTGCGGCTTTTAAACTAAAGGAATTTAGAAAATTATGTATATCCACTTTCTTTATATTCAACGCATTTAACACCGTAGCTTCTCTTACCTTTTTTGTTATCGTCTATAAATTGTTCAATGGTGATGCAGGAGCAACCGGTTTATGGGTTTCGTTGTTTGGCTGTTTAGGGGCGTTAGGGACAACTTTTTTCGTTATTCCCACTGTGACCTGGATGTCTAAGAAAATTGGGAAGAAGAATACCTTTTTACTCTCGCAAGGAATTTCAGTTATAGGATACATTATGCTATGGTTCCTGTTTATACCGGGAAAACCATGGATGTATATTTTAGCGCTTCCACTTTTTTCATTCGGTATAGGTAGCCTATTTACTATCATGATGTCTATGACAGCCGATGTCATTGATATTGATGAATTAACTTCAGGTTTGCGTAGAGAAGGAATATTTGGGGCCATATATTGGTGGATGGTAAAAGTTGGATTTGCCATTGCAGGAGGGTTGAGCGGTGCAATCATCGCAATAGTTGGATTCAATCCCGATTTAGCAACGCTAGATCAACAAGAAGCCGTTGACGGATTGCATGCTTTCTTTTGTTTTTTCCCTATGGTCGGTACCTTGATAGCTATGTGGGTAATGTATGACTATACCGTAGATGAGAAACGTGCTAATGAAATTCGTTCAGAACTTGAAAAGCGTAAGTCTAAAGGCAATGTAGGTCAACAATGGGGAGCCAAGGATAAAAATGAACTTAAATATGTAGAAGAAAAAAAGATAATAAGTTAAAATATGTCGTATAGAAAAGAACAAATATTGGCACTGGCTGGTGTAGATACCAGCCAACTATCCAAAGAAGACTTAGCTGCCTTATTTAATGAATACTTGGAAAACAGTATGCATGGATTGTGTTTTAGCGCTTATGAAGAAGGGCAGAAGCCTGGGGATCAATTAAGAGAAGAACAGATCGATCGAAGAATGCAGATAATTAGACCCCATACCAAATGGGTGCGTTCTTTTTCATGCACAGACGGTAATGAGTTAGTTGCGAAATCAGCTAAAAAGTATGGTTTAAAAACTCTCGTTGGAGCGTGGCTAGGGAATGACCCTGAAATCAATCAGAGGGAGATTGAGGGACTTATTAAAATAGCAAAAGAAGGTTTCGTTGATATTGCAGCCGTAGGTAACGAGGTGATGTATCGAAAAGACCTTACGGAAGACGAGTTACTAAATTTCATATATCAGGTTAAAGAAGCCATCCCTGACATTCAAGTAGGATATGTAGATGCCTATTATGAATTTTCAATCAAACCTAGGATAACCGAAGCCTGCGACGTCATTCTTGCCAATTGTTACCCTTACTGGGAAGGTTGCCATATAGACTATTCCTTACTTTATATGAAGAATATGTATCAACAGGCCGTAAATGCAGCTAATGGTAAAAAGGTAATTATTTCTGAAACCGGCTGGCCTAGTCAAGGTACAAACCTTCATGGAGCTTACCCTTCTGCTGAAAACTTCATGAAGTACTTCATTAACACTCAAAAATGGTCTCAAGAAGATGATATAGAGATATTCTATTTTTCATCTTTTGATGAGGCCTGGAAGGTAGGTGCGGAAGGTGATGTAGGCGCTTACTGGGGTATTTGGGACAAGGATGAACAGTTAAAATTCTAAGAAACATCATTACACCTAGCTAATAAGAACAGAATTGTTTAGGTTCGTCATATGTTGTGGAGCGAATTCAACAATCTATCCTTAATAGAAAAGGCCAGGTCATTGTATTTACATGGTACCTTTATAACGTCAATTCGATATTATAAACATAAGATTAACTTATACCTTATTGGGGATTATTACGTCGAGGTATTTTATAACCCAAAAGTCGATACAGTAGATCGAATAGATCTGCTGGAGAGAAGGCATAGCCGAATGAAATTTTATTCCGATCAGATAAAGCTCCCTCAATTTTAAGGCATAAAAAAAGGAAAGCGCAAGACTTTCCTTTTTTTATCATATTTTCGGAATTAGAATTCCCAAAGATTGTGTTCTTTCTCCATCAATTGCATCTCCCACCACTCTGACGCCATAACCGCTTCCATTCGATTATTATACATATCTACAATAGGATCGTTATCAGGATTCTCGAACTTGAACAATGAGGCTCTAAATAATCTCAATTCAAACGCATCTGCAAAATTCTTATTCTCTGCACTATTATATCGATTTACCCATATCGCCTTATCCGGGTTCTCTTTAAAAAGTTTATGCAAATCTTTATACTTGAATACCGCCAACGGCAATTCAACCTGGTCCAAGGTTTCGGAACCCGGAATAAGAAGCTGAATAGATTGAACTTTATGATATAGCCGCGATCTTCGCTTATCGAAGATCACGTCTTCCATAATTCTGAACTTACTGATTTGGCGAGGTAAAAAAAGTACCGCATCGCC
Source organism: uncultured Flammeovirgaceae bacterium (assembly GCA_937899105.1). GTDB lineage: Bacteria > Bacteroidota > Bacteroidia > Cytophagales > Cyclobacteriaceae > Fulvivirga. Next base: position 18,632 of record CALBPF010000013.1, on the reverse strand, counting down.
TACACCCGGTGTCTCCTCCCAATCGTCAGGCGAATCGGAAGGTATTGATGTAATCTCATCAAATATAGCTGTATAAACTACTCCGTTATACTTTATTTGATCACCCTCATAGTATTCAACACCTGCATCCCAAGCTTCTATCTCAAGACCTTCTTGGTATACCAATTTAGATAGAAATTCATCTTTTGACATCTTTGTGGTCAAAGAATCATTAACATAGATATCAGATAGTTCCCCGGAGTTTATTGCCTCTAACATAAAAGCTGTAATCTCTCCACCCCTTGCGAAGAAACCTTTGTTCTGTTTCTCTTTAAGATCGACAGTTCTCCATACACGTCTTTTAAAGAGATGCTCATACCGCGGAATTGGCTCGATAGAGTTCGGATTATATTGATCTAACTCACTCAACTGCGAGTATGCCGGAACAATAAATATTCCTACTAAGACAACTAATATAATTTTCTTTACCACTGTCATTCTTCTTAATTAATTGGAATCGAGTATATCTCAGTAGCGGGTTTGGCTCTTTCAGATCCTCCCTGACTTGGACGTCTGTTCACTCGTTCTACTTTAACAATAAGATTATCACCTTTTCTATACAAACTTCTCCAAGATCTTAGATCAATATTCTCAGAACTAAAACTACCCGCCTTGATCTGACGTCCGGCACGCGCCAACTTTACGCTTATTTTTTGCACTCTGTAACGAGCATCTTTAGGTACCTCATTAGCAAAATTTTCCTCAGCTTTCGCGCTTACCTTTAATGTTGTGAGTGAAGCGGCTGCCACACCTTTTTCGTAATCTACCTGTTTCCCACGTGCTGATATGCTGATAGATGGCGGCGGAATCTTTTTAACACTGAAAGTTTCGGTTCCCAATACACTGCCGGAATTTGAAACAGTTAATTTCACCTTGCTACGACCTTTAGGAACAACGGTTACGGCGCCCGTCTTATTGCCTTTAACTATGGTAGCTTCCTTAGATGAGAAGCTTGGATTGTATGCAGTACCCAAAGCAGGAACTTGAATATCTAATTCATTAGAACAGTTCATGTACAAAGCAGATAATGCTGCAGAACGTACCTGAATTACAGGCTTTACTACGAAGTATTCATGCTTTATTGTGTAGATAGAATCGTTTAGCTCTATCTCCGCTTCAAAACTTGCAGGAGCGGTAAGGGTCTTAGGATCAAAATTGGAAGCCTTCGCTGTAAATTCAATTTTACCATATTTGATGCCATTCTCAGTACTTTCAGTTGGCACAGTATTATTATTATACATAAACACCGGACTGGAACCCGACGCTGCAGCCGTGATGAATAGCTGCGCTTCAAATTTTCCTCCTGACGCTACTGTATTAGACACAGGTCTTACCAATGGTACCACTTTATCAAAATCAATGTCCTTTGCACCTACCTCATTGGCTAGCGCATCCAGAGCTAATGCCTCGTAGTTCAACACTTCCGTTTCCATGTGGCTGATGGTAGCCATACCCGCAGCAGTCGGCGTATTTCCGAAATAATACTCAGCAAACGACTTATTTTTCTGATCAGGGTCGTTTTTTGCGATATCGATGTCTTTTGCGTCTTTTGCCAATGACTCAAAATCTCTGCCACTCACTGAGGACAACATTTTCACATAATCGTTAAGTTTTTTTTGCAGCTCTTTTCCATTGGGTTGCTGGATCATATAATTACCAACAATATCATAATCCTTAGCCCCAACAAGTTGCTTATTTTCATCATAACCGCCAGTAATCTCGGCCATGGTTTCTCTTGTGTCACCCAAATACTTCATCAATTCTTCAGTAGACTGACGAACTTCTTTAGCTTTATTCAACGCCTTTACATCTGCATCACGCTTACCTTTCTTAGTAACTTCTGCATCAATCTTGGCTAGAATTTTTCCGTTTTGCTCCTCAACTTCTCTTGCTTGTCTGTTGAGCGCCTTGTCAATAAATACAAATTTTTCCAGTACCGCATTACTCACCTGTAATGCCAATAAGGCTGTGAGTACGAGGTACATCATCCCAATCATCTTCTGCCTGGGGGTTTCTTTTCCTCCTGCCATATCAGAATATTTTTATTAATGAATAAATCATAATCTTTTACTTAACCTTGACCACTTTGGCCAGAGTTTCCACCACCTCGCATTGCTGTAAGCATATTTCCATACACATTATTAAGCGAAGTTAAATTGCCGGTAAGTTTATCCAACTCGCTCGCAAACGTTTTGGTTTTTTCACCGGCCTTTGCCATTCCATCCAATGCGCCAGCCATATTTGTGTAAAACTTGTTCATAGCTTTAACATGGCTATCTGCATCCTTCAATTCCATTTCATAAACGGCATTTAACGCACTCAAATTCTTAGTAACATTTTGCACTTGAGCATGATATTCTTTCGAATCTTTAGTGGCATCAGCCATAGCAGTCATAGCCTGGGCGGTGGTGGCATAAGACTTATTCATTTCCGACAATGATTTAGAGGCGGTCTTCACATTGTTTGCATAGTCGTTTGTAGCTACTGCGGCATCTGCAAGATTCGACATCTTACCTGCACTCTCAGCCATATTTTTCATTCCCTTACCTAGGCTTTCAAGCAATTCAGGACCAATCTTTGCTTTTTCCATCATTTTATCCAATTCCTGACTGGCAGATGCTCCTCCTCCCGATTTATTGGAAATTCTAGGAGCAGCTACAGGACCGTCATAATCTTCAGCAAGTTGTGGATATACTTTGGACCAATCTGGCTCTGAATGTGGCGGTTCAAAAGCACTCAAAAAGAATATAATTGCCTCTGTCGTTAAACCGATCATAAGCATTTCGTTGGCGCCGTCTAAGTGAAGTATCTTAAACATAGCACCGATAATTACAACTGCCGCACCAATACCATATACCTTCGGCATAATGGTTCTAAATAATAGTGCAACAAATCCGCCTTTTTTATTACTCATTGTCTTACGCTTTTAAATTAATCTTTAGTAATTCTAGTTTATTTATGGTTATTTTTCAAATCTAAAATTCAACGCCCGATGATCGGCCTAAATGGGTCATAGCATTCCTAAAACCAATATACGCTCGAGTAGAATCTTTGAATTCGTAGGTTCTTGTTCCTGTTTCAAGATAGTAAGCCACGTCTTTCCAACTACCTCCACGGATAACCTTTTTAGGAAGGACGTTCGGATCGTATTTGGGATCATCTGGATCAGTTCTTGGATCAATAAATTGTGGGTTCAAGTCCCAGACTGTTGGAACTGAAACCGGGCTAAAATCATCAAGTACCCATTCAGACACATTTCCGGCCATATCATAAAGTCCGTAATCATTGGCAAAATAAGAGCCAACCGGCGCACTGTAAGAAAAGCCATCATCATAGAAATTACCACGACCAGGTTTAAAGTTAGCTAACATACAGCCCTTCGAATTCCTGGTGTAAGGATTACCCCATGGATATTTAGCCATATCGCGACCTCCCCTGGCGGCATATTCCCATTCAGCTTCATTGGGTAATCTAAAAGAGGGCATAGGTACCTCTCCTACACTTCTTCTGTAATCTGCCCAATAGTTGGTTCTCCATTCACTAAAGTACATGGAAGCGGACCAGTTTACACCAACAACAGGATAATCATCGTATCCCGGGTGCCAATAATAATAATCCATAACAGGATCGCCCATATGATGAGCAAAATCCTTAACCCAGACAGTAGTATCAGGATAGTACTCTGTCATAATGCGATCTTCACCTAAGATACTAATGGAATCTTCTAACAGGTGATCAATAAATTGCCGGTATTCATTGTTAGTGATCTCGGTTTCATCCATGTAGAATTGGCCAATGGTAACCTGCTTATTAAAATTTATTTGTGTAGAAGCAGGATCTTCATCTGCCTGCCCCATATGAAATGTTCCCGCCGGGATAGGCACCATACCATAAGGCTGGACCATAGTCCATCCTTCACGACCGGGTACACCAACAAGTTCTCCCTGGTCGCCGCCACCTCCACCGCCAAGACCCAGCAGCCCACAACCACCGATCATGGCTGAAGATAACATCAACAAGCCATAAGAGAACCTTCGAATAACTTTACGCATAACACTTTTTTCTTTAATCCTTAACTCAGCTAACAAACTAAAGCCAACAAGAATTTTCACTTTTTAAAACCTGAAATATATGAAAAAAAATCAATTTAAATTTTACTCAGAGATTTAAGCTCGTTCAAGGCAAAATTATTGTTGCCCAAGTTGAGTATTTTATAATATAAAACAAAATAATTTATTTCTAATATATAAACCTAGGAGTTCTCACTACCTTTTTACCTGTACCCGGATTAACGGGTAATTGATAACTCAATATTACTTCATGAGTAGTAGGTTGTTTAGCATCCTGATCTTTCACAACATAACCAAACGAGTAGCCAAAACTCAACGATTTATCCTTCAAAAAATTGTACCCCAATAGCAAATTAATATCATCAGACTGCCTAAAGGTAAACCCACCCCACATAGTATTTTTGTAGTATGCTAAGCCACCGATCGCAAAACTATACTCGTTAAAATCACTTTGTAATAAAATTGATGGCTCCAATTTAAGATCGAAATTAACTGTGTGGATATAGCCTATAGTTAAATAGGCATGGTTCTCCAAGGCATTTCTTACCTCATTAAACCCAAAATCAAACTCGGATTTAAGGATGTGGCTAAAACTTGCACCGATATAATACTTTTCAGATCTAAAAAATAAACCTACAGCCATATCAGGTCTTATCTGGGAGTCTTTCCCAGTTTTACCCTGAAGCTCTGCATCATCGGGATCAATGGCTCTCCACTGATCGAAATCAAAAGTTTGGGAAAAAACGCCGGCTCTAATACCAAAACTTAGCTTTGAATTCTTTATGCCCAGATGGTAGGAATACGAGGCCTGGACCTGAAGATTACTTTGGGGACCCTGAGTATCATTGATAACAAAAGCTCCAAAACCACTTCTGAATTTATATATAGGAGTAGTAACACTGATCATTTGTGTAGTAGGTGCGCCTCCATCGTCAAAGGTAGGTTGATAGCCAGCCCATTGATTTCTATATAAAGCTGTGATCTGAGTAATACCCTCAGTTCCAGAAAAAGCAGGGTGGTAATACAGCATGTTCTTCATATGAAATGTGAAGGGAGCATCCTGCTGGGCCTGAGCGGTTATGCAAAAAAATGAGGCCGCTATAAATACATTAAAAAATAACTTACGCATAGTTAAACACTCGAAAGCAGTCTTAAAGATAATGCTTTTTTGACAATAGATTCAAAATCAGCAAACTAAAAAGCTATTGTTAAACGTAAGATTAACCTAAAATCTTTTACAAATTGTTAGCTTTTTTAATGTATAATTCTAGAGCGCCAGTCATTGAAGGTGCATTTGGCAGTGGAGCTTCTATGTCCAGGATCATATCTGCATCACGCACGGCCCGAGCTGTCGTCGGCCCAAAAGCGGCTATTCTAGTATTGTTCTGCCTGAAATCTGGAAAATTAACAAGAAGTGAATTGATCCCGGATGGACTGAAAAAAGCTAAGATGTCGTAGTATACATCTTCTAAATCCGAAAGGTCACTGGCCACTGTACGATAGATAATAGCTTCGGAGTAAGTAAATCCACTAGATTTCAGAAAATTTGGAATATCATCTTTACGAATATCAGAGCACGGGAAAAGATACTTCTCATTTTTATGTTTCTTTAATATCTCCAATAGATCGCTAGCCGTTCGGTGTCCTGTGAAAATCTTTCTTTTCCTAATAACGATATACTTCTGAAGATAATTGGAAGTCTGCTCTGAAATACAGAAATATTTCATATCGGCAGGCATTTCTATTTTCAGTTGCTCACAAATGCTAAAGAAATGATCCACGGCATTGCGGCTCGTGAATATAATTGCAGTATGATTAAGGATATCAATTTTTTGCTTTCTAAACTCCTTGATTGAAACCGGATCAACCTGTATAAAAGGCCTGAAATCTACTTTCAGATTATATTTTTCAGCCAGTTTAAAATAAGGAGAGTTCTCGTCTGATGGTTTTGGTTGCGAAACCAGGATGCTCTTTACCTCGCGCATCCTTTCAATCACTTGATCTGCCATTGCTTGATTCAACTAGTTCTTTTCTTTCACTCAGATAGCTTGACTAATACCTAAACTTAAAATGATGCCATATGGCACCAATTCAGTGCTGCAAAGGTAGGAAAATAAATGAAGACTTTTTAAGCCTGATGCTCCCATTAATTTCAAGTAAATCATAAGCACGGTAAGTCCAAAAACCACTAAAAGTGTCAAGAGAAATGTGTTATATGAAACGGGGTTGACTATAGATAGCGTAAAAAAGTTGAGAACTAGGACAGCGATCGAGCACAGCAGCGTTATTAATAATATCCTTACATAGTTAAAGAAATGATTTGGGCTAAAACTTCCGAGCTGAAATAGCCTGGCTATGTTATAAATCAAGAGTAATTTTAACAATAACCAAAATAGCACCGCAAAACTTATTTGTAGCCATAGCCATAGCCCGTACCATATAGTATTAATATAAATGCGATTAAATCCCGGAACCTGCAGTTTAGCTAAATGAAAAAGGGATAGAAATACGAGTCCGCATAAAAGACTAAAAAAAGTGTAGAAATATATATTTACAAGAGAAAGGGGTCTACTTTTCAGTAAATTTTCCTCCGATTCGCGAATCGAAAATGCACGTGACACTTTTAGATATTCTATTGACACACGCGGGAAATAGTTATATAATGCAGCTCCAATGGCTGTAAGTATCAATAGTGAAAAAACCAGAAACTCGGGAAATGATGACCTTTCCCTTTTATATGATACGGCAACATTGGAAATTGGGGAACTATCGATGTTTGCCAACCTGACAATTTTCGCCTGAACCGTCTCAGGATCGATGTCTTTCGCATAAAGTGTAATTGGAAACTGTCCTACAGCATTTGGGGATAAATTTTGCAAGGGTAGCATAAATGTATCGGACTGCACTATATCTATGAGTCTCTTCCCATTAAAAATAGAGAGTACATTTTTACCGATTACCTGCAAATAATCGTCACCAATTCCACTTCTTTCTACTTTGAAATGCAGCGTATTTCCTTTAAACTTTTCCGGCTCTACCAGCGGCTGGTAGTTTTCGCTTTTAGGATTAAAATAAAGCCATTCATTGCTAAAATCCTTAATTACCAAAGTATCGGAGGCTAAGCAGTGGACAGCTCCCATGAGCGATAGTAATATGATAAGTCCAGACTTTTTCAATTTATACCGAAAGTTATCAGAATCTGGCTACATAACCGAAATGAAACTTAGATAGATTTAAGCTTAAAGGTTGTTCATTTGATTTACCCAGTGCATAAACTAAGTTAACACTACCTGTGCCGGTGAATAAGCTGAGCCCCAAGCCGACGCCAAATGGATAGTCTTCGAAAGAGGAAATACTTAAATCATAATGGAGATAGGCTTGATCGTAAAAAGCAAAAAGATATGAATATTCCTGAAAATGGAACTGTGCTTCAATAGTACCATTAATGTAGTTTTCAGCAAAGAAAAAATTCTCATTAAACCCCCTTAATGAGTTGAGCCCGCCAATCCTGTAGAGATCATTGAGGAAAAGTTGATCATTGATGACTGTACCCCCTTCAATTGTACTGTGGAAAACCAGGTTATTACCTAATCTGAGATAAGATCCTAATAAAACTTCAAAGCTGTATTGAACAGACGACAGATCAATATCATCGTAGAGTTGATCCGGAATATCCGAATTTCTCTCTATCTCTTTAGATCCTACGGCTATTTCTGTTTGTATAAACAATCCGTTTTTAGGAGCAAAAATTCTGTCTAGTTTAGAATAGGCATATCCTACTCCATAGTAATTTGTATTTAGATCTACAGTTTCAGGCAGTGTAGTTATATCGTTCAAACTTCCGGTTCCCAGCAGTCCGGAGGAGATAAATTGAGAAAAAATTTTAAGACTGTTTTGATTGGTCTGATAAGATAGGTTTAGGCTTGTTTTACGCGTCAAGAACAAAGTGTCCTCTTTAAGTAAGTTAAAGTTACCTTCAAAGTTTACGGCAGAACTAAAAAGATTTGGGTGAAAGTAAGCAATATCCAAAAGTTGCGACCTGGCTTTTAAGCTTTGCCACTTGATGCCTAATCTTTTACCACTTTTAAACAAATTGTGAAGTGAAAGATCAATTTGGCCGGTAACCAAAAGGCTTCCGCTTTCTTCCTCGTTAGGTAAAAATCCTACAATACCGTCAATGGTACTTACCTTTTTTTCTACAATATTTATAGCAATGGTAGCTTCCTTGTTTTGAAATGTGACGGATGGGGGTTCTGACAAATCAAGAAAAGAAAGCTTGCCAATATTATCAGCGATATTGTCGATAAGCTTCTGTGAGAATAGGACTCCCTGCTTAATTCCTAAATAGGATTCAAGCCACTTTCGTTTTGTTCGGATATTCTCAGGCAAAAGAAGACTGTCAAAGGTTATTCTAGGTCCAGCTTCATACCTAAGCTGCGCTGAAACCTCAGCGCCTTCTATATAAATAGAATCTAGTCTCACAGAAGCAAAGGGAAACCCGCTGTTCTCGCTGTTTATGACCACATCACGGATAAGTTTTGAAAACTTCTTCACACTAAAGACCTGATCAACAAGATCACTTTTTAGTATTGAGCTTTTGGAAAAAAGGATTTGCGGGACGTTTCCCGGATCAAGGCGCGCCCATCTATACGGCTCCCCTAAATAGCAGGTTATTATTACAGCAGAGCTATCTCTTTCATAAGCAAATGCAGAGAGTAAATATCCTTTGCCCTGGAGACCAATAATTACATCGTTTAATGATCTGACCGCTGCGGCAGAGTCGCAAAGTGATGGCTGATCTGCAAGATCTTGAAATATGATTATTGCTTCTTCTTTTCCTTGCCAATTTATATTGCAACTTTCTGCAAAAATATTGCCTTCAGCGATTAAAATGACGACTATAACGAAAGTAGCTCTCAAGTAAAGTAATTTTGATGTTGATAATTTAAAGTTAACGCTTGGCTGGCATTTACATTCATATTCCTTTCTGCAAACAGGCTTGCTACTATTGCGACTTTCATTTTAGTACTAATGAAAAACTTAAGCCGGCGATGGTTAAAGCCTTAATTGAAGAGATCTACCTACAAAAGGATTATCTGAATGGCGAATCCGTTGGCACCATATATTTCGGTGGAGGCACTCCTTCTTTATTGAATAAAGAAGAGCTCGAATCTATCATTGAAGCTGTATATACAACATTTTGTGTTAAGGCCAACGCTGAAGTCACGTTGGAGGCAAATCCTGATGATCTATCTCTCAACAAACTGCGGGAGCTTTCAAAAACCAGGATTAACAGATTAAGCATTGGCATTCAGTCTTTTGATGAGAAAGTTTTGAAATTTCTAAATAGAGCCCATTCAAGTAAAGAGGCCACGATCTGTTTACGGCACGCTAAAAGTGTCGGTTTTGATAACGTTTCATTAGATCTCATTTACGGAATACCTGGTAGAAATGAACATCAGTGGCTGGCTGACCTGACCACTGCAGTCTCATTTGGTCCAAAACATATTTCTGCATACAGCCTTACCATTGAGCCGGAAACTGTTTTTGGTCGGTGGCAAAACAGTAACAGGTTCCCCGGTATCGATGAGGAAGAGGCGGCCATTCAATTTGAAATAATGATAAATTTCCTGGAACAGCATGGTTTTGAACAGTACGAAATATCGAATTTTAGCCAACCAGGGTTTTACTCAAAACACAATTCAAGTTACTGGAAACAAGAGAAGTATTTAGGAATAGGACCAAGTGCACATTCTTATAACGGCGAAACGCGTCAGTTTAACGTAAAAAAAAACGGAATCTATATTAAAGAGATCGATACAAACGTGATTCCTATGACCATGGAACACCTTAGTAAAGCAGATATCATAAACGAATATATATTAACCACGCTGCGCACTAAATGGGGAATGGATTTAAGGTTTATTCACGAGCAGTACGGATCAAATATTTTGTTTGAAAAAGCCCAGTATATTGAGCAACTTCTTGATATTGGTTACGCCACAGTAAATAATAATTGCCTGATACTAACTAATGCGGGTAAACTCCTAGCTGATAAAATATCATCTGATTTATTCGTAAACTCATGAGGTTACCAAGGACTGTGAACGGGCATTTAGAAAGACAGACACCTTGTTCTGGTGGGCCTAAATTAAACCTCAGCACAATAATTAGTTTAATAAAGGCATTTATTTAATAAAGGATGCTTTTGTTTCACTTTTAATTTAGTTTTTTTGGAAGCAACTTCGATTTATATGACCAGTGAGGAAAAAAAGGCTTATCTACTTCTTAAATCTGTAATATTCCATTACCATGGATTAGATGATAATGAACGTGCCGATTTACAGGCAACGGCAGATGAGCTTGATGGTCATAAAGAGCTGGAATGGGCTAATGCATTTATTGCAGAGGACTTTTTTAATTCATTTGAACGCGCTCGTGAATATCTCAATACCATCATCGGTGATTATCCGAAAGATAAGCGCGTAATGCACATTGAGATGGTATGGAATGCCAATAACTTAAAAGGTTATGTAACGGAGCTAGAAGCTACGGCCATGTTAAAACTTGCCCGAGACTGGAACGTTGAAGCAGATCTAATTGAGATCTTAAAGAAACAGTCTGGCAGCTCATAAGCTCATCATTTCCTTAAATTTTGCAGCTTGCCTGCGGCTAACTTCCACCTTATCACCTCCCTTTAACCGGACCATAAGTCCACCGTTAAACCACGGCTCAATACCCTCCACCCAACTGAGATTAACAATATGTTTTCGACTGGCTCTAAAGAAATTTCTTGAATCGAGCTTCTCATCAAGAGCATTTAAAGATTTATGGATCATAGGCCGATTCCCGTCAAAGTAGACCTTAATATAATTACCATCAGATTCGAATAACCTAATATTTGCCAAGCTTACAAACCAGCATTTGTCACCATCTTTTACAAATACCTGATCATCTAGTGTAAGTTTGGAACTCCTGACTTCTTGTTCCACTTTAGGATCAGGTAATTTGGCAACGCTCTCTTTTAACCGTTCTGGCTGGATAGGTTTTAGTAGGTAATCAAGTGCATTTACCTCAAATGCCTTAAGGGCAAACTCATCATAAGCTGTAGTAAAAATAACTTGAGGCACATTATCCAGAGTTTCCAGCAGTTCAAAACCTGTTTTACCCGGCATTTGAATATCTAAAAACAGTAGCTCCGGATTAAGGATATTAATGAGCTCCAGCGCCTCGTCAGCATTGGCTGCCTCTCCCACAATTTCTATTTCGCTATATTCATCCAGCAAAGAAGTGAGCTCTTTTCGTGCCAGTCTTTCATCGTCTATAATAAGTGTCCTCATAGTTTATGTGTTTTGTGGAATTATCAATTCCGTCAATACTGTGGTGTTGGATTCATTAAAAATCTTAAATGAAGCTTCTTGGCCATATAATAAAGATAGTCTTTGCGCTGTGTTTCTTAGGCCCAGGCCACCTTTTTCTTGAATGGGCATTCCATTCATTTTAACTTGTCCGGTATTTCTGATCTGAACTTTTAGTCTATTGTCTGAAACGAAGGTCCTCATTTGAATAAGCCCCCCCTTCTTAAGTTTTGAAATTCCGTGCTTGATCCCATTTTCGATTAATGTTTGAAACATTAAGGGTGGAACATGAAACTGGTATGAATCCGGATGAATGTCAAATTCTGTACTCAAGCGCTCTTCAAAGCGAATACTCTCCAAACCAAGATAGTCCTTTACGGTTTTAAGTTCATTTTCAAAACTTGTAAGCTTTATTTTATTGGATGCTAAGGAATTTCTTAAAATATTGGACAACTGAGTAATGGCGTTTTTAGACTTTTTCGGATTCTCGTCAACAAGCGCCCTGATGCTGTTAAGGGCATTGAATATGAAATGCGGGTTAAGTTGTGCTTTTAAATTGTTTAGTTCTATTTCTCTAACGGCAGCCTCATGTTTTAACGAGTTATTATACCGCTCGAAATAGTTGTAAATGAAATAAAGGACAGACCATACAAATATGGTGAGGTAGTAGACCGATCCCAAGCCCGCTAGGGTAGTAGGAGCCCAGATTTCATCATCATACATACCTAGAGGTAAGGAGGCAAGTACCCGTAATCCGTAAATGGCAAAACTCAAGAATAAAACAGCCAATAGTGTTCTTGGTATCAGCATTCTCAAGTTATAATCAAGCCATTTTTGCTTGATAATGAAATTTCTAAAAAGATGTGTGACCAAGAAAAATGAGAGCGCCTCGAGCATCCAAAAAGCAATCTGCATTGGCCTCTCGGTGCCAGAGATTACAATCTGGATGAATGAGTATGACGACCATCCACCGATCTGTAGTGTCCAATAAAGTCTCGTTTTATTCAATTGCCTTCAAAAACTTAAGTAAAAATAACGAATATAGTTTTCCTTGATTCAGCCAATTATGCTAGTGGATAACTAAGCATTTGAAGGGCTAGGGGTCGTTTCTAAACAGCGTAAGAAGTAGAATACCGGCAAGAATAGTGAGCGTCCATGAAATAGTATTCATCACCTTCTGATGCCTTTCAAAGACCTTATTCTTTATAAGGCCCATCGTTATAAAGGCCAGGCCAGCTACACCATAAGTAACGAAGTCCAGAACCTCATTCTTAAAAATCTCATAAGCAGCTAATCCTATTAGCAAGGCTCCTACTAAATATTGAGTGTACGACTTTTTCAAAAAACTTCGGCTTCCTGCTTTTTAAGTTTTGAAGGAACAAATTTCCGAATGATTAATCGCGTTCCCTTGTCGTAAGTAAAATAATTCCAAACCCAGTTAAGAAAGACAATGAGCCTGTTTCTAAAGCCAATAATTGAAATTAAATGAATAAACATCCATACTATCCAAGCCGGGAAGCCCCCAAGCGTTCCCTTGCCGGGGAAATCCACTACTGCTTTGTTACGACCAACAGTAGCCATTGAACCTTTATCAAAATACTTGAATGATTTTAACGGTCGATTTTGTAATGCATTTTTAAGGTTTATCGCCAGGTGATCACCCTGTTGGATTGCAACAGGAGCTAGCATAGGATGGGCATTAGGATACTCATCGGTCTTCATGGCAGATATGTCTCCTATAGCGAAGATGTTATTACTTCCCCTCATTCTACTGTACTCGTCAACGAGAATCCGACTTCGCTCGATAGCTTCTTCAGGCAGCCCCTCGGGGTAATTTCCTTTAACACCAGCGCCCCATATCAATGTATGCGTATTGATATGCTCTCCATTGCTAAGTTTTGCTGATTTTCCATCGTAGGTTTCAACCAATGTGTTTAAATAAACATCAACATGAAATTTCTTTAAGTACCGCAGGGCTCGTTCTGATGATTTCTCAGACATCCCGCCTAATAGCCTAGGCGATGCCTCAAGAAGAATGATAGACATTTTACCAAAATCCAGCTCCGGGTAATCTTTAGGTAAGATAGATCTCTTTAATTCTCCGAGCGCGCCAGCCACCTCTACTCCTGTAGGGCCGCCGCCAACAACCACTATATTCATCCTTGACTTTTTCTCCATGAGGTCTTCGGTGATGGTAGCAGCCTCAAAATTCTGTAGAATATGACTCCTTAAATCCAATGCCTGAGGTATTTGTTTTAAGGGGAAAGCATGCTGCATGAGCGAAACATTACCAAAAAAATTAGTTCGGGAACCAGTGGCAATTACCAGGTAATCGTAGCCCAGTTCTCCTATCTCCGTATTAATAGTATTTTTATCTGGATCAATACTTTGTACTTCTCCCATTCTGAAAAAGAAATTATGAGCGGGCTCCAGTTGCTTCCTTAATGGATCAGCGATAGAATCAGGCTCCAGGCCCGCTGTTGCTACCTGGTACAGTAAGGGTTGAAAAGTATGGTAGTTATTGCGATCAAAGAGTACTATTTGTAGCGGGAGCTTTTTCAGTTTCTTTACTAGCTTGACTCCTGCGAAACCTCCCCCAATAATTATAACTCTGGGGAGGCTGGATTCTGGGATGGGAACCATTTAAATAGGTTTAGCGTACGTAGAAAAGAACGTCAGTTCAGTTAGTTAGTTGCTAACATACAGCTTTATTTCCAGAGAATCTTTTTGATAGATGAGGGAACTCTTTACCTGCAAAATTGATTTTATTGTTAATCAATGTTCATAGTTGATAAGTTTCAAGGTTTTGGTTGATGAAAGAGAAGAGGCTAGCCCAAAAAGGCTGCCTCTCTTTTTTTAAAAAAGCACTTTTATCGCTTCACAAGATTTTCAACAGATGTCAGGAAAAATTTTATCTTAACGTGTCAAAAAACTTCATGGCGCTTTGACCTAAGTTGTCTGCCACAATTTTTTTGTAAACTACTCCTCCTACAAATCCGCTGTTCATAAATTCTGCTAAAACCGGAGCCCAATCATTGCTCTTCGGCATTATTATGCCAAACTCTTCGGTTTTATCATCGCCGCCAGGATGCCTTTTAATAGGCTTTTTAGCCTGTATAGCCTCGAAGTAGTAGGTAAAATCCAAATTAGAGAATTTTTTAGGGTCTGTAGAAATTATATCCATCACTTCAGAAAATGAATTAACATACTCAATTTTCAACCCCGGATAGTGATTTTTTTTAATATCTAAAATCCGTTTTTCGTTGGTGGAATTTTTTACAGTAACTGCCGTCATGCCGGTAAACTTGGCTGATACATTTGAAATATTAGAAAGCGTAGGTACCGAGTTATGCGAAAGTATCATACCTATATTAGTGATGTATGGCGGGCTAAAACTATAAGCCTTTTTCCTTTCTGAAGTTATTGTCGTGTTGCTCAATCCAAAAACACCACCCGATGAATTTTTTACGTCTTCCAAGAACCGGGTAAAGTTATTCGCATCTTTTGTTTGATATTCATACGTTATCGTTATGCCTTTACTTTCCTCCACATATTCTTTGAACTTATCCAAAATATCAAACGTAATTCCGGAAGTAATAGAACCCTCTTTTGCGGCAAACCCAGGGGCGTTAGAATGAGTAAGTATTAAAGTTGCTGATTTAGAAGTCTTGGCAGAAGCATAGGTATCTCCCGTAATCTGACCAAACACAGGAACTACTCCAAAGAGGCCAAATACACAGAGCAAAAAATAGAATTTCTTCGGTCTTTTCATAATCACATTAGTTTATTGGAATTAAACTATTGATTTACAAGAAAATAGAGGTGTTGATGTAAGAAATTCCGCACTTTAACGCTGCAATTCCTCTCTTAAAAATTTAGCAGTATAGCTATTCTTATTTTTAATTATCTGTTCCGGTGTTCCGGAAACCACTATAGAACCTCCTCCATGCCCACCTTCAGGGCCCAAATCGATAATATAATCTGCAACTTTAATGACATCCATATTGTGTTCTATGATAAGAACAGTATTGCCCTTATCTACCAGCCTGTTTAGAACATCAAGCAAGTGCTGAATATCTTGAAAATGCAGTCCGGTAGTGGGTTCATCCAATATATAAAGCGTTTTCCCGGTATCCTTTTTAGATAACTCAGTAGCTAGTTTCACACGTTGCGCTTCACCCCCAGAAAGTGTAGTCGCATGCTGACCAAGTGAAATATAATCGAGACCTACATCATGAAGTGTTTTGATCTTTCTAATAATCTTTGGCTGGTGCTCGAAAAAATGAACTGCTTCTTCAACAGTCATTTCCAGCACATCAGAAATTGACTTGCCTTTAAATCTTACCTCCAAAGTCTCACGATTGTAACGTTTACCTTTGCAGGTTTCACATGGTACGTGTACATCCGGCAAAAAATCCATTTCAATCAACCTCAAACCAGCGCCTTCACAAGTTTCACAACGACCTCCCTTCACATTAAATGAAAATCTTCCTGGCTTATAGCCTCTTATTTTAGCTTCGGGTAGCTCTGCGAATAGCGAGCGTATATCAGAAAAAACACCGGTGTAAGTTGCAGGATTAGATCTTGGTGTTCTACCAATTGGAGATTGATCTACCTCTATTACTTTATCTAAAAATTCCAGCCCTTCAACTTTTTTAAATGGCATAGGTTCTTTTCTGGATCTGTAGAAATGACTATTCAGAATTGGAAACAGCGTCTCATGAATTAAAGTAGACTTTCCACTTCCCGATACACCTGTGACAAGGGTCATTGAACCTAACGGGATGGATAGATTAACGTTTTTTAAGTTATTTCCGCTAGCTCCGGTTAGTTTTAGCGCCTTACCTGAGCCTTTTCTCCTTTCATTAGGAACCGGAATCTGAAGTGTTTCCTCAAGGTATTTTGCCGTAGTACTACTTTGATTTAAAAAATCCTCAGGACCTCCTTGTGCTACTACCTCTCCACCGTGCCTACCCGCTCCCGGGCCTATGTCAATGATATGGTCGGAGGCAAGCATCATGTCCTTATCGTGCTCAACTACAATTATTGTATTACCTAAGTCGCGTAAGTCTTTGAGCGCTTTAATCAATTTCACGTTATCGCGCTGATGCAAACCAATGCTGGGCTCATCAAGTATATACAGCACGCCCACCAGCTGTGTGCCGATTTGTGTAGCCAGACGTATTCGCTGAGCCTCGCCGCCAGAAAGTGATCTTAATGGTCTATTTAGTTGCAGATAGTCCAAGCCAACGTCCAAGAGAAATCCAATACGTTTTCTTATTTCCTTTAGAATTTCTGCGGCAATTCTTCGTTGTTTTTCATCCAAACGGTCTTCCAGATCTACAAACCAATCGCCAAGTGACTGAATATCCAGCATGGCGAGTTCGGCGATATTTTTTTTATCAATTAAAAAATGAAGAGATTCTTTTTTTAGACGAGTTCCTTCACATTCAGGACATACCTGCGTTACGGTAAAATCATTGACCCACTTTTGGATTTTTTCAGAGCCGCCTTCCTTCTGCTTTTCAAGAAATTTTATGATTCCTTCGAATTTAGTTTGCCAATCGGTACCCGGATATTTAACGGAAGCAACTGCTACAGGTACTGAATCCCCATGAAGTAAAATATCAAGCACCTCTTTGGGTATGTCTTTAATAGGGGTACTCAGATTTACTTTATATTTCTTGAGAATAGCCTCTATCTTTTTAAAGATCCAGATGTCACGGAATTCTCCCAATGGTAAAATCCCTCCCCTACTGATACTCAATGACTTATCAGGAATAATAGAATCTTCGGTAATTTCTTCCACCTGCCCTAGCCCGTTGCACTTTGGGCATGCTCCATAAGGCGAGTTAAATGAAAACGTATTGGGAGCAGGTTCATCGTAAGAAAGACCCGTTTTGGGATCCATTAAGTATTTTGAGAAGTGATAAACGTTTTCATCTTGATCAAGCAACATTAAGATACCATTGCCTTCCTTCAAAGCGGTTTTCACGGATTGCCCTATCCTGTAGCGATCTTTCTGCTGGACAATTATCCTATCTATTACGGTCTCAATATCATGTGTTTTATAACGATCAACCTGCATTTTAGGCGCCAGATCAATTACTTCTCCGTTTACGCGAGCCTTAGAATATCCGGCTTTCCGGATCTGCTGGAAAAGTTCGCGATAGTGTCCCTTCCGGCCCTTCACGATGGGAGCAAGGATGGTTAGCTTTTGACCGTCGAAGGCGTTTAAAATATGGTCCAGGATCTGGTCCTCTGACTGGCGCACCATTTTCTCACCCGAGGAGTACGAATATGCCTCTCCGGCTCGGGCAAACAGTAACCTCATGAAGTCATAAATCTCTGTAATTGTGCCTACCGTAGATCTGGGATTCCTTGAAGTAGTTTTTTGCTCAATTGAAATTACCGGACTGAGGCCATTAATTTTATCTACATCGGGCCGTTCCAAATTTCCTATGAATGAGCGCGCATAGGCGGAGAAACTCTCCATATATCGCCTTTGCCCTTCAGCATAAATAGTATCAAAAGCCAGCGAGGATTTCCCGCTTCCACTGATCCCTGTTATGACGACGAGCCGATTTCTGGGAAAAGAAAGGGTTACATTTTTAAGATTGTGTTCCCGAGCGCCTAAAATTTCAATAGAATCGTGCCCGGAAAGGTCTTTAAAAGTACTGTCTTTAGCCTCCGCTACTTCCGCCATACGTGAATAACTTTTCGTAAAAACGCAAAGTTCGCCCATTGGCAAGTCTTTACAAAGGCAGATAGAAGATTAGAAATTATTTAGGGTGGCTTTGCTAATTAATTTCATAGACCTCCATTTGCCACTCCATCTTTAAAGGGCTGGAGAACAAGTGATATCGGATTAAGCAGTTTTCTAAAAACGAATGTCTATAACCGTTCAATCAAACTGACATAAAGTTCTGTCAACTTCGACTCAGCCTTACCTGCTATGGCTATAATCTCCTCAATATTTACCGGTTGTAAATTATCGGGATCACAATCATCTGTTAACACAGAAATAGCACAGCAAGGTAAGCCCATATGGTTAGCAACAATGACTTCAGGCGCCGTTGACATACCAACGGCATCGGCCCCGATGATTTTCAGATAACGGTATTCGGCTCTTGTTTCTAAATTTGGCCCGATAACCGCAGCTTAT
>CALBPF010000012.1 GCA_937899105.1 uncultured Flammeovirgaceae bacterium | reverse complement strand
GCATCAAAACGACTTATGAATGCCTCATGCTCTTCCTCCGTTTCAGCATTTGAGTTCGGTCTTTGAATATGGATCACTTTATCTACGGATATTCCGATATCTGCGGTCTGCATATAATTTAGCTGCTGATAAACGATGACCGTACCTGCAATCAAAATGACTGATACCGTAAACTGGAAAACGACCAGAACCTTTCTGGTTAGTATACCGCCTCTCGAGTTTTGAAATTTTCCTTTTAATACGGCAATCGGCTTAAACCCAGATAACACCAGGGCCGGATAAAATCCTGACACAAAGGTCCCCAACAAGAAAAACACCATAAGTGTATAAATTAATGGCAGGTGGCTCCAGGCGTGGACAATAATTGTTTTCCCAATCAGCTGATTAAAAAAGGGAACTAACAACTCAGTAGCCAGAAAGGCCACGCACGCTCCAATGAAATATATCAGAAATGCGTCACATAAAAACTGTATGACCAATTGATACTTAAAGGCCCCTACTACCTTTCTAAGCCCTACTTCTCGGGCTCTTTCCAGAGCAATTGCTGTAGAGAGATTAACATAATTCACCCAGGCTACCACTAAAATGAATACTGATATGATGACCAGAAAATTGACTATTTTTTCACTTCCCAGCACTTGCGGCTCAAAGGTGAAATCTGATTTGAGATAAATATCCCGGACAGGGTGCACATCAAGCTTACGGCTTTCGTTATCGTCAAACTTTCTGAATACGGCATTGGCTTTATCAGTGAATGATACAAGATCTGTGTCTTGGACAAGCTTCAAAAAGACATAATAATTATTGTAGTCCCAATTACTATAGTCATCGCCATCTTCCAATGTTTTATCAGAAAAAAGCATATTAAAACTATAATGTGTGTTATCCGGGATATCCTCAATTACTCCTGTTACTTTTAGTTCTGCTTTGTATGGCGCCAGAACTTGTAACGTCTCGCCTACAGGGTTTATGTCGCCGAAGTAGGCCTTGGCTCTGGACTGTGTCATGACGAGAGACCAGGGCTCATTGAACATGGTTTCTTTTGATCCATAGATAACCTCGTAGGTAAATAACTCTAAAAAGTTAGAATCAGCGGAGACTATTCCATTTTCCTTAAAAAGGTTTTGCCCGGATCTAATAGTAACCTCATCAAACTTCTTCGTTACCGTATAGTTCAGAACTTCCGGCAGCTCTTTCTTAAGAACATTACCAGTCAGGTAAGAGGCCATAGCATCCTTATCTATCACTTGTCCACCCTGATTTAATCTAAGGTAGGATACCCGGTGCAGTTGATCCGAGTCCTTGTGAATGGAGTCATAACTCTTTTCAAAGCGGATGTATTCGTTAATGAGCAGGAAGCTGGTAAGGCCAATAGCCAATCCTATTACATTAATTGTGGTAAACATCTTATGCCTGGCAAGTGCCCTTAGGCTGATTTTAAAGTAGTTCTGAAACATTGCTATAGTATTTGAGTTTGAGTCCTTAAATAATGGTCTTATCAGTGAAGGTCTGAACAGAAGCAGCACATCGATACAGTACTTTACCTGCGGGAAAGACCTATTATTCCTAAGATGACCGGCATAAAGCTCCTCCAGGTCACCTTGTATGTCAGGGTAATAATCAGGATTACAATACCAACGAAAAATTGCGTCTGCTATGCTTTTGATCATATATCAAGCGCTACCTTAGGTATGTCGTTCCATAAGGACGTTCTTACATCTTGAGAATGACGAAGTGCATCTCTTCCATACGCGGTAATAGTAAAATAACGCTTGGGCTTCCCTCCTCTCAACTTATTGACCTCGCCCAACCGACTATCGATAAATCCTTTCTTTTCCATCCTCCGAAGCGCAGACTGCATAGCGCCTACACTAACTTTACGCTTCAATCGATTTTCTATTTCTTCTTTTATAGCCACGCCATACGCCTCATTGTAAAGTACACCTACAGTTAAAAGCACTATCTCCTCGAATTCTCCTAATTGATATCTTTTCATCTATTACCTAAATGCAGTATTGAGATTAAACAATATTAATCAATATCCTAATTGTAGTATTGATACGCATTTAATATAAAAATGTTCCAAGAGATAAGGGGATGTCACTTGTATAATTAGTCAAGGCTAAAAAAAGTTGGAACCATTGCTCATTAAAAAGGCCATCTCAAAGTGTTTGAGATGGCCTTTAGTTCTGATTAGAAATCTAACTATTGTCCATACGAATCATTCTGAACCATATTAGGGTTGACATCAGTCTCTTCTATTGGAATAGCTAATATGAAGCGATCGTTTGGATACGAAATAGAACACGCATTGGCAGGAGCAGTACAATCATCCCTGACTACATCTAACTCATTTCTGGTAACATCAAAAATACTATGTCCTTCAAAGGCTAATTCTATTCTCCGCTCATTCAGTATTTCTGTTATTAAATCTGCACCAGTGGCTGTAACATCGGGAGCAGTAGGTAAAGCTCTTTGCCTAATCAAATTTAAATCTGCTTGCGCCCCGGCATCATCTGATGATTTGGCGCGAGCCTCTGCACGAATGAGGTATACTTCTGAAAGCCGTATTACCGGAACATTGTCCGTGGCTATGTCCGCACCCTCACTAGGATATTTATCTACTCTTAAATTTCCGTAAATACCTCCAATGCTAGTAGTGTCAATCCTGAATAGCGTACTTCGTACATCTCCATCCGGAATCAGATTAAGAAGATCTTCAGATGGCAGATAATCTCCATAACCACTCTCTTTATACATGCCCCCTATATGGTCAGCTCCCGGATTATCCGCCAAATTAAAGTTAATTTCAAGTATTGCCTCCGGAGAATTACCATTGAAGAATTGCATAGGATAGTCGGCAGCTGAGACAAGGCTGAATTTACCAGTGGAAATCACTGCAGTTGCTAACGATTCTGCCTGACCAAAGTCTTCCATGTACAAATAAACACGGGATAACAATGCTTGCGCGGCTTCACTTGAAAAGTATCCGGCATTGGCAGGGTCAATGGACATTAGACTAATTGCTTGATTAAAATCATCTATGATCTGACTATAAACTTCAGCCACAGTATTTCGTGCCGGCTTAGACTCTACGTCAAATTCCAAAACAATAGGAACACCTAAATGTGAAGCATCCGAAGTAAATGTATAATGTTGAGCAAATAATCGAACCAAATCAAAGTAAGCCAGCGCCCGCAGAGCATATGCCTCACCTAAAATTTGATTAAATTCTTCAGTCAGGGAGGTTGGCGGTTCAATTTCTGCATTAATCATTGAATTGGCAATATTGCTGCCCTCGATAATCTCGGCACAGATATCTTCAGGTTAAAAATCGACAAGGGCAACG
>CALBPF010000011.1 GCA_937899105.1 uncultured Flammeovirgaceae bacterium | reverse complement strand
AAACCGATAATTTCATCCGGTTTGGAGGGTCAAAATCCAGAGCAATTACATTTAAAATGACGTATTGGTTGAATCTGTAAACTATGAGACTTGAAAACGTCATTCCCGCGTAGGCGGGAATCTCATTAATTGCGAGACTTAACTCTCATAAGCAAAATCCCTTCAAGCAATTCGAAGATTCCTGACTTCCGCTACGCTACATCAGGAATGACGTATTGTTTGTTAGTGCGGGTCATGCTCATCCTCATGAGTTCCATCTTTGCAACAGAAGGGCAACTTTTCATATGCCACAGAGTCACGCTCAAAGTTATCGGCATGATAACCTACTTTCGTGATCCGCTTACGGATTTTATCGGCATCCGTTTTCTTCGGATTGTAAACGACGGTTACCACTTTGCTGGGTACATCTAATGTGGCGCTTTTTTCTCCCTTTTCAAATGCTAAATCATATTCTATGGCCTCTTTGCACATACTGCAAACGGCCGAGGTCTTAATGTCTATCTTATAGCCTTGAGCCACTTTTATAGGCTCACTCTGGCCAAAAGTCTGGCTATATCCAATTGCTAAAACCGCTATTAATATTATTCTTAACGTTTTCATGTTTAGTTATTTGCTCGTTTTATTTTATATCTAATTCCTGCATATACCATTCTGCCAACTATCGGCCCCCAGACTATGGATGCGTCAAAATTCTCACCGAAGGGGTTGTCCGGATCTATGATCGGATCGTCCTGTGTAAAGCCTAAAAGGTTTTCTGAGCCCAGATAAATACTTCCCCAGCGATAACCTCGACTTACCTGAGTGTTGATGTGGAAATAATCCGGTGATTCTGCTTCTCTTTGAAGTTCCATGGGCTTGTCATTTGTATTAGGGAGTCGCTTTGAACCGTACCAGTGTATCGTGAGATCCGCTTTCCACTTGTCATACTTGGTAGCATATGAAGCGTTAAGAAAGAAGCGATCTCGCGATACAAAAGGTACTTCCTGAAGTCTGCCTGCAATGGTGGTTCTTACATCGTAGAACTTGTAGGCTGCTTTAATTTCAACGAATTGGCTCAGCGCATACTTACCCTCGACCTGAAAGCTATGCGCATATGAATCTCCATTCAGATTATAAATGAACAAGTTATTTGAGCTTTGGTCCATATCATAAATCAATTGGTTTTCGAAGTGGGTGTAGAAGTAATCGAAGACCAGGTTTAAATCCTCATCGCCTAGAGTGAAATTGGTGACAAGGCTGCCACCCAAGTTCCAGGACACTTCGGGTTCCGGGGCTTCCTGTACAATCAACTGCCGGCTTGAAACCAAAATATTGCTTCTTTCTACAATAGGATTGGCAACCCGGTAACCTCGTCCCGCTGCCATACGAATTGAAGTTTTATCCGAAAACTGATATCGTGTATGCAATCTTGGACTGTAGAAATTGCCGTACAGATTATGGAAATCTACCCTTCCTGCGGCTATCAGAGAGAATTTGTCACTGGGTAAATAGGAGTACTCGTAGTAAAGTCCCGGTACTACTTCCTGCCTTGTGAATGCTGAATCAGCATAAGACTCTTCAAAGTCATCAATCAAGAAGCTGGCCCCAGCCTTGTATTGGTGGAATGAATTGCCGATAATATTCTGATATATGGCATTAAGATAGCCGGTCTTTTCAGTACCGGTATATTCGTTCCGTCCAAATCCTGCATCAATATCGGTGTAAGACCCCGAATAGATGAAGCCCCAACCTTTGTAGGGTTTGTGTGGAAACAGAAGACCGGTTTTACCAAACACCTCAACGCGAGTGGTTTGATTCAGAAAACCATACTCGCTCGAAGTTTGAAAATCATCTCCAAAACCAAATCCCAGCTGTCCACCTGCTTTTTCATCACGCATGACCTGGAGGCCCATCTGCATCATGACCTTTTCGCCTGTTCGTTTATAACGATTCATTAGGTTGAACTGTCTGGATTTTGGTAAGTCCATGAAACCATCGTTATTGTTATCTACTTCACTGGCAAAATAATCACCATGAAAAAGAAAGGCTGTGCTCCATTTATCAGACAGATTCCTGGCATGGTTGGCATTTACTTCCATTCTCCCAAAAGAGTTCACATAGCCATTCAAATACAATGTTTCACTGGTTTCCGGTTTTTTTAGTTCTACATTCAGCTGTCCTGTCATGGACTCATAGCCATTGACCACAGTTCCTGATCCTTTGCCCACATCTATGGACTGGATCCAGGTACCCGGAACATAACCCAGTCCGTAACGTCCGATCAGGCCTCTGATATGCGGGAGGTTTTCCCGATTGATTTGTACATAGCGGCCGTCAAGGCCCAGCATCCGGATCGTTTTCGCTCCACTTACCGCATCGGTAAATGAGACATCCACAGAAGCATTGGTTTCGAAGCTTTCTGACAGGTTGCAACAAGCGGCTTTGTTAAGCTCAGCTTCTGTTATGATCTCTACATGCTTGGACTCCAGTTGATCCATGAATGTAGCGCTTGCTGTTACTGTCACCTCGCCAAGCTCTTCCAGGCTCTCCTGCAGCTTAATGTGCATAAGTTTGCTTAAATCAGCGGCCAGAGTATCCGACTTGAACCCTGTGAAAGAGACAACCAGTTTTGAACTTTTATCAACAAGCGTTAACTGAAACCGGCCGTTGATGTCCGTTACGGCTCCGTTTTGCGTACCTAGCTCGAGGACTGTTGCTCCTATTAGCGGCTCGTGCTTTTGATCGGCCACCATGCCGCTAACCACCTGCGCCTTTGAGGTATAGCTCAGACATATAGTCGATATAATAAGTATTAGTTTGAATTTCATGATTGCTTCTGTAATGAATAAAAAATCATTCACGGTAGGCATAATGACTACATTACACCCATCAAAAGGCAATTATGTCTATAGAAGGAAAGATTGAACCTGAACCGGGATGTTCTGGTCAATCAATGGAGGTTTGTAGTTTAAATATTGGGGCTTGTCTGTGTCTTCGCTGTAGAGTTCGTCAAGAATAACAGCATAGTCAATTACACTTATCAACTGAAGCTCAGGGCTGAAATCATAGTTGTGATTTACCTTGCTGAGATCTTCCACTTTGTATTCCTCTTGCTGATCATCACAGCAATGTTTGGGACATTCCCAACCAAACTTGGTCTTGCAAGACTCTGCCTTATGAAAAACGGCAACGCTTTTCAAGCGCCCCATGCAATAGTGCTTATTGAGTGTTACCCCTGTGGTAGCTATTAGCAGCATCAGGGTCAGCGCGTAGTGCAATATGTTTTTCAACAGCTTCATTTATTGTTCAAAGATACGTAAACCTGATGTATTTGTTTAATGACAGGCCTGATTGAACTTCTTCAGTTTATAATAATTGTAAGGTAAGGGCGTAACAAAGCCTACCGCCAGCGCTGGTACTAATGCCAACCAATACATCGGATCGCTGAATGCCGCTTTTCCACCTGTTATCATAAAATCAGTGCCCGTCATGGCTATTTCCATGGCTACCATGGAAATAAAAGACATACCAAAGGCCGTTTTCAGAGCCAAAGACCAACCGAAATGTTCTCTACGCCTTAGCAATACCGTTTCCAAAGCTATGGATGTGCAGAGACCCGCAATAATCGCCAGTACCATTTGCCAAACCATCGGTGTTTGTGGATAGTAGGCTTGTAGAATGAATACCATCCCAAAATCTCCTATAGAACATCCAATCAGGCAGTTTAATGTGTTAAATGAAGCCCGGTTCCATTTGGGAAGATCACTCCAAAACCCGGTATTTTGGATAACAGAGTATCCGGCCTCGTGAAGTAACTGATCCACATTAGACGTCGAGATATTATCACCTTTCACAGTTAATGTCTTCACCTCAGGTTCTAAATCTACAGACCATTCTTTAATATTCTTATTGCGATCCAGTATGGGTGAGATCTTATTCACACAGCCCTGGCAATGTAAATCTGTTTTGAGTGTTAGTGTGCTCATCTTAATTTATCGATTCAAATTCCGGGAACATGGTACTGAACTCATCAATGTTAGCAGGAATTTCGTAATCACAAACAGCGGTAAATCCTTCCCACATCTTTTGCACAGTTACGTTACTATGCGCCTTTTCAATGGCTTCTGACTTTGACTTCATCATAGTGGGTTCACGATTCGTAACCAGGCCTTCGGCTCTCAACCGGTCGACATGTGTTTCCATCAATAGGTCGCGCTCAGCTTCTTCCCTAGGTTTTGGCTTATAACAGGCAATGACTATTTTTCCCACAGCTTGAATTTTATGATACAAATAACGGTAAATATCGGTATCCATGATTTACATAATTATTGAAAAGTGTTGTAATATTCCCAAGTTCATTCCCGCGCTTGACGGCTACGGCATCTAGTCCGGGAACTATCCGTACAGAAAACAAGTATAATTCCCGGGCCCTCGAAAAAAATATCGAGGTGCCGGATCAGGTCCGGCAACTAACTTAGACTTCATCCAGAGGTTTCCTATCTGGCTTATGTAGCTTTTTGAATTGAGTAGGGGACATGCCAATGTTCTTTTTGAACTGGTTGGATAAGTGGTGCACGCTGCTGTAACCGGTTAGGTATGCTATTTCGCTCAGCGTTAGTTCATCGTAAACCAATAGTTCCCTGACCCGCTCCAGTCGTTGTAATATGATATAACGCTCGATAGTTACGCCTTCTACTGACGAAAATATTGAGCTTAACTTGCTGTAATCAATACTCAATTCACTTTCAAGGTATATGGAGTAGTTGGTGTAAGGCTCTTTGGAATGTCGGATGTTATCTATAACCAGGGCCTTGATCTTTTGAATGATCTTACTGTTTTTGTCTTCCAACATTTCAAAACCTCGTCTCTCAAGATTTCCGGAAAGCGTGGATTTAGTATCGTCAGGTAATGATCTGGTAAGCTCTATTTCTCCAAGAATGATGTTCGTATAAGTTATAGAAAGCTTTTGCAATTCTTCCTGAACCGCTTCAATACAGCGATTGCAAACCATGTTTTTGATATGAAGCTTCATTCAACCTTTTGGAAATGATACTGTAAAGGTAGCGCCTTTATGCAATTCACTTTTAACACCAATCTTTCCCTTATTCAGATCAATAAGCTCCTGACACAACACCAGCCCTAACCCGGAACCCTTTTCACCTGACGTTCCAGGGGTGGACGTATTGGTTTCAAGGTTAAAAAGGCGCTCTATTTGTTCCGGAGACATGCCGGCACCCGTATCACATACCTGTACGGACACTAATTCATCCTCTTTAAAGCTCTTGATCTTAATGGCGTCTCCTTTTTGAGAGTATTTAATGGCATTATTGATCAGGTTTCTGACTATAGTTTTAAAACCGTTAGGGTCAGCATAAATAGCTAAGGAATGATCCGTTAAATCTTCAATGGTGATGCTTTTTGCCTTAGCAGATAGCGGAAAAATGTCCAGTACTTCATGCAGACGGTCCTTGAGAGTGAAGCGTTCAGGAGAGTAGGGAAAGGAACCTTCCTGGGTAAGAGCCCAATTGAGAAGGTTATCCAATAATCGAGACAATCTGTTGGAGGACGCGTCCATCTTATCGATCAACTCCGGGATCCGTCGCTGATCGCCTTTATCGAGATACATCCTGGTAAGTGCGCTCAATCCTTGAAAGGCGTTCACCGGCCCTCGCATGTCATGAGAAATGATGCCGAAGAAACGGTCTTTGGTACGGTTCATCTCTTCCAACTGATCTCGTTGAGCTTCAATTTCTTCTTTTTGCTCACTCATTTTAAGGTGGGCCAGCCGGTTCTGCTTGCTTCTATCACCGATGATCAGTACCAGGGCTATCAGGAGTATCAGGACCACACTACCCGCCAGAATTATGGCATATTGATTACTAATGGTATTATCATCGGCCAATGCTGCATTCCTAAGTAGTTGATTTTCATCTTCTTTTTGGCTAGCATCGTACTGCACTGTAGCTTCAGCAAAAGCTCGACCCAATTCTGTGTAGATAGCCTCCTTGATCGTATCATTCTTAGCAAGGTTAAGTGCCAGGTTTAAATAGGTTTTTGCTCCATTAAAATCGTTGAGTTCGTTGGAAAGTGCACCGAGTCGGTAATACGTCCTGGCAAGCTGCTCGGGATTTTTTGTTTGTTTGGCAATGTTTAAGGCCTTCAGAGCTAAAACTTTGGCGCTATCTGCGAAATCGAGTGGTATTTCCCGTGAAAGACGATCGAACTTTTGCCACTTAGTATTCAAATCCTGGCTGTAAAGAAGTGTGGTTGCGCAAAGCAAACCAAGAAATAGGATCGTTAAAAAAAATAGCGGCTTAGGCTGCATTAAAGGGAAAAAAATACCCGAACAAGATGGTTCATTTTCTTGATTCATGCAAATAAGAGGCAGAATAATACATGTTTAACCACTTACTTTTTTTGTGAATCTAGGAGTTTTGAGGAGCTTCAAAAAATTGCGAAGTAGGTATTGCAATACTAAAATGACTTCTGTTATATTTGCACTCCAATTTTGGACAACGCCCGGAGAGGTGGGTGAGTGGCTGAAACCACATGTTTGCTAAACATGCGTGCGAGAAATCGTACCGGGGGTTCGAATCCCCCTCTCTCCGCCAAACTTCGCTGGAGCTGGGTCTGGCAAGCCAAGTGAGGAACAATAATGTAGTATGTATACATTATTAAAAGTATTGGATCGGGTAAAGCTGTTTTAAGGAAACGGTTTTTGAGCGATCCAGATTAGCTACAGTGGATTTACAGGTCTAGCCTGCTTGACGAAGCTTTAGCGTAGTTAGGGTTCCGTAGCTCAACTGGATAGAGCAACTGCCTTCTAAGCAGTAGGTTGAAGGTTCGAGTCCTTCCGGAATCACATAAGTTCGGGGCGTAGCGCAGTCCGGTTAGCGTACCTGCTTTGGGAGCAGGGGGTCGCAGGTTCGAATCCTGCCGCCCCGACTTTTAAAACCGTCTTTGTTTAACATAGAGGCGGTTTTTTATTTTTATGTGTAGTTTTCATGTGTAGAACGCTTAGTTTTTATTACATGCAGAACGATAAAAGTTATCGGTAGAAGACAAGGGTTAAAGCAGGCAGAATACTGATAATTGTATCTGTTCTACTACAACAAGCAGCTCTATTATTCAATACTTCTTACTTCCAATAGCCTTGGCCAATTGGGGATATTCATTAAAGAACTTTCGCATTTCCTGGACACTCGAAAATTTCTTACTGTATGTATCACCATCAGGATCTGTCCAGTTAAGAACTACAGTTGCCTTGCTCACAGCGGGTAGCTTAAGCTGCTTTACCAACTCGTAACCATACATTGGGATATCGTTGTACTCATCTGCGGGTGAACCGGCACTGCCGTTTACGGTGTAGTACAAATTTTTATCTACTTCCCAGACATGGAGATAAACACACTGTGGGTCAAAACTATTTTTCTCTCTCAGTTTATAAAGTCCGGGGCGTAGCTTCATAGGGAAAAACAAAAATACTAATATTTTTAGTATGTCCTCACGTACTATCCCATCATATCTTTTAACGCTTTCCCATATTCATAATCCTCTCTCTCAACAGCTTCATCTATTATCTTAGGATCAGCCGAGAGAGCTTCTTTGTAAATCTGATCCATAGACTACCATGTTTTGACCTGGCTTACTTTCTTACCCATGTAGTTAATATAACTAACGAAATAGCCTGAATAGCAATAGAACTTAAAGAGTGTTGCGTGAAACTCTTGTGATACCACTAAGTGGCCATCGCGATCAAGTAGTTCGAGCTGTTCTTTTTCTGATAGATTATCAAACTCCTTTCTTTCCATTATCCTATGATCCCCCGGTTTCGTTCTGCTTTTCCATGATTTTCCATATCTTCAAGCACATTTAAAGCATGATTAAAAAGACACTTTTAGGCCTAACTCTGTTGGTTAGCCTTTCGATACAGGGTCAAGATGAAGCAAGTATTACTCTCGAAACCCTATCTCAAAGCGCCATAGAAGAGCATATTTATTTTTTGGCTTCCGATGAGTTGAAAGGGCGGGAGACAGGTTCTCCCGAAATTGATATTGCCGCTGAATATTTGGCTACCACTTTAAGAAGATTTGGGGTTCAGCCCGTACCCGGAGCGCAAGAAGGTTATTTTCAGGCTGTAGAGTTGGAAACTGTTCAGCCCGCCGCATCGAAAAGGTTAATACTTGGAGATTTTACTACGGAAAACGTACTTGTAATGTCCGGATCAAACATGGAACGTTCAATGGAGGCAGTTTTTGTGGATCACGGCTTGGAAAAGGATTACGAAAATAAGGATGTAGCTGGAAAGTTGGCTGTGGCGCTGGTTGGAAAGGAAGGTGCGAATGATCCTAATTCTTCTTTTGGACTGGCCGGTAGCAAAAGGACCATAGCTAAACGAAAGGGTGCAGTCGGGCTTATCGAGATCAACACCTTCGGAGCGGGTATATGGTATCGCTTTATTAACTATTTTGGACGAGCTAGCACCCAGGTTAAAGCCGAGGAGGCCGGTGATTTTATCCACCTTTGGTTGCAGGACGAAGATGAGAGGCTCCAGACCGCCGCTAAAAAGAAAAAGGCAATTGCTGAAATTAGCGTTGCCGGAATGTCCAGAACACTGATGGCGGCTAAGAACGTAGTGGGCATGGTAGAAGGTACTGATCCTGAATTGAAAAATGAATTCGTTATCTATTCTGCTCATTATGACCATATAGGCATTGGTCAGCCGAATGCAGAGGGAGACTCAATTTATAATGGAGCCCGCGATAATGCGGTAGGAGTGGTCACCGTTTTAAGCGCCGCAGAGAGTATTGCTAAGAACCCTACCAAACGCTCTGCTTTATTTATTTTGTTTACCGCCGAGGAAAAAGGTTTGCTAGGCAGTAAGTGGTACGCCGAGCACCCACTAATACCTATGAACCAGATGGTATATTGTTTTAACAGCGATAATGGTGGATACAATGATACTTCGGTAGCCACAATTATAGGATTAGAACGTACCACCGTGGCGGACCACATTAAAGCGGCCTGTAAAGAGTTTGACTTAGAAGCCATCGATGACCCGGCTCCTGAGCAAGGATTATTCGATCGCTCGGATAACGTGAGTTTTGCGTCCAAAGGTGTACCAGCGCCTACTTTTAGTCTTGGATTTAGAGCCTTTGATGCCGAGATTGGTAAGTATTATCATCAGGCTTCCGACAATCCGGACAATTTGGATTATGAATACCTTACTAAGTTCTTTGGTGCTTATGTAATGGCTTGTAGGTTAATCGCTAATGATCCCATAACTCCATTTTGGGTAGAGGGTGATAAATATCATGCAGCCGGGAAAGCGCTGTATAGCGGAAAATAGATTAGGGACGCTTAACATTGCGATATTAAATATTATGTTATGAAAAGAATAGATTTAAAAATTCTCGCTTTTTTCTTTTTAGTGGCTTGTTCTCCAAAGTCTAAGGAGAATACCTCAGAAGTTACAGAGAAAGAAGTACCTGTAGAGGAAGTAGTACAATTGACTGGTAACTTTGGAGATGAGATCACTGAAGATGGTGTGCTTAGCCCTGTAGACCTATTGGCTAAACTCGAAGGTTTGGACTCAGTAAATCTGAAAGTTGAAAGTGAAATATTAGCTACGTGTGCTATGAAAGGTTGCTGGATGAATGTGGCGCTAAATGATGATGAACACATGCGTGTGACTTTCAAGGATTATGGTTTCTTTGTGCCCAAGGAGGGTGTAGAAGGTAAAAAAGTGATTTTTGAAGGCTATGCTAAGAAAATAGCTACCGATGTGGAGACGTTACGGCACTTTGCTAAAGATGCCGGTAAGTCTCAGGAGGAGATTGATGCGATCACTGAGCCCAAGGACGAGATTACATTCATAGCTTCAGGGGTGATTATTAAGTAATAATCTTCATTTCGGAATTTTAATCCAATATTTGAATTGACAGAATGAAAAATCACTGGAGTTTAATAAAAAAATTAATTTGATACCGGATAAATGTATTCTAGCATTAAAATTAAGAATATATTTTCCAGTATAACGTAATCAGAAGACAGGTTACGAATAGTAGCCTGTCTTTTTTGTTTTTTGGAAAAGCACCCGTGCTAAACTACCTGAAAGAGCTCCAAACCCACCGACTAGTGCCCCAACTAACACGGTTATTAAAATTAAGAGGGTCACATTCCCACCTAGAGGTAAAACGTTAGCAATTTTGCTACTGAGAATTGATGAGGTATTAGTATCGATAATAATCGCGGTCAAACCCCACAATATACTGATGGCCAGGAAGCCGCAAAAAAAAGAGGAGAATCCATTTCCACCAAAGCCCAGGCAAACTAAAAAGGCAACAATGGCAACGGACCAAAAAGGTAAGAATAGCTGCAATAAAGCGCTGATACCAGCTATTAGAGCAAGTTTAACCATGAACTTCATATTAGTTATTGTTTAATTTTTGAGTGAAGAATTGATCTTTGGCCAAGTCTGAGGGTTGCATATAGTTTAACTTGATGTATTCGCCATCACGCCAAAGTGGTATCATATTATCAAACAATGGATTCCCCGGATTCCCTGATTGCCCTCCCGGTAATACGGCCCAAGCCCGGGGTGGGCTGGACATTTCTACTACTATGCGTTGGCTGGGGCCGTGGTTAGGCTTAGTGGAGTTTACTGCGTCCGACTCGCCATTCACCTGAATGTTATAAGTACTGAAAGGAGCCAACCTGGAAAGGTGAATGATCGATGTTCCTTTATAATTGCCCCAGGTTGCTTCCATTCCTTTTCTTTCTTTCCATTTTTCAATTCTTACCAAGGCAGAATCCAAACTCATCTGTAAAAGGTCTGAAAGACTCTCGACTTTTTCTGTACCCTTAACATCGATATACGCATCAGGGAAGTCATTTTTTAACATCCAGATCGTATGATAGCGACTAGGTACAGAAACTGGCAAATCGTTGTTATAAAACTCATCCCAAAGCAGTCCACGAAATTCACGTGCCCATGCCTCGAAATAGGTAGGCGCTATTTTATCAACCTCGTAGACGTAATCCCATGCTCTTAACTCATCCAGAACGTTCATATGATCGGACTGACCAATGGAATCCAACATGTACGGTAGGTATTCCTCAGGCCGGATACCATAATTATCGTTCTGAAGGGACATCATGTCCTGAGGTGTAACGGAACCACTATCATAGTCATTTAATACTCTGTTGATCCTACGATTACGATAATGCTCCATATTCTTCCAAACCATTTCATAAGGATAATTCTGATCTGCCGAGTGTTGATTTGCGGAACTGATAAACCCTCTTTCGGGATTATACTCATGGGCGTAGTGCTCAGTTGGAATGAACTCACCCCACTCAAAGATTGGATTGGAACCGTCCATTATATACCGACCTTGATCATCAAAATTCAGCGGTAACAAGCCTTGTACCCGAATAGAAACTTCTCCTTTGTCCGAAGCAAAAGCAACATGTTGTGCGGGAGCATCCCACTTTTCTAAAGCTTTTAGGTAACCTTCGTAATCTTTGGCCCGGTTTAGTTCTACCAGTGATTCTTGCACTCTTGAAGGATAGTGACCGATCCATTTGAGAGCTAAATGATCTTTGCCGTTATTACTGAGAAAGCGATCGTCATAAACTATAGGACCGTAGTGTGTATAAAGCACAGTATCGACATAGGTATCACCATCACGAATATTGATGTACTCATTAACCCTTTTTATTTCCAAATTTTCATCTCCGTAGATATACTTAGCTTTGGAATCATCGGTAAATTTGATCTTATACCAATCTCTATGATCACGGGCCACATTGGTAAAAGCCCAGGAAACATTTTGATTAAAACCCGATACGATACCCACATTGCCGGTGAGTGCAAACCCCATCACGTTAATTGACGGAGATGATAACTGCATTATAAACCATAATGAAGGTGCGTTAAGTCCGAGCTGCTTGTCGCTTGCCAAAATGGCTTAGCCTCTGTATGACTTCAGGCCTGCGACAGCCCAATTGTTACTACCATTATCCGGATCTGGCATATTATGCACTTTGGTCATGAAGGTTTTGATGACTTGAAGTGAATCTGGAGTTGATCTTGTTAAGGGTTCATAAGGAAGGTCTTCCGAGGTTCTCGCAACCGGATCAATACCTGCAGGCCATTGGGGATACAAACGTTCGAACTCCTCTGCACCCATAAGATTATATGCGTTGGTATTTTGAAGATCTTTGTCATAACCGGTTAGGTCGTCAATCATTAACTGTAGCAATAACGCTGATTTCACTGTGCTCCATTTTTCAGGTTCATAAGCTAGTAGTTTATATTCGATGGGCAAGTGTTTATAGGAGAGTGAGTTTATGTAGGCGTTTACCCCCATTGAATATGCTTCCACGTATTCTTTAAGTTGAGGGTTGCTTTCCATTTGTTTCCTGGTATTATCCGCTCCGAATAACATTCCCTTTCTTCTTTGCAATCTGTCCAAGTCGAGGGCTATTTCACCTACAAGCTCGGAAAGTCTACCTGCTGCTGCATAAGTTTGGAAATCCATTTGCCATAAACGGTTTTGGGCTACCACATAACCCTGAGCCATGAACAGATCATGGTTGTTTTGGGCAAAAATGTGGGGAATACCAAATTCATCATAATACACAGTGACACTGTCTTTCAGATCAGGAAGTGAAACATTGATATCGAACGGAATAGAATCACTTTCGGCATTTTGCCAAAAACCGAAAAAAGGGTCTAAGAACTTTCCAAGTGGTGGTACTCCATTACCTCCTATAATAAATCTGGTATTTAGCGAATAAATAAGAGCGCCAGTAATGGCTAAAGACAAGATAAGCTTTATAAATTTCATTAATTAGATTTAGTTTACTTTCCATGAAAGTAAACTAAAATGTTTGGATTTGGCAATTTTAAAACGTTCGCCAAAGAGCATAGGAAAATAATCCTGCTATCTTTAAGCCGATTTTTGAAATGCAAAGCATTCTTTCCAAATATGATAAGGCCGTAATCGAAAAGGCATCTAAGATAGAGATGCTCATTTTTGATGTTGATGGCGTACTTACAGATGGTAAGATCATATATACCAATAGTGGAGATGAGATTAAAGCATTCAACGTGAAGGATGGCCAGATTATTAGATTTCTCAAGGAGGCTAGTATCCGTGTAGGGGTCATTACCGGTCGCAGTTCGGCCTTGGTGGAAAGAAGATGCATTGAGTTGAAATTAGATTTCTTTCATCAAGGAGCTAAGGACAAATGGGCAGTCATTGAAGGGGAACTTGGTTCACTATCAGCGCAAAAAGTGAGCTACATAGGAGATGACATTATTGACCTGAAGGCCCTGGTTAATTCCGGTTTGGGTGCAGTACCTGCGGATGGAATGAGTTATGTTAAAGATCACGCAGATATTATTACCCTTGCAAAAGGTGGCGAAGGGGTTGTGCGAGAGGTGGCTGATTTGATTCTGGCAAGTCAGGGAAAAATGGAATCGATCATAAAGCAAAAGCTAGGATGATAGAAAAGTTTGATAAGAAAGTTCATGTTACAGACTCAATACAACTTGGAGGAGATAAAATGGTACTGTTTGCGGGGCCCTGTGCAGCAGAAAGTTATGATTTATGTCAGGAAGTGGGTGCAAGAGTGAAAGGCTTGTGTGAAAAACATGGAATTGATTACATATTCAAAGCCTCATTTGATAAAGCCAACAGAACTTCGTCCACTTCTTACCGTGGAAGTGGTATGGACATGGGGCTGGAGATCTTGTCAATGGTAAAAGACAAATTAAAAGTGCCAATTGTAACCGATATCCACGAGTCATATCAAGCTAAAGAAGTTGCTGAAGTAGTAGATGTCCTTCAAATCCCTGCCTATTTATGTCGTCAGACTGATTTGCTTATTGCGGCGGCCAGGACCGGAAAAGCAGTAAAGATTAAAAGGGGGCAATTTATGGCTCCTGAAGATATGAAATATGCTGTTGATAAGGTGAAGTCTGTTGATAACAGCAACGTTTTTCTTACGGAGCGCGGAGCCTCCTTTGGCTATCACAACTTAGTAGTTGATATGAGAGCGCTTCCGATCATGCGGCAGTTTAGTCCGGTAGTTTTTGACGTCACCCACAGTGTACAGCAACCTGGAGGCGCCGGTGGTAGCTCCGGAGGACAGCGGGAGTTTGCGCCATACTTAGCTAAAGCGGCGGCAGCAGTGGGAGTAGATGGTTTTTTCATAGAAACTCACCCGGAACCTGCCAAAGCCTTGAGTGATGGACCTAATATGATTCCCTTAGATGAAATGGAAAGCTTTCTAAAGATGCTGAAGGAAGTTTGGCAAGTTGGTAGGGCTTATGTTAATTAGCAAATTGATTTTTTTGACTTTATGATTTTCAGATATCTTGGCCTAGCTCTTTTCGCAGGCATCTTAGTTTTTAGCTCCTGTGTTCCGAATAAGAAGATATTGTATTTGCAGAGTGAGGGTGAATTAGACAAGGATTTTCCCGTAGACACTGTGATAAGGGAATATAAGATGGGGAACTATGAATATAAGATTCAACCTGAAGACGTTTTATCTATCCAGATAGAAAGTCTCACTGATGAGGATTTTGATATTTTTGCTAATCAACAGAATCAGATAGTAGGAGGTGGAGTTGGTAATCTGGCCTTGGCTGGCTATCTCGTAAGAGACGATGGTAATATCGCTTTGCCTCAACTTGGAAGTATCAAGGTTCAAGGTAATACTGTTCATCAAATTGAAGATCTCATTAAAGAATTGGCAGTAAGTTATGTGGATGATCCTACAGTGAAAGTCAGGTTACTGAACTTGCGTGTATCAATTATAGGTGAAGTTAATTCTGAGGGAGTTGTAAATTCATTTAATAATCGCGTAACACTGTTGGAGGCCATAGCTTCAGCTGGTGGCCTTACAGATTTAGCAGATAGATCAGCGATAAAAATTGTACGACAAGAAGGCGATAAAGCTAAAGTTATGTATGCCAATTTGCTGGATGAGGAATTGTTATCGAGAAATGATTTTTTTATTCATCCGAATGATATAGTTGTAGTTCCTCCACTAAAACAAAGATCATTTAGAACGTATTTTGGTCCGAATTTGAGTTTAGTGATTTCTTCTATCTCGTTACTTCTGCTTACTATTAATCTAATAGATTAACTAAATGCGTATAGAAGATAAAAATACTTTGTTTGAAAGTGAGGTTTTAAACTCGACAGCTACAAACTCTAATGCCCTTATCAATTATAGAAGAATTCTTTTCAAGGCAATTCGTTACTGGTATGTGGTGTTGA
This sequence comes from uncultured Flammeovirgaceae bacterium, assembly GCA_937899105.1. GTDB lineage: Bacteria > Bacteroidota > Bacteroidia > Cytophagales > Cyclobacteriaceae > Fulvivirga. The sequence goes on along the minus strand of CALBPF010000011.1, from coordinate 3,738 downwards.
TATGTATAATAGCTGCTATTAGTATTGCATTCTTAATAAATCGCTATACTACTAAAATATACAATGTGGAGGCATCAATAATTATAAAGGAAAGTCAGGAAAATAATATTGGCGGACAATTGCTTTACAATAATGCCCTTGTTGAGCCTTACCGAAATTATTACAATGAATTATATATTATTAAATCACTCCCACTTATTCAAAGCGTTGTAGATACTCTTGGTTTTGACGTATCAATTTATAGGCAAGGTGATATCAAGACTTCTGAGTTTTATGATGATAATTTTCCAGTGAAAATTGAATATGACGGAATGCCAAATGGAGAATTTCAATTGATGCTAGTCGATGATTCCTCTTTCATCCTCAATGCCTCGACAAATACCACTGTCGCCAATGATAATTATTATAGTTATGGCGAAAAAATTGAAATTGAAAAATCCAAAATTGTGGTGTCGAAGCGATTTAATTCAATAAGCAAGAATTTTCTGAATAAAGAATATGTCTTGGTTTTTAAAAATATTAAGTCCGTGGCGAATAGATATCGCAGTAGGCTTGGCGTATCTTGGCAGGAACAGGGCGCTTCCGTTGTGAATCTTACAGTAAGAGGTGCACTACCAACTAAAGAAATGTCCTTTTTGGATGAATTGACCAAACAATATCAACGCCTTGATTTGAAGAAAAAGAACCAAGCGGCATCCAGATCTATAGCTTTTATAGATAGTCAGTTAAAGCAGATTTCTGATTCTCTACAGTATTTCGAATTTAAGGTAGAGTCGTTTAAAAAAGATTATGTGGTTACAAATATTGATGGTGAAGCACTCAGGCTTTATCAAAGAATTGAAGATTTAGAGGGGCAGCTTGGTGAGCTTACTTTAAAAAAGAATTATTTAAATTATTTGACTGATTATTTAACCAAAGATACCAGTTACGATCAGGTTGTTCCCCCCTCAAGCGTTGGAGTAGAAGACCCTATTATGACCCAACTTATTTCCAATCTTGTACAGCTTCAGTCTACTGTCCAACTGAATGCTAGCTTAGAAAAAGCATCTACACCTTTAACGCAAAGGAAGAAAGACCAGATAGAAAAAACGAAAAGTGATTTGTTGGAAAGCGTTAGGAGCTCGCTGGGTGCACAAAAGATTAATGAAGATTTTCTTAGGGATCAGATTAAGTTTGTTGATAATCAGCTCGCCAGGTTACCGGAATCTGAAAGAAGGTTAATAAATCTTCAGAGAAATTATGCTTTAAGTGAAAATCTCTACATTTTCATGATGCAGAAAAGAGCCGAGGCAGGGATATCTAAGGCCTCTACGACTTCCGATATAGTAGTTGTAAATCCTCCACACAAAGTGGGTGGTCCAATTACGCCAAAACCCATTCAAAACTATGGGATAGCAATTGCCTCAGGCTTGTTTATTCCTTTGCTTATTTTCCTGGTAATGGAGATGGCTAACCAAACCGTTCAGTCCAAGGAAGATATAGAAAACACTACTAATATCCCAGTAATTGGCGGTGTTGGGCATAATACGCTCGATGATAATTTGGTAGTATATAATAAGCCAAAAAGTGCTGTTGCTGAGTCCTTCAGAGCGTTAAGGTCTAATCTCAATTTCTTTACTGAGGGGAAAGAAAAAAAGACTTTTCTAATAACTTCCTCAATAAGTGGAGAGGGTAAAACTTTTTCAACAATAAATCTAGCCACAGTACTGGCTTTTAGTGAAAAAAAAACACTCATAGTAGGTGCTGATCTAAGACGCCCGCGACTTTATAATGATTTTGATTTAAAAAATGATATTGGGTTAAGCAACTACCTCTCTGGACAAGCTTCATTAAATGATACTATACTAAAAACCCGAATCGAGAACTTGGATTTGGTAAGTGGAGGACCGGTTCCTCCAAATCCTAGCGAACTTTTGATCGGTTCTAAAATGGATCAGTTCATTAAAGATGCCTTTGCCAATTATGATTTTATAATACTGGACTCTCCACCTATTGGTTTAGTGACTGATGCTTTCATCCTTTCAAGACACGCTGATCACATGCTTTTTCTTGTCCGTCAAAACTACACTCCGAAAGCGGCACTTAAGACTGCTCAAGAATTTTATGACAATGGCAGAATTAGAAATGTAAGTATTGTTTTTAATGACATCCGCAAGGTAGGGCCGGGTTATGGTTATGGATACGGCTACGGTTATGGCTACGGCTACGGCTACGGCTATGGTTCAAGATCTAAAAATGGTGCTTATTACCTGGAGTCCTAATTTTGTATGTACTAATTAATAGAGATCATAGAAATGCCAAAGAGAGTTTTAGTTACAGGTGCAGACGGTTTTATAGGATCTCATTTAACTGAATTACTGGTTAGAGAAGGTTATCAGGTAAGGGCCTTTGTATATTACAATTCTTTTAATTCCTGGGGGTGGTTAGATACGCTTTCTATGGAAAGCATTGGCCAAATAGAAGTATTCAGTGGTGATATACGTGATCCAAATGGCGTAAGGACAGCCATGAAAGATATTGACTTGGTTTTTCATTTGGCAGCCTTGATAGCTATTCCATTCAGTTATCATTCACCAGATTCTTATGTGGATACGAATGTTAAAGGTACCCTCAATGTAGTTCAGGCTGCAAAAAACCTAGAGGTTGATAGAATACTAGTTACTTCGACAAGTGAAGTATATGGTACTGCCCAGTTTGTTCCGATAACCGAGGAGCATAAAAAGCAACCTCAGTCCCCATACTCGGCATCCAAGATCGGTGCGGATTGTATTGCTGAGTCTTTCTTTCGGAGTTTTGATTTGCCAATTACTATTGTTAGGCCTTTTAATACATACGGACCAAGACAATCAGCTAGAGCAATTATCCCAACCATTATCTCACAGTTGCTGGCCGGTTATGATGAAATAAAGTTGGGGGATCTAACTCCAACTCGAGACTTACTTTACGTCAAAGACACGGTGAAAGGTTTTTTGGATATCTCGAGATGTACTGAATTAATAGGTCATGAAGTAAATATTGCGACCGAATCTGAAATTAGCATCGGTGAACTTGCTAACACAATTATTAACGAGATCAATCCAAATGCCCATATTTTAACCGATGAAGTAAGACTGAGACCCCAAAAAAGTGAGGTGTTCAGATTACTTGGTTCAAGTCAAAAACTGATAGAATATACCTCTTGGAAACCTACTTTTACTCTCGAAGATGGACTTCAAGAAACAATTAATTGGTTTGAAATTGAAGAAAATAGAAGATCTTATAAATCCAATATTTACAATAAATAAGAGATGGATTATTACATACTTGGTTCAGGAGGTTTTGCAAAAGAAGTGCACTTTTTATTAAAAAAGTGTAAAGGAGCTGAATTAAAAGGCTTTATTGATCTATATCCAAAAAAAGATTTTATTCTATCAGGAGGGAACATGGCACAAGTGATTTCTCAAGAAGATTTTTTAAACAAGATTAAACCAAGCAAGGGAGTTAGCCTTTTGATGGGAGTTGGAGACCCAAAATTAATTGATAAACTATCTAGGACCTTCGAGGAATATAAATTTCCTAATTTGATCCACCCTTCATTTATTGGAGATCTAGAATCAATTGAAGTGGGGATCTGAAATATAAATACAGCAGGTTGCATTTTTACCGTGGACACTAAAATAGGCTCATTTAATATAATTAACTAAAATACGACATTGGGCCATGACAGTAATATTGGCAATTGAAACTTTTTTAAACATG
>CALBPF010000010.1 GCA_937899105.1 uncultured Flammeovirgaceae bacterium | reverse complement strand
CTAGCTTGACTAATCTCCGTACTAGTCCATAGTTTAGTTTGCCTAATTTGATTACCTAGTGGTAAATTCCATTCCAAAAATGCCTTTCTTATAAAGGATGTTGATAAAACCGTAGCAGAGGATCCATCAGGCCTCTTTTGTAAAAACATTCCCTCAATACCGTCAGAAGATGTGAATGGTGTCCCTGAAAAACCCTCAACTGCCGTTGAACAGTCTTCAATTTCAAGTTTACCTGCTATATTGTCTTGGCTAGATTGAATAACGCAGGGATTTACTGGAATAGTCCACTTATTGCCAGTAAACCAGACTTCTTTTCCCCTTAGTCGGGCAGTCTTATTGGATAACCCTACGTCATAAATACCGGTTTCGGTAGGTAGATCTTCCCTTTTTATTGTAATTACAGCCAAGTCCTGCTCGTTAGAATCAAATTTTTTATCTAGTGCTACAGCTTCAATGGGTGTTCCTTGTTGAGTAAACAATTCAACCGTGACCTCAGACTTATCTAATTTATTGTCAACCCCTCTCAGCACGTGATTTGGGGTGACTATATAAACTAATCTATCATTCTGACCCACCATGAAGCCGTAACCATTATGATCGCCATTAACTTTAACCACGTTTTCTTTTAAAATTCTTGCCTTGTCTTCCCCAGAGATTAACTGAGCATATGTTATTCTACATATTAGTAGCAGAGGTAAAGCAATTATCAATAGCTTTTTCATTTTTCAGCTTAAGTATTTATAATCTTTTCAACAATTGTCCATAAGGTTGTAAGTATGAAAATCGCACCTGATATTAGGGCGATCCAAAAATTATTACGTATGAAATATTGTAATAAAGTTGGAGTAAGGTTGTTACCTGTCTCTAAATCTATGATCTGGCTAACTTCTCCGCTAAATTTTATAAAAATGGAATCTTTTATTGGATCAATGATCATCTCATAAACAACACCCTTGAGATTTCTGAGATCAATCCTTCTACTAGAATTTAGTTCCATAATCTGATCTGTATCATATAAGGAAACCTTACCGCTTTTTATTGAGGAAATCTTTTTTTCAATATTGTCCATAAAAGGGTACGTTTTTCTATCAAACCTTAATGAACTTACTGGAATTAGGGTATTATATTTTATTTCTGATTTAAGTCCGTCAATAAATATTTCGAATTTTGTCTCTAATTCTCTCCTGGAAAATTTAAACGAACCTTTCCTATTCGATTCAAATTTGTTGTTTTGATTACTTCGAAAAAAACTTAATGTATCGTACGACACTACACCTTCTAGTGAGTTAAATGACTGAAACGAAATCTCCCCCCTATCCAATTCGGTATTGATTTCTCCTTTGGTCTTAAAATCCAAATTAGTAAGTGACGTTTTACCTAAGAAATTCGACTTAATGCCACTATTATCACTGAGATGGAATCCGTCTATATGGTTGGTTAAACTAGAAATACCATATAGACGGATCTTAGTTCCATTGAGAGCAGTACTTTCATTGATAAAATTAGAGGCTTCTGCAACCTCGAACTGAAAAGAAGAGCACTCGATTGTAATCCCAATACTGTAAGTTCTACTTACGTGATGAAATCTCAAGAAAGAAAAAAGAATAAGAACAATCAAAAAGATGACTATCACCCAGATGGCTATACCACTAGATCTTTTTCCTTCCAACAACATTGAATTAATGCTTTTAATTGCATCTAAATCTTTTGGAAGGTCGCTGTAGTATACTTCGGATTTCAGAATCTTGGTAACAATTTCGGATCTGAGTTTTGATAGTCTTTCTTTTAACTCCTTTGATTGTGACATAAGACCTAAAAGCTCAAATTAAAAGTAATTGGTACATCCTGCCAGCCACTGTCTTCTAATTCTAAGAAAACATTTAAACAATACGGCCCCGTATATTCTCCATCAATTGGGATCGTTAGGACATCATTCCTAAAGTGTTTTGCTTCTACTACTAGATATTGGTCTATTGCAACGAAGCAATTCTCAGAGTTAGTCAATACGTATTTATACGCTTTAATATCCTCATTAACCCTAAGTTTAAGTAAACAATTATCTCGCCCATCATCAATTTGTACAGGAAGAAATGATTTGTTATTTTCAGTTCCAATCCAACTAAATATAACAATGCAACACCTTGGAATCATATCGTAGTCACTCAGTACAAATATGTTCAGGTCCCAAATAAATTGTTTGTCATTCGTTACATCTCTATCAAGTCTGTATCCTGCTTTTCTATTAAAGGAAATTGCTCTCAAGTTCAAACTCTGATCATTTGGCTTTTTACTAAATGATAAAGTAACCTTTTTCAGGTCATCAATTTCGTATGACAAAAGGCCATAGGTAAAAGAGACTAGTTTTAGCTCATTGCTGGCGTTAATCATGTAAAAACCTTCACACCTAGATTCAACTGGACCATATCGAAAATTCTTACTAATCTCTCTAGTAGGTAGATTCGAGCACTGAGAAAATGACATTCCTGGTGATGAGAGAAGAAAAAAAAGTACTGTCGCTCGAACTGCATAAAAACGATGGGTGGTATACATAATTTCGGTAGCGAACTATAATTGTTTATATAAATCCATTGATTAAGATACTTAGATAATTTATTCTTTTCCGGTATTCTCATGCAGAATTGACCACTTGTAGAATGGTTTACAAAAAAAATTTGAAGGTATTTTGAAGGTATTTTAATTTTTTAAGAAATTATGCCACTATTTTAGACCCTAAAATAAAATACCTTGATTTTCAAAGGCTGTGCTAAACGTGTGAGTACCTGAGACGGGACTTGAATCTATCTGTCGGTAGACTGGCCCGCACTTGAATCTCTGGTCTTAACCTTTCCTTGCCAACCCCTGACTTCATATACTTTTCATGCAATCTTGCCTCTTGTCGGGTCGTAAATTCCTTGAAACAGATCAGTTTAAATGGGGCATAAGGTTTAGTAGTTCTTTCATACCCTATTGTGCCTTTCCTCACGTTTTTCTAGGTTGGAATTAAGGCCAACATAGATATAGTTTTTGTTCAGACTCGAAATAGCATAAACCAAATACATACTTCTAAAAGAAAAGTACCCGGGGCGGGACTTGAACCCGCACGGGCGCAATTATTTTGCGCTTATAGATAAGTTCAATTTGGCTGATCTGGGAGAGGTCCGCATAAGTCATGCAGAGGGTGTAGCATAGTGCAGTTTCATAAGTTGACGCACATACGGACCGTTTACAGCGAAAATTCTAACTTATTCTAAAAATGGTGTATTACTAATATATTTAGTAGTAACTAAATTTGTTATATGGATAGTTTAAAAGAAGGATATTATTTGATTGAGAATATTGGCGGGTTAGGCATTGCTAAAATTTTTTATAAAGACGGCCAATTGCATTACTCAACAGACGGAGATTATGAACTACCAGTCACTCTCTTAGATCGTAATGAATATATTAAGATTATTCGACCTATTGATCTCAAAAGAGAGCTTGTGAGTCCTAAACTTCATCTAACCTTCAAAGATACACAGGGGAATAAATTCACGTATACAGCCTCATCAACAGCCGTCTTTAGAAGAAAGCTGGACTTTTTACCGGAAATCTTAAAAATGCTGAAAAGCTAAATTATTCGAGATATTCAGCCTTTTTGAACGTGAAAAATACCCTAGGTAGGGTATTGATCATGTTTGTCAGTATCTCTAGCTTGCAATTTTTATATTTCGATAGAATTGACGTCTGATAGAAAAGAAGATAAAAAATTACTTGAAGAAGCAGAGATCATTTATCTCTATCTTCTCAAGAACAGTGTTAAAATTGAGCAGGGAATTTTAAAAGCAATTTCAAATTTTCGACAATTCTTTATAGAGGATTCTGCTGCAGATAGCACCCTTTATCAAGAATATAGGGAAGCATTTTTAAAGGCTTTTTCAAAGCTATGTGAATCATGTCCCTATGATGCACCAAGCATTTTAGCGATTAGAAAAAAAAGAAAGAACTGGCCCAGAATTTCTTTGTCAACCAAAGTTATTTTAATCTATAAGCTAGCTCTGTTTATTGTATTGGGACTAACCTTAGCACTCCATTTTTATTGGTTTAATGGCCTGAGCTATTATCAGAACTATCTGGAAAAAAATAAAGAGTTTGAGCTTATATCACACAATTTCAATTTTATTGATAGTGCGTATACAGATTACAGTGCCTTAAGCATGGAAATAGAAAAAGCTCAAGAAGATAGAATTGATATCGTCTCGGCTTTATGCAAATGGGAAGCGACCTTAAGTTATGATTCAGGCATATTTAAGGGGTTAAATTATGCTGGGATAGGGTGTTGCGATATCAAGTCATGTAAACTAGAAGAAGACGAAGCCAAAGTAATTAGAAGTGTTAATATTAAGTTGAGGCTTTGTGATACGTATTTATTACCTTTATTATATGGGCTCATAGGAGCTATGATATTCTCATTACGCAATCTAGCAAATGAAGTCAAAACCTATACTTTTAACAGCTTTTCAAGAACAAATTATACAACCAGGCTATTTTTAGGAGCTTTTGCTGGGTTAGCAATAGGGTGGTTTGGAGATGCCAGTGCCATTAACTTTGAGACTGAGACTTACAGCTTAGCACCTATCTTATTAGCTTTTGCTGCTGGATATAATGTTGAAATTTTCTTTTTAGCTATTGATAGATACATAAAGAACGTAAGAAAGACGCCTACGAGTGGTACAAACAACTAACCAGTCAGATGAAAAATATTATTATCTGCTATGATGGCACCTCAAATACATTTGGAAAAAATGATTCCAATGTTGTCAAATTGTATCAAGTACTTCGAAAGGGAAAACCTTAAGGATGAGGTAAAAATTGGTTTGGCTTCGATCTTTGGTATATACAAAAAAGCACGCTAACCAGAAACAAAAAAGCCAACCACTGTACGTAAATATCTGATTATCAAGCCCTTATATTGAGATCGAACGAAGGACTTACTGATTAAAAGGTCACTTAAGGTAATTTAGATGTGTAACTAACCCATACTCATGTATTGTAGAAGTATCGACTGCTCAAGTTGTTTTTAGGCTTTAATGTAATTGGGGAGCTATAAAATAAAGAAGATCCAATTGAAAGTAGACAACTAAAATGTTGTACCTATATAAATAAAAAGAGCTTCAAAAAATTCTTAAAGTTCTTAACTAATTGATAATCAGTGTACCTGGGCGCAACTTGAATCCGTACTGGCGCAATGTCCACAGGATTTACTCTTGAAGATTTATACGTATCTATTTAGATGGTTTTGACCGAAAATTAGGTATAGTATGCCACCATCAATTTATTAGAAGAAATGAGGTAATTCATGATTACTATTGGAATTTGAGAGTATTAGTATTGCTAACTTAAACTGGGTAACAAGTTCTTATTTTTTAAGCTCTAGAAGATATTTTTAGAAACACTGAAGTCTCCTAGTAAACAGCTCAGAAATTCAATAGGTTTTTAGATAACTAAATAAGACATGCTTTTAAAACGCTTATGAATCAGGATTAAGTAAAACTAATTCATCTATAAGGACATCAACGTATCCTCTAATTCAAAAGAGATTCATCATCAGGCTCACTCTTGGAAGGAAGCTTATACTGACCTCTTGCCAAAAAAATTCTTTTAACTTAATTTTAAAAGACTATGGATAAGGTTTAATAACATTATTATTATAACAGTCACCTTATACAATAGATTTGAAAAAACATAATTTTATATGATATCAGATTTTAAAAGTATTGCAGACTTTCCATATATCTAGTTATGAGAACACTGCTTATATTATTAGTAATAATATCTCAATCTACAGTAGCGCAAAGTGATTTTTACGGAGCTTATGATTATACAATAAAACACAAAAATGAGTCTAAGAAAGGCTCTTTTGTTTTATCTAAAGGCAAATGTGATGAATGTGTAGTCTTAAACGGAAAATATAGTTCCAGAATCAAAAACAGCAAATTCGAGTTTGAATTTTACGAAACTAAATCTACTCTACTCTTTCAACTAGAAGAAGGAAAGATAGCTTCTATCATATCAAAAAAGAAGAATTACGGTAAAGCAAAGTGGGAATTTTCAAAAATTAGTCCCTTACTGGAAATAAGCAATACTAAAAAGATTAGAGTTTCAAGTAAGACACCACAAGAAGTAGGAATTACATTAATAAATAGAAGTAGGAAAGAAATTGAAGTTGACATAGTTCCAGCTACACTGGATAAAAAAATACTTCAGGAAGTTATGTACTTCTACATAAATGGTTTAGCCGTTAGTAGTTCAAAAAGAGGAAGAGTCACCATCAAACCCAAATCTTCAGTTTCTTTAAAGGGAACTGTCCAGTTAAAATCCAATCCAAATTGGAGCGTTTTAGAAGAAGCTAACGATAAAATTTACCTTTATGCTAAAGTGGCCTCTCCCTACGTAGGCTATAAAATCCCAATACTCTTTAACCTTGAATATGATAGTTATACAAGCAATTTATTGGGGAAAAATCAAGAATATAACACCCTCATCAATTCCAAATCGGATTTTAAGCTTCGAGAAAAAAGAGAATCTATAGTGTATGAGATACTTGATGATTTAGGAGTTTTTTCCAAAAAAGTAAGAGAAAACAAATTTGAAGAATTACAAATTCTTGCAGATGCTGGTGATATATTTTCTCAGTTTTGGATCTGGTATCTGCGCAGAACTAAAATTGAAAAGAATGTAAAGAATGTAGCTTCTGCAAGACAAATTATTGAGATTGCCAAAACTGAGAAAAGCATTGAAGCTATGTTTTTAGCTCATGCTAAAGTTAGTGAGTTGTTATCAGTACTAGATTATACTATTGAGTTAAAAGAATCGGATTATTACCCTTATTTGTTGTCAGATGAGAACAATATTGAAAACTTAACTAAAGCGTATAAAAAAGGGAATCACTATTCTGGTTACCTATTAGGAAAATATATTAGTACTAATCCAAACTCATCAAACGAAGAATTAAAGTACTCTGTAAATCTGCTTCAAGAAGCGGCATACAAAAACATTAGAATTGTTGAGTCAAACAATTACATACTTTTATCAAGTTTGAGAGCCAATGATATTGATTTTTTGAAAAAAAGGTATTTCAAATTCTACAATTGGTCTTGGGTAAGAAGAAGTGTTTCGAGCAAAAATGATGAATTAAATAAACTCCTTCCTGAAAGCTTAATTTACTATTTCTGGAACTTGGAGGACTACCAATTTATCTGGCAAATAATCGAGGGTCTACCAGAGCAAGCTCTGGATAAGAATATTGATTTAGCTCAGTTGATTATCGAACTATATGATAGCTCTCCAAAAGAATATTCTTCATTAGACTTCTTTATGAAAGCTCACAATATACTTTGTTTTGAAGGAGATGAATCTTCTTGTTCCATTCTTAAGGATAATAATAACGCAATGTTTATTTCAAATGTCTCTTCTTATTATTATGGTAAGTCAACACGAAACATAAATGAAACATATAACTCTCCACCATCCTCAAGAGAACATCTTACTACTCTTGGAATGCAGTGGTCTATGTTAATAATGAAGAATCAAGATGATTTTGGAGAGAAAGCTATAGCAAATTTTAATAAATGGGCTAAGAATACTGTAGGATATACTGTTCATGAAAATAAAGAACCGTATATAACCGGATATAAGATTATTTTGGGTCAAAAAGAACCTATTTACGATTTTAGATCTGTTTATTCCTATAAATACACAGTAGTCAAAAGGGAGGGGATATATCGTCCTTCTCCAAAGACTATTGATGAATTATATGATGAGTTTATTTTAGATTTTTTTTAGATATTCTTAAAATCAAAAAAATATTGTTTTAATAATCCTAGCTTTAAGTTTTTTTGAACTTCATTCTCAAACTAAATTAATCAAGATAACAGCTTCAAGATTTAAAGCCGAAGCCAACAACAACCGCAATATTGATTACCAGGGTGAAAATATATCAGAGTGGAGTCGTAAACTGGTAAGGCTTCACTACGTTATCTTCTAAGCCATGTAAATACCCTACCTGGGTATTTTATGTCAATATTTTTTTATTGTGCTGTTAGTGCAACCGTCAAAAAATACAATATTATTTCGGACCATCTGTTACAGGTAGAATTCGAATACATAGATTTTTGAAAGATAAATTGAAGAAAAATGAAGAGTATATTAAAAGTTTATTTATTCCATCTATTCATATTGGTTTTTCATTTGAAGGGAGATCATTTAGAGGCGATTGAAGCCTTACTAGTTTTATGGTAAGGCTACCATACGAGAGGACTTGGGACCAAACCAACTGTTATTTGTCACCTGCTGAAAGATATGAAAAGCAAACTGTTGTACCTATGTTGTACCTATCTTAAATAAAAAGAGCTCCAAGAAATTCTTGAAGCTCTTAACTGGCTGATTACCAGTGTACCCGGGGCGGGACTTGAACCCGCACGGGCGCAATGCCCACAGGATTTTAAGTCCTGCGTGTCTACCAATTCCACCACCCGGGCCTGCATGCTAATAGAAGCAAACATCGACTACTTTGTAGCCTTGGTTTCTAATAAGAATGCCTGCTTACGCAGGCATCTTGGAGCGAGAAACGGGGTTCGAACCCGCGACCTCAACCTTGGCAAGGTTGCGCTCTACCAGCTGAGCTATTCTCGCAAGTGGAGTGCAAAGTTAAATAAGGAGGTCAATTTTACAACACCTGCTCATAAAATTTTATCTAGCCCAGATCTTCCCTCCTGGGCGCAAATACATCCAAAATCCTGCAGTCGGTAATTCCCCTTCCCGAATGAGGAACATTAGACTTCAACACCAACACATCACCTGCCTTGCAGATCCTGATTTCTCCGTTCACGGTAAATTCAAACTCCCCCTCCAAAATGTTAGCCACCTGCTCATGAATATGATGGTGCTCCGGCAGTTCCGCACCAGCCTGAATAACCCAATAGGCGTGTGTCATCTCTTCCGAGTGGATGAACTTGCCATTAAAACCAGGCATAACTTCTTTCGATTCAAGGTCAGATATTGATTTGACGTCCATTTTCACAATAATTTAAATTCGACATGAAAAATTACGCATTCATCGGCTTTCCTTTTGCCTCTTTTGCTGGTATCTTTCACAAATAATGAGGCTAATTTCTCACCCCATACTGTGTAATTATTACGTTACGTACCGATGCAATGCGAGGTGCAGCTTTTGCGATATCTGGGAGCGCCCTTCTCCTTATGTTGATCTTCATTCGGCTGAACAAAACCTAACTGCCCTTAAGGAACTGGGTGTTAGAGTCATCGACTTTACTGGGGGTGAACCCCTACTACATCGGGAAATTGATAGGCTTCTGGCATTAGCTAAGGAACTGGGATTTATCACAACACTGACCACTAATTGTCTGCTTTATCCCAAATGGGCATCTAAACTAAAAGGTAAGATCGATATGCTTCATTTTTCGCTGGACGCACCTACGGAGAAAGAGCACAATGAGTCGCGGGGGGTAGACTGTTTCGAATTTGTAATGAAATCCATTCAGGTGGGTAAAGAGTTAGATGAAAGGCCGGATATCATTTTTACCGTTTTTGAAAATAATGTAGACCAAATAGAGGCGGTCTACCATGAGATATGCCGACCGAATGATTTGGTTTTAATTCTAAATCCTGCATTTGACTATAATGATGTAGACACGGGCACGGTCATGTCTGCAGAAACGCTTGAACAATTATCAAAATGGGGAAAGAAACCCGGGGTCTATTTAAATGAAGGTTTTATTCAGCTAAGGAAGGATGGTGGTAATCACGTGAGTAATCCGGTCTGTAAGGCTGCAAGTTCCACCATAGTGATCTCACCGAGTAATGAATTGGTCTTACCTTGTTACCACCTGGGTATAAAAGAAATTCCTATTAATAATAACCTTGCCGATTTGTACCGTTCAGAGGAAGTTCAAAGATTAGTGGCCCTGGAAGGCCGACTTCCGGAATGCGAGGGTTGTACTATTAACTGCTATATGCAGCCCTCTTTTGCCGTGGAAATGAACAAATATTGGTGGAAGGCGCTTCCCAGTACCATCAAGTACAACCGAATAAAAGGGACTTGGAAAGAGTTGGTTGGCAGCTACATTTAACTCTCGAAGGCAGCTGTTAAATGCAGCAATAGGAAATGTGGTTGATTATTTGAAGAAATAAGTGGTCAGACCACTATTTAAAAATACTAGCGTCCGAGAAAAGTTTTTTTGATTTGGAATCATTCGCTAAAAACACCCTTTAAATTTCTTAAAGGGCAGTTCTTAATTACTCCCTTGAGGGTGGGGTAGTTTTCAGCTTTGAGGAAAAATCTTTTCTCGGACGCTTCAAAGGCACTTTTTTCTTGTTCAAAAAATTTAGTCGGACACCAGTACTATTTATTTAGAATTTAATCTAATACTTTGGCAACCTCTGTAAGTAACGGTCGTCTTTTTGGTAGTCCATACCAAATTCTCAACCTATGAAGAAATCTTTACTGCTGGTTATCCTAACAATCTTATCAGTAAGTGGGCTATATGCCCAGGAATTCAAGCCGTTTAAAGTAGATGTTGGAATAAACCTGACTGCTGCACTGGGCAACACCTCTGGCAGCGGAATTGGGGGATACCTTGAGCCTCGATTCAGTTCAAATGATCATCTTACTTTTGGTCTGCGTCTGGAGTCTGCCGGATTTTCATCGGGCAACATCACAGTAAATACCCAGGAAATAGATATCTCTTCGACCAGTGTTAAAAAAATGACTTTTGTAACAGAATACTTTTTTAACACCGCACAGGTTCGACCATTCATCGGATTGGGATTAGGCGTTTTCCAACGACAGTCTTACGGGGTAAATGTAGGCCTTACCTCCATTAGTGTAGGAGAACTCAATAATTCGCTGACTAATTTCGGTTTTGCACCGCGCGTAGGTGTAAACGCTGGACACCTAAGAATTAGCGGAATGATGAATTTCAGCGGAAATGATATCGCGAACTTCTTTAGTCTTAATGTAGGGTTCGAATTTGGAGGAGGAAGACAGTAGAACCTCTCAAATAAAAAGCTTTCTTATTTCAATTATTCTGATAGTATCTTGCATGATCAATCTAACAGGCGTGCCATGAAAAGATACATCTACTCCATTATTCTGATAACTCTGCTTTCCACATACTCCTTTGCGCAAAAACGGCCAATAGAGCATGCCGACTTCGACACCTGGAACAGGATAAGAAATGAGAAAATATCTGTAGATGGTAAATATGTGGTTTATCATTTGGCTCCGGGAAAAGGCGATCAGACAATGAAAGTCACTTCTGTAACGGGTAACGGTTTGTTAAGCATACCACGGGCAGAAAATTCGACGATTACCTATAACTCCCGGCACATCATTTTTCACATCAAACCTGCACTTGATTCATTGAATGAAATGAGGCGCAATAAGGTGAAGAAAAAAGATCTTCCTAAAGATAGCTTGGGAATCTACAATCTTGAAAATAATGGGGTTACTAAGATCGCCAACGTAAAAGGTTATAAAACCCCGAAAAAGTGGGGTGGCTATTTGGCTTATCAGTTAGAAGAAATCAAAGTAAAAAAAGATACGGCCAAGTCAGATACAACTAAGGCTAAGAAGCCTAAAAAGAAAAAGAGCAAGAAGGTAAATAAGGAAAATGGCTATCATTTAATTGTTAGGAATCTCGAAAGTGGTGTTCAAGATACCATAAAGTATGTTCTGAACTATTTATTCGCGGAAGAGGGCAAAGCATTGATGTACTCCACTACGGGTGTGGATAGCACAGTTCTCCCTGGGGTCTACCACGTAGATTTGACTAGCAGCGCCACTACACCCTTAACACGCTCAAAAGGAAAATACAAGCAGTTAGCCTTATCAAAGGATGGTAAACAAGCCGCCTTTCTGTCCGATCTGGATACTACAAAAGCTTTGATACGTAATTTTCAACTTCGCTACTGGAAAGCTGGAGCGGACTCGGCCACTGTCAAAGCTGATAACAGCAGTAGCAGTGCGTCAACAGGCTGGGTAGTGAACGAAAATGGCAATATATCATTTTCAGATAATGGTTCTCGCTTGCTTTTTGGCACTTCTCCTCAACCTATTGTCCAGGATACTACCTTACTTCCTGAGGAAATCGTACAGGTAGAAATTTGGGGATACAAGGACAGCCGACTGCACACACAGCAAAACATAGAAGTCGAAGATGACAAAAAGCGAAGCTACATAGCATGGATGTCCACGGACGATTTCAATATTGTGCAAGTGGCGACTGAATCTGTGCCGGATGTCCGAGTTGATGAGCACGTAGCAGGTAATTATGCGCTAGGCATTTCTAACCTTCCTTACCAACAATTCATCTCCTGGGAGGGTTGGCCACGACATAATGATTACTACCTGATTGACCTCAAGACCGGCAATAAAACATTGATTGCCAAAAATGTTAGAGGCAACGGTAATATTTCTCCTGATGGAAAGTATAGCTATTGGTATAATGCTGAAGACTCAGTCTGGTATACATTCAATAATAGCTCTCAAAAGACTGTCAAGGCCTCTGACAAGATCCCAACCTCAATGGCTAATGAGCTTATGGATGCTCCTAACCTACCCGGTGCATACGGTATAGCAGGTTGGACTGAAGATGACAAGTACCTATTGGTCTATGATCGTTATGACATCTGGCAGGTTGATCCGGAAGGCACAAAAGACCCGGCTAATTTAACCAATGGTCGATCTGATCGCATGCAATATCGCTATCTCGACCTGGATCGGGAAGAGCAAAGCATCAAGTATAAGTCATTGCTATTGAGTGCGTTCAGCGAAGTGACCCGCAACAGCGGTTACTACGAACTTAAGCCTGGTAAGCCGTTAAAGAAATTAGTCTTTGATAACTATCGCTATAGAAGACCTACTAAGGCGGAAAAAGACGATAATCTCATTTTTACAAAAGAAAACCACAGTACATTCCCTAACCTGCTGACGAGTACTGCGTCTTTCAAGAATGTAACTAAGCTCAGCAATGCCAATCCAAATATGAGTGAGTACAGAAGGGGTACGGTGGAGCTGTATAATTGGACTTCCCTGGATGGAATTCCATTGGAAGGTTTACTCTATAAACCTGAGAACTTTGACCCAAACAAGAAGTACCCGATGATTACTTACTTCTATGAGCGGAATTCAAATAACCTGAACCGCCATTGGGGCATTGTTCCGATTCGGTCTATTGTGAATCCTGCCTTTTATGCCAGCCGTGGGTACATTGTATTCATTCCGGACATCGTCTACAAAACCGGTTATCCGGGAGAAAGTTGCTATAATGCAGTGATACCAGGCGTCACCCAGTTGATCAGTGAAGGTTTTATAGATGAAGAAAATATTGGTGTGCAAGGCCATAGCTGGGGAGGCTACCAGACGGCTTATCTGGTAACGAAAACAAACATTTTCGCGGCGGCGGAAGCCGGCGCTGTGGTATCCAATATGATTAGCGCTTATGGCGGAATTCGCTGGTGGACCGGATTGAGCAGAATGTTCCAATACGAGCATACGCAAAGTAGAATTGGTGGAACCTTATGGGAGTATCCGATGCGATTTATCGAAAATTCACCCATTTTCTACATAGATAAAATACAGACCCCGTTGCTGTTAATGCACAATGATGCCGATGGGCATGTGCCGTGGTACCAGGGGATCGAAATGTACGTAGCGCTCAGAAGATTAGGTAAACCCTCCTGGATGCTGAATTACAATGGGGAACCGCATTGGCCAACCAAATGGGAAAACATCCGCGACTTTAATGTACGTATGCAGCAGTTCTTCGATCACTATCTTAAGGACGAGCCGATGCCGAAGTGGATGGCTGAAGGTGTGCCTGCGGTGCAGAAAGGGATTGATGCCGGATTGGAATTGATGGAGGAATAAAATTTTAGTCGTCAGACGACTAGACTTCTTAAAACGCATGAACTATGAAAAAACTGATCCCTGTTTTACTGCTTCTAGCCGCTTGCAACGCAAGTGTAAAAGTAGAATATGATGAACCTAAAGCAAATGACATCCATACAATACTGGATGATTGGCACAAGGCAGCTGCCGATGCTGACTTTGAAAAGTACTTCAGCTATTTCGAGAATGATAGTTCTATTTTCATGGGTACAGATGCCACCGAACGCTGGACAATCGCAGAATTCAAACCGTGGAGCAAGCCCTACTTTGAACGAGGGAAGGCCTGGAGCTTCAAAGCCACAGAGCGTGTGGTTTATTTTTCCAAGGATGGAAAAACTTCTTGGTTCGATGAAGCGCTGGATACACCTAATTTGGGGCCTTCCCGTGGCACAGGGGTCTTGACAAATACATCAGATGGCTGGAAAATAGCACACTACAATCTTACCGTTCCCATACCTAATGAGCTTGTTGGAAATGTGGTCGAGCAGATTGATAGCGTTTTGAATAAATAATTTTTAGTCGTTCGACCACTACAAGAGAATGATAGGTTCATTTTTCAAATGAAAGTCGTCAGACCACTTAGAGTGGTCAGACGACTTTTATTACCTTATTCCACTCCGGCAGGAGCTGCATCTATGAAATTAGTCTTGCCGTAAGAACTTGGCTTATCACCTACTTTGGTACCTCCGGTTAACATGGATTGTATCCCCGGGGTAAAAAACGTATAAGGAAACTGCTGGTCGGCTTGCTCACTTCGTCCAACTTATTAGCAAGCTCCTGCGGAATATTAAAATCAAGAGCGCCCACCGTCTGTTCAAGCTGGTTCAATTTTGTAGCACCTAAAATTACACTGGATACTCCAGGGCGATTGGCCACCCAATTAATCGCTACCGCAGCCATCGGCTGATCCACTTCTTTACTTACTTCTTCAAGCGCTTTTACAATTTCCC
>CALBPF010000009.1 GCA_937899105.1 uncultured Flammeovirgaceae bacterium | reverse complement strand
TGATGGCTTAACCGCAACAGGAATTTCTTACAGCTCCAACTCAGACTCACGGGGCGAAACAGATGTGCTTACCTCTTGCCCAATCCTTCTGGGTAGCTTAGGCATTTCAGATGAAGTGTATCTAAGTTTCTTCTACCAGTTTGGTGGGGCAGGCGATGTGCCTGAGGAAAATCAAGGTGATTCAATAGTTCTTGAATTCCTTGCCGTTACGCCGGATACCACATTTTGGGAACAGGTATGGCCGACCAACAGTGGGGAGCTCAACAGAACGGGTGTGTTCGTGCAAAATATTGTTAGACTGGATGATGATTCATATTTCTCCGATGAATTCCAATTTCGATTCAGGTCGTTTGGTCGCCAGTCGGGATTATGGGATACTTGGAATGTAGATTATGTGTACATGAATGAAGGTAGAAATGGAAATGATCTTTCCTTTCCTGATCGAAATGTAACGTCAAAGTTGTCTTCACCATTTCAGCCCTACACATCAGTTCCTAGTAACTTCTTCTCAACCGACCTGATTAACCGCTCTATGTTCGCGCGAAATAATCTGGATATCATAAACCTCGGGGATCCGCAAGCGGTGTCGTTTGATGTTGTAATAAACGCCAGCTCCTACTTAAATGGATCCGAAAATGTTTTCCCGGTCAGGCGTATCGAAGATGACCTGAATGTCAGTAGTTTTCCTGGGGTTCCTGATACCGTAACCACGGAAGAATCGCTTTTGGACAGTACGTACTTCCAAAATCCGTATGATTCTCTTTTCATACAATATACACTGGAATATGAAAGTGGCGATGACATTTCTTCCAATCATGGAGGTATTAACTTCAGAATCAATGATACTACCCAAACCAGTTTTATTCTAAAAAACTATTACGCCTACGATGATGGCACCGCAGAATTTGGCGCCGGTTTCCAGACTTCCTCAAATCAATTAGCATATCAGTTCACTATTCCTGAGGGCCTGTCAGATTCCCTGACCGGACTTGATGTCCATTTTCCTTACATAGGTACAGATCCAACAGGCAAGGCTCTGGCGCTGACGGTATGGACAGACAATAACGGAGAGCCGGGAGATCGCCTGTATCAGGAAGACGCAACGGCCGTTCGAACCGATTCCATAGATCAGTTCTTTCACTACGAATTCAATCGTCCAATAATTCTATCAGGTACGTTTTACGTTGGCTATCGTCAGCGCTTTGAGGGTGACCTCCGCATCGGTTTAGATAGGAATACAAACAGTATTGACAAAATTTTCACAAATACTTCAGGGTTTTGGGAAAAGGAGAACGATTTGCAAACCGGAAGCTTAATGATAAGGCCCGTATTTGGAACATTTACCGGGGTTATCAACTCCGTAGATGAGGAATTGAAGGAAACCATACGGCCTTATCCCAACCCAACCCAAGGTTTTTTTAAACTGCCGGTATTGGATGATATCAAAATACTCAATCTCCTAGGTAAAGAAGTAAATTTTGATCTTGTGCAAAATGAGTCCGGGTCTTTGGTTGATATTTCAAATCTCTCCGATGGCGTATATTTGCTGGTTGTAAAAAAAGGAAATCGGTCCTTTTCCTACAGAGTAATCAAGCAATAATGGAGTCAATCACAGTAGATAAGTTCGAAACTATTCGCACCACTAATTTGAATTTGACCGTCTTGGACGTACGGGAGCATTGGGAGTATGAGGAGGAAAATATTGGCGCTATTAACGTCCCACTCTGTACCATACCCTCTAAGCTTGCAGAACTTGAAAAATATAAAAACACAACTATCGTTTGCCATTGCAAAACGGGTAAGCGAAGCCGGCAAGCTGCTAAATACCTGGAAAAGAACGGGTTTCAAAATATCTTATCACTTGAAGGGGGTATTCAAGCTTACATTAACCAATACTCAGCGGAACAGGGCTGAACGAGATTATAAATATCACAAGCGCTAGCCAACCTAGAATCTGCCTTTTTAGATCCAAGGGCTCTTCAATAGGTGATTTAGGGTGATAGACACCAACGAACCGACCGATAATCAAACTAAAAAGTAGCCATCCTTCAAAACCTTTAAGAGCAGGGTTGTATAACGCCAGCATAAACTGGACGGAGAAAATGATTAACGCATACATCAAAGTAGTTTGGCTATTCATTTTCAAGCCCTTCAATGCGAAGTATAAAAAAGCCATATAAATAGGTACATGCCAGATCAGCTCATCATAAGGTTGATGAGGGCTGATATAGCCCAGTCCCGAGTAAAAGAGCATAGCCAGAAAAAAAGTTACTGCCACGCGCGAATGCCATTTAGCCCCAACTAAACCGTAAAGCACATGCCCCCCGTCCAACTGACCTATTGGCAAAAGATTTAACGCAGTAAAGAAAAGAGCCAAAAATCCTGCAAATAAATAGGGGTAATGGACAAACTCATTGGGGTGTGGAACAAGTTCAGCGTCTGCTACATAATTCTCAAAGAATAGGATTGCTAAGTTCTTCCCTATTTTAATGCTGATAAGGCTGTCATTTTCGGCATAGTAATCAGCGTAATCAGTTCCATAAGCCTCATATTCGGGATGAATTTCATAAATATATTCAACAGGAGGAAGGTTGGAGTATCCATAAAATAAGAGTGCAATAGCCACCACAAATCCTGCAAGAGGCCCTGCCAACCCTATGTCGAAATGAACCTTCTTAGACTTAATAAAATCCTTGATCCTGATCACGGCTCCCATGGTTCCGATCAGCATTGGAATAGGTGGCAATGGAATGTAATACGGGAGAGTAGTCTTTACTTTATTGTAACGTGCAGTGAAATAATGACCAAATTCATGCACAGTTAAGATTAAAAGGAACGGCACAGAATATTTCATGCCCTCTGAGAAGTCAGCCCAACTGTATTCAGTCCAGCCCCACATTTTTCCTTTAATGAAAAAGCTCCCCGAAAATGTGGTAGAAATGAACGTGAATATGAAAAGACCCAAATGGGTCAAGTAGGTTTTTATCTTATTGTTATCCATTGAAGAAACTTACTGTATCAGTGAGCTTTTTTACGTGGTAAACATTGATCCCCAGCGAATGAGCGCCTTTGAGGTTATCCAAATTATCATCTAAAAACAAAGTGCTTTCAGCGTTCATCCCCCCTTCGGATAAAACAGAAGTATAGATATCAATGTTTGGCTTTCGCATGCCCATTTTATGTGAGTAAAACTCATTATCAAAGTAATCGCTAAAACCACCCGCATCTGCCTCCATAAGTTTATTAGTCATATATTCAAGGTGAATGTTATTTGTATTACTCAGCAGATGAATTTTATAATGCTTACGAAGGTGGTTTAATAGATCTAAATGAACTTGCGGAAAACCCAGGATCATGGCGTTCCATGCCTCATCGATGGCCAGATCTGTCAATGATTCAGTGGTTATGTCTCTAATAAAATTACGAAATTCTTCGTCCGTAATTTTCCCCATTTCATATTCCTTAAAGCGCTTATCGCTTTCAAAAATTGAGAAGGCCTCATCTTCGGAAACACCTGTCAGCCGGGCTATTGCAGCAATCGTTCGGGAAGTATCCAAGCCAACGATCACTCCTCCTAAATCGAAAATGATGTCTCGTATTTTATTGAGTTCCAAATTTGAAATTTTCTTTTGGCTAATTTGGGGCAAATATCTAATATTGCACTCCCAAAATCAATTGTCAATTGACAAATAGCAACGTCCAATGTTGATTAATTGAAATTTGAAGATTGTTAATTGATTCAGGGCCTATAGCTCAGCTGGTTAGAGCACTTGACTCATAATCAAGGGGTCCCTGGTTCGAGCCCAGGTGGGCCCACTAAAGCCGGAGATTATTCTTCGGCTTTTTATTTGTCTATTCAACTCTTAAAGCACCTGCACGATTCTCTGCTAATTCTTACCTTTAGTATTTTATCAACCACTTAATTTTTGGGCCTTAGTAAATTCTTCCTGCGCTTCTTCTGTGGAAAAAAGTTGCTCTATTCTCTCTACTATATCTGGGGGTACTACCATCCTATATTTTATTCACCAACTAAAAAAATGGAGAGTTTTATCTTTA
>CALBPF010000008.1 GCA_937899105.1 uncultured Flammeovirgaceae bacterium | reverse complement strand
TTGCCTGTTTTTTTCAACACCTACTTAGATTCTGTTCAAAAGATTGATAACCGAACTCCTATCAAAAGTCTGAAGTTTGTGGTCTTTGATACCGAGACTACATCATTAGAAAAAGATGCTCGGCTTTTGTCTATTGGCGCTATTAAATGTACAACAAACCAATTGGTGATCAGCGATATATTAGATTGCTATGTTTCATGGGAGGAAAACTCGGAAAAACCTAAAAACGTGGAGATCCATGGCATTACGAATCGTCAATCTGAGAGTGGTGTAAGTCCTGAGGAGGCTATAGAGCAGTTTGTCAAATTCATTGATGGCGCTGTACTTGTAGCCCAACATGTTGATTTTGATGTGGCTGTGGTCAATGGTATCTTAATGAAATACTTCAAAAAAGCGCAACTTAGAAGTCCTTTTCTGGATACGGCCCAACTGGCCATTCGTCTGGAGCAATCCCGTTTTGACAGAAGTACTGTGGATCGAAAACAATATACACTTGATGCGCTGATGGAGCGCTATAAGATCCAGCCACTGGAGCGGCATTCGGCAATTGGAGATGCCTATTGTACCGCTATCTTATTAATGAAGCTGTTATCAAAACTTGAAGGCAGAGGGTTGAAAACATTGAGAGATTTGAAAACAATCTAATGTAATGGTCGTCTGACCACTCCAAGTGAGTCGGACAGCTAAGCGCGAAAAAGTCTAGTAGTAAGTCTTAATTGTTCTAAAGTCTATCTTGTGGCTCGAAATAAAACCACCAACATTAAGATACTCAAGATGACAGTATGATTTACCAGTTTGCAACCCGCAATTCTATGAGGTATGTGAAGTTAAAATAAACCAAGGGAGCTATGGGCTCCCTGGTAGGTTATACGCTTAAGACCCTTTCAATTTGCCAATAAGCAGCAACAACACTAATGTATTCAATACCCAAGAGCCAGAAACCCACGTCAGAAAAAAAGCTAACATAAGTTCCTCCATAGGGTATGATAAAAAATGGGACCGTAATTAAGGAGTCAAAGGTCAACGCTACTATGAACAACATTGCACCTAGCAAAAAACCATTGGTTTTATGCCCCTTGCGGTAGTAGATATGAGCCCCCAGAGTGGACGCTGGAATGAGCGCTACTGAAAGGACCCAGTTTGCCTGTAAGTCAGCATCAGGCATTACGGGAAAAAGGTGAGATGCCACAAATGCAAGCACTCCTAATACCCATACTATGCCACCTGAGATCATCGCACTTTTGATATTAAGGCTTTTCATGATTAATGCTGATTTAAGATGTCACGGATTGATTCCAGACACCCGTTTTGGCCGTCTTTTTAACAAAAGCTCTAAAATCGGTAGCCGGCCTGCCCAGAACTTTTTCAATGTCATTTGATACATCCTGGTTTTCAGGATTGCCCAGGACCTCTCTGAATAGATAATCGAACAACCAAATATAATCGTCCGGTACACCCGCCGCTTTCATGGCTGCATTGTATTCCTCTTGTGAAATCGACTGAAAAGCTACTTCTCTCCCGGTTCCCCTGGCAATTTCATTTACTATTTCTTTAAAAGTCATTTTTCTTGGCCCTGTAGCGGTAATAATTTGGCTGTTATAAGCGTCATTTAGTAGTACTTCTGTCACTACTTCGGCAATGTCATCAGCATCTACAAAGGGTACCTCAGCCTCAGGCATAGGCAATGCTACATGTCCTGCTTGTATAGGGTCCAGCAAAAAGCTTTCACTGAAATTTTGATTGAACCACGAAGCTCTTACTACAGTGTAGTTCAAGCCGCTATTAGCCACAATGTCTTCACATGCTTCGGCCTCTTTTTCTCCTTTTCCGGACAGAAGTACTACTTTTTCTAAGCCTGACTTTAGCGCGGCATCGGTTAGCGTTTGAATGGCTTTTTTAGCTCCGGGAACAGCCAGGTCTGGGTAATATACAATATAGGCGCGATCCATATCTTTCAATGCTTGGGCATAGGTAGATGGATCGTCCCAATCAAATGCCGGGTCATTATTCCGTCCGCCAATGCGTACATTATGGCCTTGAGCTGTCAGATTTTGCGCTACTCTTTTTCCGGTTTTACCGGTTCCTCCGATTACTAAGATATTACTTGTCATTTTTACAGGGTTTAATAGTGAGAATTGATTTAAAGTGTTATTTCATAGCCAACATTGTGGATACTACCATGAGCGAGAAAGAGAGAACGGCAAACGCGGTTCGCACGGTGTGCAACTTGTTCCATTTTGCCTCATAGGCGCTCCTATGTTGGTTTATTTCCTCAACACTTAGATCCTTAAGGTTAAGTGCATCCAGTCCGTTATTCAGTGGCACATTGCCGAGAGCAGTAACGAGTAGGGTTCCAAGGAAATAGGTTGCGAGGGCTGAAAGTATTAGCCAAAATGCTGTAGTTCCCCGATGCAGGTATAGGCTCATGGTTTGGGCCAGCATAGATCCAAAAAATATTAGCATAAAGGCCGGATTGATAATAGCCCGGTTGACGGCCTGCATGGTTTCAATGTAGGTTTGATCTGCAACGCGTTTGGCGCCAGGTATTACTGAGAATTCCCATGCATAAAAAAGTCCGGCTGATAACCCGGTTAAAAAGAGGGCAGCGATTAAAGTAATTGACTTTGTAGTAAGCTCCATTCGTACATCATTTATGTTTGATGATGTAAAGTTGAAAGCTTGCCAAGCCAAAATCTTGACCCTTTGTGCCAATGATTTGACACTTTAAGCCAAAGGAGGATCTAACCTATCTTTCGAAATTCAAGTGGGGAATATCCTTTCCAGCGTTTGAAAGCGCGGTTAAATGCACTTTGTTCGGAGAAACCGGTTTGAAACGCGATCTCAGCTATGGTTATAGAGGTGTTTTTAAGCAGTTCTACTGATATCTCCTCCTGCGCCCTTTGGATAAGATCCCTGAATGTGACGCCACTTTCGGAAAGTCTACGCGTAAGTGTGCGGTTGCTCATGCCTAAATGCTCGCCCACTTCAGCGATGCCTGGAATCCCACCAGGTAATGCGTCTCTAATGAGTTTTTCTACATCTTCGACCATTTTATTCGAGTTTACCTGGATGCCTTTTGTCTCTTCTTCGACTCGCTCCACCAAAAAACGATTGATGCTCTCATCTGCCTTGGCAGTTCGTATTTCAAGATCCGTAGTACGGTAGGCAATATAGTTCTGCGGCTGTTCAAATTTTATTGGACATTTAAAAGCTTTATGATAGTCAGCAAGATCTGTCGCAGCGTTATGCTTAAATGATAACTCAACAGGCAGAATTTCAGTTTCTGTCATGGCCTGAAGTACTACCACCGTGGCAGAAAAAGTAGCTTCATTGGACAATTCTACGCCTCTCCGATGCGCATCTCTGAAAAGTAAGATCCTGGATCGATCACCTGCGGACTCAACTTTGAATACATAGGTGTCAGATAGCAACTTAAAGTAGCGCTCACTTCGTTCAAAGATCTCTTTGGCTTTCGAACAGGTTCTCCAGCTTAGCCCAAGTACACCATAGTCATCAATTTTCATTTGCTGACCTATGCGAACGGAAAAACCCGGTCCGAGTTTTTCGTCCAGCAATTCATGAAGACCAAAGAAATGATCTGCAGGCACTGCTTGTAGGCTATCAATGCTATCGATTGGTGTAGGCAGGTCTTCGAATAACCGCCGATCAAGACCTTCATATATGGCGTGATCGATCATTTTACGATATAAGCTGATGGAGATGTAATTCATTAAAAGCGACTTGAGCTTTTTAGTTATCACATTATAGCTGGTAAAGCTATTAGTCCTTTGCCGTCCAAGCAAACACTTATCCGTTTTAGTATTTCAGCTGTTTATGCTCATGTTACTTCAGATCCTACGCATAGCTAATCAATCCTTTTTCCGTCAATAAACGTGTGATTCTTAATTACGCTCTACATTACAGCTGCCGCTTTCAATTGTTCCGTTTAGGTAAGAGGTCAGTTATGCGCTTACTTTATTCAACTGCTTTTAGTATATACTCGGGAATCATTTCATTTGGAGGAGTACTTTTTCCATATAGCGCATAGGAATTGTAATTACCACCTGTAAACACGGTGATCATATCGAGTTCTGGCCAGATATTGATTTTTTGTCCTCCATTGCCAGTGGCTAAGTAAGAATTGTACTCTTTCCCATTAACAACAAAATACTTATGTTCCCATAAATAGCCATAATCACCCTTATCCATATCAAACGTTTTGCTTACCCAATTTGCCGAAATGATTTGCTCGTTATTCCACTTACCGTTTTCCTTGTACATCTTAGCGAGCTTTATCAAATCTCTGGAGGTCAGGTACATTTGACTGAAAGTTGATTGACTGGCCGGATTGGGTTCAAAAGTCCAATGGTAATTTTCAATCCCCAAAGGCTGAAAGAGGTACTCTCTGGCGAAATCCTCAATGTTCTTGTCAGTGGCTATTTCTATCAAGCTACCCAAGGTCAAAGCACAACCGGTACAATAGGAGGAGGATTTTCCTGGTTCCGTAGACATGGGCAGATCAAGTGTGTGTTTTACCCAATCCTCACTTTCCATCATGGATTGCTCGTTTCCTTTGCTCTTGGGATTGTCGTTTTCACAATCCATTCCATGTCGATACATCAGAAAGTTCTCTATTGTAATTTGTTTCTTAAGGTCATCTATATTTGCTATTTCCGGATAGCTTGAATTAAAGTAAGGAAGTAGCCTTTCTTTTTCACTCTTTATAAATCCTTTATCTATTGCTATACCTAAAACTCCACCTATAAAGGGTTTTGAAGCAGATCTTAATTGATGTGGTTTATTGTAATCATACTCATAAAAATATTCTTCAAGAACCAGTTTGTTATTCTTAAATATCAAAATACTATGAACCTCAGGATATTCTCCGCTGATAGTATTTTTTACCATCTGGAGAATTGGTTCCGGGTTATTAAATACACCTTCCAGAGTTCCAACTTCTAAGCCATCACCAAGTTGTTGGGGTTGTTGATAGCGGTATTTATCCGGATTATTGAGTAGCTCCTTTCTGGGATTCATTTCCATTCTCTCAATATCTGTAGTGATTATTTTGAAAGTCTGATCGTTTACCTTGTAACTGGCAATAGATCCTGAATCATTTCTCTCAAATATTACAGGGACATTTTGAATGTTGGCGAAGGTATCCTTGCCGATATATTTTAAGGGATATTTTGCCTCATCAACAATTGCATAAAGTGTAGTATCTAATTCAGAAGCGATAATATCTAACGTGTTTTCACCTGCGTATTCATAATTCCCCTCGTATTCCAAAAGAATATCCAATTTTGATTTTTCTTTTTGGGCAGAACACCCCACACAAAGAATTAGAACTATGAGAGTTTTATACATCATTCTTTATTAGTCGTTGAAAATTGATAGTATATAACAAACTGCTAAACACAGTTCTACTATGCACGCGATTCCGATAAAAATACAAAGTATTTAGTAGATCGGAAGCAGTGCGCGAGGAGCAGATCTAAATTGCTGTTAGGGTCTTTATTGGCGGTAGCTTTCTGCTCTAATTGTATTTCATTTGCTTATACTGATTGGACTCTACAGAGTTTTTGAATGCAATGACCGTATAGACAGTTGAAATAGCTGATAAAACTATTCTTACCCAATGAACATTGATCCACCATTGAAGTTTCAGGACTGCCTCTGCGGGTGTAAATGATTGTTCTAGGAACCCATTATTGATTGGTAAAAAATAAAATACTGATAGGGCTAGTCCTATCAGTACCGGTATCAGTGCATAGATCCATAATCTCATTACTCTAGTATTTTTCCTGTAGAGCCAAATAACTACAATTATTGCAACAAATGATGGTAATCGTGTAGGAGGAAGGGTAGTTACCAATAGGTCGAACTTGTTCGAAAAGTCCAGCATAAAATCCATAGGTTCGAGAGATTGCCAATAGGGTGCATGCACTAATCCCATGTTTATCAGGTTGCCCAAATAGGCGCCCGATGTGACTATGGCAATCAAACTTATAATCAATTCTCTTCTGTTCATTTTATGAAGGGTTTATTTGATTGTCTTTAAGCTTTGGCGTAGATGCTGTTTTCAAAAACAGGCCAGCTACCACAATGAAGATTTCGAATATCATTCTAACCCAAAACAGATCTGAAACACCATCTTGAATGGCACTAAGTGCCCTGGCAATGATCAAAGCTCCCGCAGAGACTATTAAGGGATACAACCAGTATTGACCCTTGATGAAGTAAAGAGTGATGAATAAAGCAATGATTAACACCGCCCCGCTCATGCCTGTTTTCAATGCATTTAGTCCGGTGCTTGTTTCTGCCATGATTTGGAACTGTTCCATCATTCCTGATGTATCCAAATGCCACCTTACCCAGGCGGTAGTCAGAAACAGTAACATTATGCCCAGAAAGCCTTTGGCCAACCATGTTAAGATCTTTTTCATATTACTTCAAAGTTTTATACCACTTGTTAAAGGCATCACTCATTTTTTGGGGATGACTCTCTGTCAGGAAATGCTTGCCTTTGCCTACATATACCTCCTGGTACACTTTGAAAGTGTTTCGAGCATATAGCACGGCCTCTTTATTATTCAGGAAGCCTGGTTTTGCATAGAAATAGACAATTGGAATATCCATTTTCTTAAAATCATTGGCTAGCTGATTGATGAGCATTTCGAATTCCGTATTTCCTCGCCCTTTATTAAAAGACATTTGAGCCGGATCTGGACCATTTATGGCGGCATATCTTCTTTCCTTTTCTTCAAAAGGCCTGGCATATTCGGTAAGCTCTTTGTCTGATAGTATTCTGGCGGTCAAAACCTTGGGAAATTTCTTACCCACAAAGTTTTTCTCGACGTACAACTTTTCTGCTTTTTCAGGTTTTCTCGTCAGTTTCATTACCAATTTCAAATTGAATGGCAACTGTTTATAAAAAGCGGCAGTGGGCATCATCGGAGCTTCAAAAAGGCCAATACCTTTGACGTTTTCAGGTTCTCTGGTCGCATACATCATACCTATGATGGACCCAAGATCATGTACCCAAAGGGTGATATTCTGCAATTCTTTCACACGAATAAAGTCCACCAGCACTTGATATTGAGTTTCGGGCGATACATTCCGGTCCTCAGGAAAAGAGGACTTTCCGAAACCTTGATAATGTTCCTCCATACATATGAGGAGGAAGGGAAACCATGCAGTAACAGTACAGGATCACCTTCACCGGATTCAACATAGTGAATTTTATGATTCCCAATATCCAGGTATTGAGATTCATAAGGAAAAGCTGCCGATATGTTTTCTTCAATTTTTGCCGCTTTTCCGGGATAAATACCCTGAGCTTGTAATGAAGCGATTAGGAATAAAAAACATACACTTAAGATGGTTAGATTCCTCCACTTTGGTATTGATTCAATTCTTACTTTCGAATTGTTAACTACGTCATGTTTACCATGACTGCTTTGCATTTTCATAATTCTATTCTTTTTGCCTCATAGACAAGAAGAATGGTTCAGGTGCAAAGACTTTGAAGAAAAAAATTAGTTGATGTAAAGGCGAGCCTTCCGATCATCACTTTCAAGAAGGTTGGCAATGAAAATCTTTTTATCAAAATTCACCTTGCAGCTGTTATCCCGGTGCAGCTCAGTGTAAATCATTTCCGATTCCTCTACCATGGAATTGGCATCTTGCCCTAACGTTTCTCTGAATGTTGAAAACTCTTTTTTGTTGAAGAGCAGGTCCTTGGCATTTACCATCCCCTTCTCAAGTGCAATGGACACTTTCTTATGGCATCTGCAGGGATTTGATTTGTTCACCAATCCGCATTTATGATTCATGAAATGCTGCAGGTCCTTTCGTGCTTTGCTCAATTCATACGCTGCAACACGATCACGATCGTTGTGAATAATCCAAATTGGTAAATCAGCCACTTTTTCGCAGTTGGATTTGCAAGTTATCGCTCCTGCA
>CALBPF010000007.1 GCA_937899105.1 uncultured Flammeovirgaceae bacterium | reverse complement strand
ACGTGTGGCAAATGCAATGAAAGCGCGTTATCATATGCACTTGAGCAAGCGTAATAATAATGCGGCACAAAATGCGCTAAATGCATTGGCTGCCGGTGCCATGAATTCTAACGATGAGATCCCTTACGTGGTTTTTGATGCCGCTGAGACTGGGGCAAATCCCTATGCCCAGTTTGGTACTCAACGTCCAAAAACAATGATTGTTGATGCTAGATTTGAGGCTATCATGACTGATGATCCACGAAGGGATTTGTACATGGTTGAAGATGGTGATGAATGGCTGTTTTTTGAGGATACAGATCCGCTGGAGACTGATTTATTCTGGTCTACTAACACTTCACCCCTTCCCTTGATTTCCTTTACTGAGCAGTTATTTTTAGAAGCTGAAGCATTCGCCAGATTGGGTCAGACAGACAATGCTGGTGATACGTTATTGGCCGCTGTTGTGGCTAACATGGAACAACTTGGAGTAGAAGAGGACGATTATTCGGCATATCTAAATATTGTATCTACGGCCTTTGGTGCCGCTTCCGGTACTGATGCTCAGGTTGAGGTTATTATTAACGAGAAGTATAAAGCGCTCTATTGCCAAGGTGAAAATGAGATTTGGGTAGATTACAGGAGAACGGGATATCCTGCTTTAACGCCAACAGCAGGTGGAGCTAATGGTGTTAATCCTTCGGGCATTGTGCCAAGGCGGTTCCTTTATCCTATATCAGAAAGGCAATTTAATGATGTTAGTCGACAAGCCGCCATTGATAGGCAAGGGGGACATTTGTTAGATGATGATATTTGGGCGTTCCAATAATCTTTATAAAAAAATATTTAAACCATGAAAATGAATATATATAAAGTTGCAAGTGTGCTTGCTGTTGTAAGTATGTTAGTAAGCGGCTGCATCGTTGAAGACGCTGATCCAATAGACGTAGGTAGAGATGCTGTCAATATTGACAGACCGGGATCAACTCCCTTTTTCTTGGATCCTACTGCTGAAACTGGTGTATCATTTGAAAAAGATGTTACCGGTAAAGGTACTTTCTCTGAAATAAGGGTTTTTAAAAGCTTGGAAGCCAGCGGTGAAAGTTCAGATGTTGTTTTTGTAGGAACATTTGCTAGCGCGCCGTTTACCGTCTCTCAAACTGAAACGGAACTATTTGCTGACGTACCTGTAGGGGGCGAAGTGCTTGATGAGAATGATTTAGAACCTGGTGATGCATTTGAATTTAGTTTCGAAATAGTAGAAACGGATGGAAATGTTTTAAATATTGTCTACACTCACTCAGTTCCTTTTTCTTGCCCGCTATCGGCGGATTTCACAGGGATGTATGAGATTGAAGATATCACATTAAGTGGAGTCGGCAACGCAACAACCTTTGGAACGGGTATTGTCGAATTGTCCGAGGCAGGTGATTTTGATAGGTCTTTTGATGCAATTTACCTTCCGACCTTTGCTATAGGTAACGGTCCGGAAACTTTTACATTCAAGTTGGAGTGTGAGGAAGTGAAATTCTTGGCCGGTCAAAATTCAGGTTTACAGTGCGTTGATGGAATTGTATTCGGTCCTGCTGATGTTCATAGTGCTTTTGATCCTTTTGATGATACTGAGATTGAGGTGACATTTACAGAAGATGTAAATGGCGACTGCGGACCTTCAACTCAGACAGTAATCAAATTAGTAAAAGTGGAGTAGAAGAATCTATAAAAAAAAAAGCCATTCATAGTGAATGGCTTTTTTTTTTGATGTGTTCATTTGTGCTATAATTGTAGATTATACTAAATAAATTTTATGATGAAGTTGAAGATTGTTGGGTACCATTTTATAGTATTTTTTTTCAGTGTTACCTTCAGTTCTGCTCAAGTTCAGAGACAAGCAGGTTTGGTAAGGGGTACCCCTTATAATGGCAATTCTTTGGAGCAAATTCCATTCACTGAGCGCAAAACTGAAGGCTCGTTTTTATTATTCGAAGACTGGATGCAGGGAGATCTTCAAATCAAACCCGACAGAATTATTGAAAATGTACCTATTCGATACGACCTTAGAAATGACCAGGTGGAAATCAAGTTTAAGAATGATATCAAAGTCCTTAACGCCACATCAATAAATCAGATGATTCTTTATGCAGCAACTTCTGAGATGAAAAAGTTTAAAAGCATTAAAAATCAGCTGTTTGAGATCTTGGTTGAAGATAAAATTTCACTTTTGAAACAGACTACAATCACATTAAAACGACCTGACTATGTCCCGGGAATTGATGTTGGAAGTAGAAATGACGAAGTGGTTAAGAAAATAAATTATTTTTCCCTAATTGATGGGCAGCTTCAGCCAATTAATTTGAATAAAAAGAAGTTTGCAGCAGAAATGAAACAATATGAAGAGGGAATTGGTGAGTTTTTGAAATCAAATCGAACCAAGTTACGCGACGAGTACGATTTGATAAAAGTTTTTTTGTACCTAAATAAGTGATTTTGTGAAGAAGGTTCAGTTAATATTCGTTTGCATAGCTGTTGTTTTTTTGGCTATAGGTTATCTTTTATATTCTAATATGTCGGAGAAAGTTTTTGAGGAGAAGGACCGACCGGATTTGGCCGCAGCTCAAAACTTTGAGATGACAAAAGATCCGGCCTTAGGTTATCCCCCGGTCAGGCGCTTAGTGCCGGCCTATGAGTTTATAAAGTCGCAAAAAAGGCTTGGTAAGAAAAATGGTAAGGCTATCGAAGGTGTTGACTGGGTAGAAAGAGGGCCAAATAATGTGTCGGGAAGGACCAGAGCTTTATTGTTTGATCCAAATGACGTTGACGCGAAGAGACTTTTTGCCGGAGGTATAGGTGGTGGCCTATGGGTTAACGACGATATCACTGATGAAAATAGTCCATGGGTTGCGGTAGATGATTTCCTGGCTAATATTGCTATTAGTTCAATTGCCTATGACCCGTTAAATACCATGAACATGTATTTAGGTACTGGTCTAGGTTTTACAGGTGATATAAGAGGAGTGGGTATTTTTAAGTCCACAGATGGAGGTTTTTCATGGTCGCTTTTATCAAGTACTAGTACGGAGGATTTTGAGTCTATCCAAAAGATTGCCGTTACCGAGGACGGAATTGTTTTGGCTGCGGCGAGAGTTTTTGGCCCGCCTGGTAATGCAGAAGAAAGTGGAGGTATCTGGAGGTCTGCTGATGACGGACAAACTTGGTCCAAAGTTTTGGGTAAAAGGGGAGCCGATATAGAAATTGCTACAGATGGAGTGATATACGCTACCGTAGGATTTGGAAATGGCAGCGGAGAGATCCATAAATCTTCTGATAATGGACTCACTTGGGAAGATATTTCTCCTACTGATCCAGCCACCAGGATAGAGCTTGCCGTGGCGCCATCAAATCCGGAGGTAATATACGCCGTCGCGGATGGCGGTTCAGGAAGCCAAGATGTTGCATGGTTTAAAAAATCCATCGATGGAGGTTTAAATTGGAGTGATATAACTATTCCTTTATATTATGAGCAGAATTGTCAAAACCGGGTCAATCATTTTACACGGGGGCAAGCTTTCTTCGATCTTATTTTAGGTGTAGATAATAGCGATCCTGATATTCTGATCGCTGGCGGAATCGATTTGCACCGATCCAGAGACGGCGGGGAGAATTGGGAGTTGATCTCATATTGGACCGGAGCATGTGATATTTTAGTTCATGCGGATCAACATGCCATGATTTCCAGGCCTGGCTATGAAGATGAATGGGTTTTCGGTAACGATGGCGGCGTTTATTATTCAAGCAATGCGACAAGCGCAGACGATCCTCAAATAAATTCAAGAAAGAATGGGTTTAATGTTACTACCTTCTATGCCTGCGCTATGGAAAATGAAGCAGGAAGTAATTATTATCTCGCCGGAGCACAGGATAATGGTAGTCAGCAGTTCACAATACCTGGTATAAACAACACAGTCGAGGTTACGGGAGGTGACGGAGCATTTTGTTTTATT
This sequence comes from uncultured Flammeovirgaceae bacterium, assembly GCA_937899105.1. GTDB lineage: Bacteria > Bacteroidota > Bacteroidia > Cytophagales > Cyclobacteriaceae > Fulvivirga. The sequence goes on along the minus strand of CALBPF010000007.1, from coordinate 3,985 downwards.
GATCAGGATGATCCGAATATCCAGATTACAAGTTTTGTTTTTAACTCTTACAGGTTGTCCCTTGATGGAGGTCAATCTTTTTTTAATATAAGTAATGATCAGAGCCAAGGTAGATTTATTAACCCCAGTGATTATGACGACGATGCTAACATTCTGTATGCGGCTGGAAGTTCCGGCAATATAGTAAGATACTCGAATCTGGGTACAAGTACTTCTATTGTAGACTTATCTATATCCGGGATGAATGGGCAGGTTTCTCACATTCGTGCTAGCCCTTATTCTAATAATACTATCTTTTTGGGAACAGGGAATGGTCAACTTTTTAAAGTAACTAATGCGAATGCATCTCCTGTAGTTGAGGAAATAACGGGTGATTTACCCTCTAATTATGTTTCTTGTATAGAAATAGGCGCCAATGAGGACCAGTTATTAGTTACATTTTCTAACTACGGTGTCACCTCGGTCTGGGAAACAATGGATAATGGGGGCGTGTGGAGTTCTAAAGAGGGCAACTTACCAGATATACCGATTAGGTGGGCCTTATACAATCCTAATAATTTAGATGAAGTATTATTGGCAACAGAAGTAGGAGTATGGTCGACAGATGATCTGTCGCTCGAAAATCCGGTATGGGAACCATCCGTGTCCGGTCTGGCAAACGTAAGATGCGATATGTTACAGATACGGGATGCAGATCAAAAGGTAGCAGTAGCCACGTATGGGAGAGGATTGTTTACTTCCGACGTATTTTCTTCTAATGTAAGCGCCAATTTTGATGTGAATTCTAACGTCGGTTATGTTGGCTCAGAATTCAGTTTCTCAGATGGATCGCTAAATGCTGACTCATGGTTATGGGATTTTGGAGATGGTAGTACATCTACTTTAGAAAACCCGAATCATATCTATGCATCTTCAGGTAATTACGATGTTAACTTGACAATCAATGGTAGCGCTTCAACCCTTACGAAAGAAGCTTTCATCACTGTTCTTCCTGATGTTAATACGCCATACTTAAGTGCAAATGGCGGTGATTTTGAGTCTAACATGGAAGACTTTGCTTCAGACGATCTCTTTGGAGGAATAGATATCTGGGAGTTAGGAATTCCTGAAGGCGTGCTAAGTAATGTTTCCTCGGGTGTGAATGCCTGGAAAACGAATCTTGCTGATAGCGTTTTTAAAGCGGATTATAGATGTGCTTTATACAGCCCCAGTTTCGATATGTCTGATGAAGAATTAAATTATGTTTTGAGCTTCAGAAAAAGTATGGAAGCTCCGGGGAGTACAGGTCCATATGCTGTTCAAGTCCAGTACACCCTAGATAATGGTTCTGGGTGGACTACTCTTGGAGATTTCGAGAGAGTATTTGGGGATCCTCAAGGAGTAAATTGGTACAATAAGAATCCTTTATTTTCGGGAGCTATTAACACTAATGTCATCGGGAATCAAAAGGGATGGATTGGGGATTTTGATAATGAATTAACCGAGTACAATGTATCGTTTTTATCAGGCAACTCGCAGGTAGCGTTTAGAATTGTTCTTTCTGTTGTTAGCAATTTTGGAGATGCGGCCTACAGAGATGGTTTCATGGTAGATGATTTTCAAATTATTACTTCAAACCCACTGCCGGAGTTCAATATTGAGAAAAACATTTTTTATGTTGGTGAAAACGTTGAGTTCAACTATTTGTCAGGAGCGTCAGATCAAATTTCGTGGTCGTTTGGCGATGGTACCTCTTCAAATTCGCTGGATCCTATCAAATCTTACGATGAACCGGGTTTGTATACGATTAGCCTTGAAGTTAATGGGAATACTACTACTAAAACGGATTTAATTCAGGTCTTACCAATGTTGAGTATTCCGTTTACACTTGAGAACGGGGGTGACTTAGAATCGAATACGTTGAATTTTGGAGCGCTGAATCGATTTGGAACGGGTTTTGAACTGGGGTCTTCAACCATTGAAAATAAAGATGGTACCTTTAGTGGAGATAATGCCTGGGTAACGGGTCTGACTGAAGAGAACTATCAAGCGAATAGTGAGGCTTTCTTATATACTCCCTTGTTTGATTTTTCAAGTCTAGGAGAATATGAATTGGCATTTAAAACGAAGTATGCCTTCGAGACGGATTGGGAAGGATATCAAGTTGAGTATACTTTAGATAGGGGCATAACCTGGAAACTGCTTGGCTCAAGCGTAGCTGCTGACTGGTATAATCGAACGGCTATAAACGGCGCTATAGCCTTTGCTCCAGCTAACCCTTTATTTAGCCAAAATACCTCTGGAGAATTTGTGGAGAAGAAATTTGACTTAACTTTTTTAGAAGGCAGCGAAAGTGTTGGACTTAGATTTGCTTTCAGAACAGATCCGAATACTGAAGAAGAAGGCGGAGCGATAGATGATATAACGGTGTCAGGTCCTGCCTCTGGTCCGGGAATTCCTGAATTCAGAGTAGAGAATGCCACCGGCTGTAATGGCCAAACAGTTGTTTTTGTGAATCAGTCATCAGGTAGCATTTCCGAATTAGAATGGGACTTTGGAGAAAATGCAACTCCAAGAAGCGCCTCGGGCTCAGGTCCTTTTACAGTGACATATCAATCGGAAGAAGTGGTTAAAAATACGGTCACACTAACGTCAACAAGTCCTGAAAATGGAATTCAAGTTAATGAAAAAGTGGATCTAATCAATATAGCACCATTGCATGAACCTTCGTTTGTAGTAAATAGCAACAATGGTATTACTGTTTTGGAAGCGTCTGAGGGCGATTCCTATCAGTGGTTTGAGGGAGGACTTTTAATTGAAGGAGCTAATGAAAGGCAATTTCAGGTTACTAACTTCTTTATTGGCTATACGGTAGTGGTTGGCGTAGATGGATGCCAGGTTGAAAGTGACAATCAGTTTGTAGTTGTTGGCGCGGAAGAAGAGCTGAATCAGAATACCACGTTTACTATTTTCCCTAACCCCACTAGCGACCGAGTTAATGTGTCCTTGGATAATTCATACATTGGTCAGGTGAACGTAATAGTTCTAGATGCACTAGGATCGGTTATCGAAAATAAGATATATGACAAGGACAGCAAGAATATGGCTATTCAGGTGGATTTGATGGAATATGGTTCAGGTATGTACTACATTAAATTGGATACAGGTACCGAATCTATCACCAAGTCAATAATGAAATTGAATTACTAATGGCAAGGCTTTCAATTTTGATATTGATGCTGGCGTTTTCTTGTAAATCATTGAATAATGGTCGCAAGTACGAAGGCCTGGCTTACGAGAGATACGGCGAAGGAACAGTTTTTCATAAAAATGGTGATAACAGTCTGATATTATGTATTAATGAAACTAAGGGATCAACTAAGAATCCTCAGAATGCCATTGATTTTTTTGTTTTTAGCACTGCAAAAGATAGTATTATATACTCTGACTATATTTCACCGGGTAGCGTTTCCTGGTTTAGTGATAACCAAATCGAACTTTTCTATTTACCTGGCGTAATGCCCCAAGGAAAAACCCGTGATGATTTTGTTTACATATATGATCTTGAGACAGGAATTAAGACTCGAAAATCAGACTTTGATAAAAAAGGAGAGTAACTAAATTTTTATTTTGGATCTTTGTGAGGCTGTCTCAAAAGGTAGGTCATCCTGAGTTTACGAAGGATCTTACTAAGCTTAAAGTGACTATTTGAAAAACTTAGTGAGATTCTTCCTCCGTCAGAATGACTTAAAATATTTAGTTTTCTACCTTTCGAGACAGCCTCATTTTTTTGAGCTCCACAGGTTACTTATCAAAAAGCGCTCACAAGTTTTCAGAATGGCATTTTAAGGTTTTTTAGAAAAATAGTAGATGGATAGCTTACCTGACAGGTGATTACATCTGTGTTGCGATACCTTTGGGAATAATCTGACTAAGTTTCAAACCCGGACTATTTACCGTATAAGCTGTGGATAGTCGTCTGAAGTACGGTGGCTTCCTGGCTATC
>CALBPF010000006.1 GCA_937899105.1 uncultured Flammeovirgaceae bacterium | reverse complement strand
AACAGACTGCACTTTATAACCATCGATGATTACCCAGGAATGATCATACCCAAACCTCCTCCATGTAGTCGAGGCGCTAATTGTGTCCATAATTTCTTTTTTAAGTACTTGAGGTAACGATTTGCGCCAGAGATTTAACAGTGAATAACTCAGCACGTTGACACGCACATCATTATATTCAAATTTATTTCCCGGTTCTGCAAATTCGCGGTTTTTCCAATCATCAATATCACCTTCGCGAGGCGGACGGTCAGCCCAGTCATGCATCCCAAATAAGGAACCAGACCAATCTGAGGATTGTGTTAACAGATGATCCCAGGTTATTTGCTCATTATGTTTCCCATTAAAAGTTTTATCCCATAACAGGTCGCTTACTTTGTCTTTTACAGAAATTAACTTCCTGTCATAAGCCAATCCGGCAACAGTGGAAAGATAACTTTTGGTAACGCTAAAAGTCATATCAACGCGTTCTAAGTCACCCCATTTCGCAATTATGTATCCATTTTTAACGATTAACCCGGCCGGCCCACCCCTCTTTTTCGTAGGGCCCACAATCTCATGAAAAGGTTCCCTATCAAATCCTTTAAGTGTTGCCTGGCGTAAATCCCTAGAACCTTGATATTCGTTGCCAAGAGCGAATTCAACAGCTTCACCAATTGCGTCTGCCTTAACATTTAATTCACCAGGATTCTTCTCTTGCCAATATTGATTTGGGAAATAAGACTTCTGGCCGATAACTGTGCCAACGGAGATAGCAACACATACAAGTGAAAATATAGTATACCTTTTTCCCATCTTTCTAAGCTAACTAATGAAATCTGTGCGTCAAAATTTACTAATATATTTAGCTTTATTTACTAATTAAATTAGTATAATTGTTTATGAAAAATTCAGGACATGCAGACTTACCCTTACACAATGGAAAGGTGCCTCATTGGCTTGCCGATAGAATGGCCAGACTCGGCGGCGAAATTTCAGAAGTCATAGTTCAAGACTATGGGAGAGATGCTTTTCTGACAAAGCTCAGCGATCCATTATGGTTTCAATCATTGGGCTGTGTGCTAGGCATGGACTGGCATTCCTCCGGTATAACAACATCTGTAATGGGTGCATTAAAAAAAGCCATCAATCCAAGATCAAAAGAGTTAGGTATATTCGTATGCGGTGGAAGGGGCAAATACTCTTTGCAAACTCCTCAAGAACTCACGGCTGTTGCTAACAAGACCGGATTAAACGGTAGGGCTTTGGTAAATAGCAGCAAACTCAGTGCGAAGGTAGATAATACTGCTGTACAGGATGGCTATAACATCTATTTGCACAGCTTTATTGTTACGACTGAGGGTAAGTGGGCAGTTGTTCAGCAAGGTATGAATGCTAATAATGGCTTTGCCAGAAGATACCACTGGCATTCCGACAGTATTAAATCCTTTGTTCAAGAACCTCATAAAGCCGTTTGCGGCGAAAATAAGGGGCCGATTTTAAATCTTACCGCTGCGGAATCTGCAGAAACCAAAGAAGTAATACTTGAAATAAGTAAGAATAACCCTGATAGAATTATTAAAGAGGTTAGACACATTAAAATGCCACGCCGGCATAGTGTTAACGGTATGGATGTTGATCTAAAACGGTTAGGTAGTGTCTTGGCTCTGGCGCATGATTCAGGTGTTTCTACCTTCGAGGACCTCTTGTTGACAAAAGGGTTAGGTCCGAGAACTCTTCAATCTCTTACTTTAGTAAGCGAGATTATTTATGGTACGCCAAGCCGGTTCAAAGATCCAGCCCGCTTTTCATTTGCACATGGCGGTAAGGACGGGTATCCGTTTCCTGTGCCTTTAAAAGTATATGATGAGACTATCACCATTTTAAAAAATGTGGTTAACAAAGCCAAAATTGATCGTTCGGATAAGAAGAAAGCGCTTTATAATCTACATAAACAGGCTTTAAATATAGAGTCCAATTTCAAGCCTGATCGCTCGCAGTTTGATAAAATTATCCAATCAGAGAGACGTATGTCATATAAGTATGGTGGAATGACAGTAAGTGGCCCTGCGCTGAGGCATTCAGGGCAGCTCAGCCTGTTTTAAAAATACCTATTGGTAATACTGTTTTCATTTGTTTAATTTTTAGCTCGTGAAAAGAATAGTATTTCGTTTCGGGCTATTGGCCATAGCTCTAATGCTTTTAGTAGAACTTAGCAAATACTCATTAACTACTCAGTCCTTTACTAATGAAATTTTGGCTGTAACACTTGCTGCAATATTTATTGGTTTTGGAATACTGATCGGAAAACTACTAAACAAGCAAAAAGTAGATGAGGGAGTCATTTTAAATAAAAAAAGGGCAGAAGAGTTAGATTTCAGCGTCCGCGAAAGCGAGGTATTTGCTGAAATGATAAAGGGCAAATCAAATAAAGAAATCGGTGAAAGTCTATTCATTAGTGAGAGCACGGTCAAAACTCATGTTTCAAATGTCCTTTCCAAACTCGGAGCTAAACGTAGAACAGAAGCTATCAAAAACGCCCAGACTATGGGTTTAATTTAATGGTACTAACGTACCATATTAATGATTGGTACTGAAGTACGAGCGATTTTACCTTTATTATGTATTATTTCGAAACTCACGAAAATTACTGATAATGAAAAACTTAATTATTAAAAATGGGCTTTATGCCTCGCTGGTTTTAGTCGGGATTCATCTTGTTGTATGGGTAATATCTGATGGTGAACCTAATTACGAAACCGGTGAAATCATTGGCTATGCAAGCATGATCGTTTGTATGGTATTTGTATTTCTGGGCATCCGGGAATATCGAAATGTAGAATTAAATGGTAATATGACATTTAGCCAGGCACTGGGAATGGGAGTACTAGTAGCGCTTGTTCCAGCTCTTGCATTCGGAGCTTACGACCTCCTTTACATTCTGTATTTAAATCCGGATTTTAACGAAACATATTTTGCTCATTATTTAGATGAAATGAAAGCTTCAATGAGTCTAGCAGATTTTGAAATAGCAAAAAAAGACCTGGAAGCACAAAAAGAATTTTGGGATAACCCATTTCTACAATTTACGGTAATGTTCCTCACTGTCTTTGTTATTGGGTTCATCGTCGCTTTAATATCATCATCTATTCTAAGAACTAAAACTGCTTAAATAATAAGACTATGGCTAAGAAAAAAGTAACTGGAATTGGAGGCATATTTTTTAAAACGCCTGATCCTCAAAAGACCAAAGAATGGTATGCAGAAAATCTTGGATTAAAAACCAATGAGTATGGATCTTTATTCGAATTTCGTTTGTCCGACGATTCTGATAGGAAAGGCTACCTGCAATGGAGCCCATTTAAAGATGATACCAATTATTTTGAGCCTTCACAAAAGGAGTTTATGATCAATTACCGGGTGGAAAACCTTGAAGATCTTGTGAAAGAGTTGAAAGCAAATGGAGTTAAGGTTTTGGATGAAATAGAGGTGTACGAATATGGTAAATTCGTTCATATCCTCGATAATGACAATAATAAGATAGAGCTATGGGAGCCAATAGATAGTCTATTTACGGATATGTATGAAGGAACAACTAACAAGTAGCTTAGAAAACTACCGGCCATAAAATAACATCCACTCTCCTATTTAATTTTCTACCTTGCCATGAATAATTAGCGTAGAGTGGATTTTTAAGTCCAAAATCTCGGATTTCTATAAGTTCAATATCAATGCCTTTGGACAGTAGCTCCTGACGAACAGCTTCGCTACGCATCCGGGATAGCCACTCGTTATACTCTTTCCCACCAATATTATCCGTGTGACTAAAAATTATTATCTCATAATCTTGAAGCGACGGGACAGCGTCAATAAAATCGTACAATTCACTCACCTGGGTATCATCTACATAATAGCTGCCGCCGCCAAAATAAATACTTTTTAGCAACAGAGAATCAGGAGCCTGAGCCAGGCCATTAATAAACCCAAAAACGAAAATAGCAGTCATTAGTCTCATGACCAGGTATTTAATATAAAGAGTTACATCGCAGGGTATATAATCTATCCAATAGAATCGATAATACTAGACAAGATAATAATACCCTCTTTTAGATACTTATCATCCATTTGAAGGCCTTCACTTTCAGTCTTATTTTCAGGATCAATCTTTGTACCTGAAAGTCCACTGCGCTTAGCCCTTTTCTTTTCTGCTTCTTCCATTTGCTTTTTTCGCACTTCCTCGTTTAGAGAAATCTCCGTCCTCGCTAAATTCTGTTTTAACTCAACTGTTTCCTCCACCAGATTCTTCAGATCAATGTCCGAAGTCAACCTATTCTCATAATCAGTATTAAGTTGTGCAATTAACCGTGAAGAGACATCATTTGTTAAATCGTATTTAGTGCCGGCTATTTGGTCCCAAGGGAGTGCACTCGGATTAGAGCTTTCCCCGAACTCGCTTGCATCAAAAGCGGACGGTAAGTTAATGTCAGGATCCACTCCCAGGTGCTGGGTACTACTACCGGTAACGCGATAGAATTTTTGGAGTGTAAGTTTCAACTGTCCTACTTTCTCACCGTCAGGCACATCAATATATCTTCCAAGGTCTATAACATTTTGAACCGTACCCTTACCAAAAGTTTGCTCTCCTATCACTACTCCCCTGCCGTAGTCCTGGATTGCCCCAGCGAATATTTCAGAAGCAGAGGCGCTAAACCTGTTGATCATTACTGCAAGTGGTCCATCCCAAAGTAGTTCAGGGTCATCGTCCTTACCTACTTCAATTTTATTACCCGATGTCTTCACCTGTACTACGGGACCATCTTTAATAAATAGCCCGGTCAAATCAATGGCTTCCGCTAATGAACCGCCACCATTGTTCCTAAGATCCACCATCAAGCCATCTATACCCTTACTTTTCAATTCCTTAATTAATCGTTTGACGTCCCTTGTAGTACTATTATAATCAGGGTCACCATTTTGGTACGCTTCAAAATCCATATAAAAGCCGGGTAACGTTATAACACCCACTTTATGACTTTGTCCACTATCATTAAGATCAATTACTTCTGCTTTAGCCTCCAGATCCTCGATCTTTATTTTATCGCGTATCAGTGTAATCTCTGCGGGCTTACCATTCATACCATTTTTCGCCTCTAAAATTTCCAGCCGAACCGTGGTACCCTTCGGTCCCTTAATAAGTTGCACCACATCATCTAAGCGCCAGCCAATTACATCTACCATCTCGCCATCAGCACCTTGTGCCACACCCACTATACGATCATTGTCATGAAGGAGCCCACTTTTTTCAGCCGGGCCACCAGGCATAATTTGTACGATCTTAGTAAAATCATTATCCATCTGTAGCCTGGCGCCTATTCCTTCAAGCGATAAGCTCATATTCTGCTTAAATCGGTCGGAAGTTCTGGGCGAGAAATAATTTGTATGAGGATCAAAAGCCTCGGCTACAGTATTCATATACAATTCAAAAACATCTTCTGAAGTATACTGATCCACATTCTTTTGAAATCGCTTGTAGCGTTTAGCAATATTTTCCTCTATTTCGTCCTGTGATCTTCCACTAAGTTTCAAGCTAAGTGTTTGACTTTTAATAATCTTTCTCCACAATTCATTTAGCTCATCTCCATTAACCGCCCAATCTTCATTATCACGATCTGTCTGATAAAACTCATCTTTAGTGTAGTCATAGGCTCTTGAAGTCAGCTTACCCCTTACATACTCCATTCGTTGATTAAAACGGTCTCTGAACCTATTAAAAATTACGAAAGCGACATCAACTTCACCAAGAGTGGTCATATCGTCAAGTTTGTTTCGGTACTGCTCAAACTCGGTAATATCAGACTGAGTAAAGTAGGACTTATTGTTATCTAACGTTGATATATAGTTATCAAGAATTACAGCGGAAAGGGAATCATCAAGGGCTATTTTTTTGAAGTGATAGGTGGTTAAGATTTGACTCACCAGTCTGGCTTCCTGGCCGTAATGTTTCTTTGGTTTTAATGCAAGGCTGTCATCTTCAATAAAAGGACCTGCCAATGTGTAAGTGGCAATCAGGGAAAGTAAGATCAAACCCGACAATATCTTTCTCATATTCTCAAAAATTTATTTATACAAACGCACTTATTACTAAAAGAGTGCCAATCCTTTTATTAAAGGAAAAAAATTATGATTATTGGGCGCTATCCATATCAAACTCCGACAGGAATTTCTCAGCCTGTTCCACACTTTGAAAGGTATAATTTTTCTTATTTCCACTAGTGCCTAATATCTCCAGCTTCACCATATTAACTGATGTATTTTTCTTAAAAGCCAGTTTTTCAGGAGTATAGTCCTCATAATTATGTTCTTTCGCAATATTAAATTGTGTTGCTCGTACAGAACCACAATATTGGCACTCGTAATGTTTAATTAGTTCCCCCTCTTTCTCGGCAGTAGCCTCACGCACTATTTCTTCTCTGGCCACCTTCATTGTAAAAAATCCGCAGTTATTACATTGCAAAGCTTCTAAATGCCCCGGGTACTTTTCAACCTGGGTTCGGCCCGTCATTTCATCTATCCAAACATCATAGTCTACTGAAAACACATCCTCTTCAGCCCTCATACCTTCATCCAAATGCACATCTTCCTCATCTTCCCTTAAAAGCCTCATTTTGTTACCGGACTGTGGGTTTATCCGAGGCGTATATCGCCATTTCTTAAGCTTTCGATCAAGCTTAGTAGGATAATAATACTGTAAAATAAGGGAACCAATATAACCTACAAGCGTACCGCCTGCCACTGATATAAAGCCACGAACCAGAAACCAGACCGTATCAAATGTGAGCGTATCTTTTCCATAGGTGTTAATAAACATTGCCACGCCAACAGCAACCACTATAAAGGCATACTTATAATTCTGGATTTCATTTTTCCTAATAAAATCATACTTAGCCTTATAGTTTTTTATTGATGACACTTTTATTTGATGAAAAAGCCATATTAAAAATGCCACAATAAGCATGGCAATCGCACCATAAATCATGATTTTATGAAACGTGACTAAAAAATCGCTTGGTCCGCCCTCTTCCATTTTAGTTATTCAAGTTAATTTTTATGGTTGTACCTCTAATATAATCAAATACTTAGTTACCAAAGCTAGAGCTCCTATACAGCAACTAATCATAATATGGAATGAAGTTTGTCATAAATCTGGTAATCAAGGATTTAGACGCCAACACTTAGACCGCATTAAAAATATAGCTGTGCATTTTTACACAAAAATTTATTACGATTAGTTATTAGAATCAATTATTTCAATATATTTGAAATAGAAGTATGTGACACATAGAGTGTATTTTTACACATAACGGTATGACAGCATTTGAAAGGAAGAAACTAGAGTTTGATTTTTTTGGCTTTGTTAAAAAGAATTTTGTTAAACCCAGACAGTGCAAAAATATAGAACAGATCCAATTCTATATAAAAGAGCTTACAGAAAAAATAGAGCATATGAAACATCAACATAATTATGTTCCTGAATCTGCCTACAAGCTTCTTTCTGACTATAATCGACTTCAGAACCAGATGCTTTTCGTAGAATTTAAAAATACCTATCACTAGCACGTGCGGTTTGTGCAATCTCCCATACCGTTCCAATATAAAAAAATGTACTCCGCTACTGCTAACGACTCCGGAAGAATGCAGTATCATAAGATTATACCTGGGGAAAGTAAGGAAAGAATAAGCCGCGCAGAATTCATAACAGCTTACAATACGTTATCGATTATTGCTGTAAACCCGATTCAGGAAAAGAACTCACCTGTCTTTCAACTTGAGTTTTACATTTAGCCGTTAAAAAACACTATTGAGGCTGAATCTGAAGTTGTTCGTATAAAAAAACTGAAAGTTGGCATCCCCTGTAGCTGTAGTGCGTTGAACCTGTTGTTCAAAACTATTTGTTTGATGATCACTTCTATTTATCGTTTCATATCACTTAATGTATGGGGTAATTTACCCTCACAACTTCAAAGATTGATATCGAAAGCTTACGCATCACTGTATAATAAATCGTTTACAAAATACATTATAAGGCCATACTGCCAATTTAATTACAAGGACCAGTCTTATCTTCAACAATTCAGATCTGAGTCGGGCCGAGAGCAATACAGGAGTTTTCAAGACTTCTTCACTCGGGTCTATAAGCAACTACCTAAGTTCAATTCCGAATTTATTTGGCCATGTGAAGGGCTGCTATGCGATTATGGACGCGTGGGAGACCTTGGAGAAATAAATGTTAAAGGGGATAAAAGAAGTGTGCGAACGATCTTCGGTAAGACGGGCCGTTTCATTAATGATAATCACTACTTTTCCAATGTTTTTCTTCATAATAACAACTACCACCGAATCCATTCTTCCTCTGACCTCACTTTAAGAGAGATAGAGCATATAAAAGGTGATCTTGTGCTCCTACGCCCATGGGTATATAAGCACGATCCATCACTTCCGGCCCTCCGCAACGAACGTATAAATCTTCGGCTAGAAGATCGATATGGTCAGAACTGGTTCATATCTATAGTTGGCGGTCCCGCTGTAGGAACAATTGTGCTTGACAGCCGAGCTCAGTTAGGACATACCTTCCGGATCGGCGACGAATTAGGTAAATTCCTTTTGGGATCTACATGCTGTATGGCCAGCCCTGTTCCAATGGAAAATAGTACAGTTGGAGATACCGTTTACATGGGCGAAGACTACTGATCCAATATTGCTTTTAAATCAGCCGGAGAATAATTAATTGATTTTAGTGTCTTATTATCTTCTGTTCTGAACACAAGGTACCGGCCATCAATCTTTTTAAAATAACAAGGAGTATTTCTTTCTTGAGTATAGTGTTTGACAGTAGCTTCTGCTTCAGTCTCAGTGGCACAGGCCTTACTCATATTAGAGCGCTGTACCTCATTAAAAAGCGCTTTAAACTTATCTCCTAAGCCAAATTCAAGTATTGCCCCTGAAAGCACATATTGTATATCGCACAAAGCGTCAGCAACTTCCACAAGATCATTTGCCTCAATGGCATCCGCGAGTTCCTGTAGTTCCTCAGCGATCAACGATACCCGCAGAGCAGATCTTTTCTCATCGGGGATGGTAGGTTCGCTCAACACAGGATGTTGAAATGTATGATGGAATTCCGCTACTTGATTAAGTGAATCTGGTTGGTGCATAGATATTTGTTGTTTAGGCTATCAAAGCTAATAAAACAGGGAAAGCTATACTATGATTTAACAATCCTGTGTATTAACAATCATTAATCATCAACTTGTTAGATCGTCAATAAATTTATCGCTGTGCATATATTACGGTTCTAAATTCACCTCTTAACAGCAAGTTTTATTTCTTGTCAGGCAAGAACAGCAATCTAAAAAGAAAAGGTCTATCACATTTTGCGCTGCAAGCTATTATATTTGCAGCCTTTAAAATAAAATAGATGACCGATTTCATAGAAGAGTTAAAATGGCGTGGTATGATCCATGATATTATGCCGGGTACCCAGGAATTATTAAATAAGGAAGTAACTTCCGCCTACATTGGTTTCGACCCGACCGCCGATTCTCTGCATATAGGCAGCTTAGTACAGATTATGACTTTGGTTCATCTCCAGCGTGCAGGTCATAAACCCATAGCTTTAGTAGGAGGCGCCACGGGTATGGTGGGTGATCCCTCCGGAAAATCCGAAGAGCGAAACTTACTCAATGAAGAAATACTGAGTCATAACCTTAGGTGCGTAGAAAATCAGCTAAGAAAATTCCTTGACTTCGACTGTGGAGATAACTCGGCGGAAGTTGTCAATAATCATGATTGGTTCAAAAACTTTAATTTTCTGGATTTCATTCGTGAC
>CALBPF010000005.1 GCA_937899105.1 uncultured Flammeovirgaceae bacterium | reverse complement strand
TCATACTGTCAAGGCATCACGCAGCAACCCTGTAGATGCACTACGATACGAGTGATACATCTTATTCGCTAATGAATCAATCAAAAAATTTTAACTGATGAATTCTCAATTCATAGGTCCGCCTAAAGCAGCCATTCGCTTACTACAATGGTTCATCAAAGATGAACTTGCTGAAGAAGTATTGGGCGATCTTGACGAGAAATTCTATGTAACCCTAAATAATAAATCACCACTCAAAGCCAAACTCAATTACTGGTATCAGGTACTGAATTATCTCAGGCCTTTTGCCTTAAAAAAATACAGGTCAAACTTAATAAATAACAACATGCAACTACATTATTTAAAAATCGGTTATCGTAACCTCAACAAAAATAGAGGCTACTCATTTATCAACATCGGTGGACTGGCCGTGGGAATGACTGTGGCCATGCTCATTGGTATGTGGGTATATGATGAACTATCCTTTAACAAATACCACGACAACTATGATCGCATTGGTCACGTGATGTTTAACGGTATGTACGACGGTGAGTTAGAAACGAATGACGTGGTAACCACCGGATTAGGCACCTACATCAAAGACAACTACCCAAACAAATTTGAAAATGTGGTTATGGTACGTTGGCGTTTAGAGGAACGCCTGATCAGTTACGAAAACGATCACTATCTGGAAGATGGATACCATATTCAGCCTGAAGGCATTGAGATGTTAAGCCTAGAATTGGTATCAGGCACCTCTGATGGACTTAATGAGCTACAGACCATTATGCTTTCAGAGTCATTAGCGCATAAAATGTTTGGTGAAATTGACCCTGTCGGAGAGGTTATACAGTTTAATGAGCAAGGAAACCTCACTATTACAGGTGTCTATAAAGACATTCCAAGTAACTCAAAATTTGCCGGTGCGGAATACCTTGCACCGCTAGACTTATATCTCTATGGATGGTCAGACTTAAACGTCTGGGACAATCAAAACATGTACCTTTTTCTAGAACTCAAGGAGGGAGTATCCTGGTCTGAGGCCTCGGCTCTAATTAAAGATCTCTATAATCCTCACCGGGATCCGGATAGGCAAGTGCAGCTGTTCGTGCACCCAATGAGTGAATGGCATCTCAATTCTGAGTTTGAAAACGGCCAGTTAGCGACCAGTCCAAGAGTAATAATAATTTGGTTTTACATCGCTATTGGGTTCGCTGTTTTGCTGTTGGCCTGCGTCAATTTTATGAATCTTAGTACCGCGAGATCTGAAAATAGATCGCGAGAAATTGGCGTACGTAAAAGCATGGGTTCCGCCAGAATTCAACTCATCTATCAATTTTTGAGCGAATCGGTATTAGTAGCGTTTTTAGCGTTTCTAGTCTCTCTGATTCTAGTATCCCTGTTTATGGATATGTTTAATGGAATTGCCGGAAAAGAAATGAGTATCCCATGGAATGAACCTTTATTCTGGGTATCGGGGGTTGGCTTTACACTTCTTACAGGTGTACTTGCCGGCAGTTATCCCGCGCTATTCCTATCCGGATTTCATCCGGTTAAGTCATTAAAGGGAACATTCAAAACAGGTAAATATTCCGCTCTACCTAGAAAGGTACTCGTTGTTTTCCAATTCACCGTTTCTATTGCCCTAATTGTAGGGACGGTGATTATCTATGAGCAAATACAGTTTGTGAAAAACAGGCCAGTGGGCTATTTACGTGACGGGTTACTTATGATGCCAAAACGGTCATCTGAACTGGAAGGCAAACGGGAAACGCTAAGAAATGAATTAATTAAAACAGGCGTGGTAGAAGAAGTTGGGGAGTCAAATTATCCCTTGACCAATACGCTGGGCAACAACGGTGGTTTTAGTTGGGAAGGCTCCGATCCAAATGTAAATATTTCATTTAACACCATTAGAGTTAATCACGAGTATGGGAAGGCTGTGGGCTGGGAAGTTATCGCCGGTCGGGATTTCTCACGTGATAACAAAACGGACAACACGGCGGTCGTGATAACCGAATCCGCACAGGAAAAAATGGGACTAGAAGATCCTGTAGGCATGACACTATACAGTAGTAATGATTACTGGGGCTCGCCTCAATTCACCATTATCGGCGTGGTCAAAGATTTGATCAAAGGCGACCCATTTGCGTCCAGCAAACCAGCTATCATGTTTTTAACTCAGCGCGAACAGTTTTGGCAGTTTATTCGAATCCGTAAAGACTACCCCCAAGGAGAGGCTATTACAAAAATAGAGGCTGTCTACCGTGATCTGGCTCCTGGAGCTTACACTGATTTCAAGGTGATGAAAGATGAATATGCCAATAAATTTAAAGGCGAAGAGAAAACAGGTCAATTGGCCGCATTCTTTGCCATTCTTGCCATCTTAATCAGTTGTTTAGGCCTGTTTGGGCTAGCTGCTTTTATGACAGAAAAACGTACTAAGGAAATTGGTATTCGCAAGGTGCTGGGAGCAACGGTAAGAAACATCTGGCAACTGTTAACAAAGGATTTTGTAGCCCTCGTTATGCTATCCTCTTTTATCGCGGCGCCAATTGCCTACTACGCATTAAATAGCTGGATTACCAAGCATGACTATCGAATGGATATATCCATTTGGATTTTCATTTATGCGAGCCTGGGAGCTCTTCTTATTACTCTAGTTACGGTTAGCTATCAAGCCATAAAATCAGCGCTTACTAATCCTGTTGAAAGCTTAAGAGCAGAATAAGTGGACGTAAAACCTCCATATTATGCTGGTAAACTACTCTGTTGGTTCATCAAAGATGAGCTGGCTGAAGAAGTACTTGGAGACTTAGATGAGAAATTTCACCATACACGCAGTAATAAAACAACAACAAGAGCTAAGCTCAACTACTGGTATCAGGTCTTTAACTATGTCAGGCCTTTTGCCATTAAAAACAAACGGTCAAACTCAAACAACTTAGTTATGATAAAAAATTATTTCAAAATTCACTGGCGTAATACATTACGTCACAAAGCTTTTTCATCTATTAATATAGCAGGCCTTGCACTTGGGATGGCAGTGGCTTTATTGATTGGCGTCTGGATAGAGTACGAAACGAGCTTTAACAAATATCATGAGAGCTACGACCGAATAGCTCAGGTTTATCAAAATCAGACTTTTGAATCAGAAATTCAAACGTGGCAAGGTCAGGCTCTGCAGTTGGCGCCTATCCTCAGGCAGGATTATACTAACCTCTTTGAACATGAAGTGCCATCATCTTACAATAACAGCTACGTCTTCAAAGCAGACGACAAGGTTATCCGTAAAAGAGGAGTTTTCATCGAACCCGAAGGACCTGAAATCATATCAATAAAAATGATTCAAGGCTCACGTAAGGCCCTGGAACAACCGAATACCATCCTTATTTCTGAATCCTTTAAAAATTCTTTTTTTGGAGATCAGCCGGCCATGGGTGAAAGCGTGACGCTAGCCGACGATAGGACTCTGGTCGTTGCAGGGATCTACGAGGACATCCATGGAAACACCAAATTCAACGAAATTGATTACATGGGTGAATGGGAATTTTATAAAGACATGCGCGACCTAGAAGGTCGGGTTGGATGGGGTGCAAGTTGGTTTCGAGTATTTGTTAAGTTACAAGACGGTGCAAATTCGGAAACCGCATCAATGGCCATTAACCAGGTGAAGTACGACAATATGCCGGAAGATCAGGGCAAACGATTTAAGCCCGAACTTTTTCTACACCCTATGGCTAAATGGCGCCTTTATAGTGAGTATACGAACGGCATAAACTCGGGTGGAAGAATTACATACGTCTGGTTATTTGGAATTATTGGTCTGTTTGTACTCCTACTGGCCTGCATAAACTTTATGAACCTTAATACTGCACGCGCGGATAAAAGAGCTAAAGAAATTGGAATTCGTAAATCACTTGGGTCTCTTAAGGGCCAACTACGAACCCAATACTATTCAGAAAGCCTCTTCATTACCATTATCTCTTTTATCGCCGCACTTGTGCTTTCGGTAATTTCAATGCCCTATTTTAACCGGATTATAGACATCGAACTGTCCATTCCATTGCAAAGTGGAACGTTTTGGTTAGCCAGTATAGGATTTGTTTTGTTCACTTCAATACTCGCAGGCAGCTATCCGGCTCTATTATTATCATCATTTTCGCCGATTAAGTCATTGAAAAGACAAGTTTCCGCGGGCGGAGGCTTGCTCAGAAAAATATTGGTCGTTTTCCAGTTTTCTATTTCCATCATTCTTATTATCGGAACTATGGTGGTTGATCAACAAATTCAACATGCTAAAAACCGACCGTTAGGCTATGATGTGGATGGCTTAATTACTATGTATTTTCAGTCAGGCGAAGAGTATGACAACTTCCCGAATTTCAAAAACGCCTTGATTGAAGGAAACATTGCTTCTGCCGTGTCAACATCAGAAAGTGAAGTCACCAATACCTGGATTAATAACAGTGGTTTTAGCTGGGAGGGTAAAGAAGAAGGCATGCAGGACCAGTTTATCACTAACGCCGTGGGTCACGATTTTGGGCAGGTGGTGAATTGGAAAATTCTGGAAGGCAGAAACTTTGATAAGAATTTGGCCACAGACTCACTCACTATGATCATCAACCAAGCCGCCGTCGACTACCTGGGTTTTAAAGATCCAATTGGAAAAAACATTGACGCTTTTGGCGAAGAGTTCACCATAATTGGTATTGTCGAAAATTTATTAAACCAAACGGCCTATGATCCCATACCGCAAACGATTTATTACTTTGACTTCATCGGCAGGTCGTCCGTCATAAACATAAAAATCAATCCGAACATCAATATTTCCACCGCTTTAACGGAGATAGAAAGGACCTATAAGTCGATGTACCCAGACAGTCCTTTTGATTATGAATTTGCCAGCGATGATCTGGAAAGAAAATATAGGAATGAAGAACGCATAAGTAAGTTAGCCACTATTTCTAGTATTATCACCATACTCATTTCAGCACTCGGCATATTCGCCATGGCCGCATTCTTCGCAGAAAGAAAAGCAAAAGAGATTAGCATACGAAAAATACTTGGCGCCAGTGTTGGTAGGATCTGGATGCTATTATCGAAGCAGTTTGGTGTATTAATTCTGGTAGCGGGTGTTATTGCCACTCCCATTGCCTACTTCTACCTGCAAAGTTGGCTTGATGATTACAGCTATAGAACCAATCTTTCATGGTGGATTTTTGGCTCCGCTATTCTAATCGCTTTTGTCATAACCGTAGCAACGATTAGCTACCAGACGATAAAAGCAGCTTTAGTGAATCCGGTAGAAACATTGAGATCAGAATAATTAATCTGACAATCTGCCACCTTAATAAGAGATACTGGTAATTATATTCATAATTGTTAAGTGAATAAATCGAATCAAATGAAGCTAACCAATCCGAAGATGACCCCTTTGGCGTATACAAATCGCTGAAAGGAGGTGGAAAATTAATCATTCTTGGAGATGCTATTGCTTCATTGTACATGACCAAATGGAAAGGAGTTACGGGTTATCAATGCTAGGAGTTTATGCAAGCTATAATCAATTGGCTGCTACAAAGCGCTTAGACGCCAAAACGTCATTAAGCGTAACAAGGACTGATGATACCAGAGCCGCTCTTTAAAACTTTATGTTCAATGAGTGGCTTTGTTGCCCATATAATTTATGATGCAGCAGGGCTGTCCTGGGTTATGTGGTTGACCAGAAAGTGATAAAAAATAACAACCCTCTATATATCATTAGAGTAACTGCCGTACTTACCAGACAAAATAAAGCATTTATGATTCGTCTAATTCCTTTAAACCCGTAAAATTTTTTTTCCATATGAAAAAAATACCACCCCAATAGTACAATTATGACACCTGTAAGGTAAAAGTTCGAAAACAAAAATCCCCATTTGGTAATCAATACAACCACGGAAAGGAAAATGGCCATTAACTCAATTCCAATAAGTAGAACGAAACTCATTAGTTCCATATTAATTGCAACATGATCTGCCATCAGCCGCTTTGTACTTCCTATATGAATCAGAGCAAAAAATATCGCCTGGATCAATACAAAAACGATAAGTAGCAACTTAGAAAACCCAGCAGTTTTAGTATTGTAAAGAAGCTCAAACTCTTCGTAGGTAGAGCTACTTGTTGACAAAAAGCCATCTACCATACTCGTAGCCAAATCACTGTAGAAAAACCCATTTAACTGTATTTGTAAGTCTGTGGTAAAGGTATTGATCAAAGGAAAGAGAAAATAAATGAGATTGGCCATAAAAAAAAGCGCAATGGGCCGCATGTACCTCAGTCGTCTACCTTCGACATAATCACGAGGAAACCTACCGGGCGAAACCAACATCACTTTTAGCGTATACCATAGTTTGCTATCAACAAAGGTAAAAGCGTTAAAAACCTCAGAGAATAAATGTTTAAGCCTGCGATCGTCCTCTTTGATCACTTTTTCACCGCAGAAATTACAATAGTTTCCTGAGAACTTATGTCCACATGATTCACAGGCGATCTTCTTGCTCATAAATAACAAAAATAAGTTTTGTCAATCGTGAGTACAACTTATCATCTTACCGGATTTGTATCACCTGGGTCTCAGCGAGCTGAAATCAAAATGGTAATGAGCATATCAGGCTTCAAAGGGCTTTATCGATCATCTCAGAAGCCTGATCTGAAAGTTTAAGTTGAAGAGCAGCCTGTTGTCCTTTCAGGCTCATCTTACTCCATGTTTTTCGCAGAATCGATATAATCTTCGCTTCGTCATCATCGTGCCTGCTCAAGAACTCATCAAAATAGTAGTTTAGAAATACCAGGCAGACTACATCCTCAAGGGTTTGCACAACCGAGTCCTTTTTGTAAGCTTTTTTTAGAATAATATCAGAAACCCGATCGCACTCCTTTTGTGTATACCCATGAGTTGTCAAAATATCCCGCATTAGGTTCGCATGCATCTGTTTCAACATAGATCGCCACGCTAAATACCCCTTACGGTTCATAGGATATTGGTCCCTGGGAATACTCCAACGTTTTATATGCTGACCACGTACTGCCAGCTGAAGGAGCTCATTGGCTTCGAGATCAAACTCAAGTAAAGTACAAGACATCCTTTGACTATATAATAGTGCAGCAGGAAGACCATTTTCAGTATTTGGATCCTGAGCGTTAACCTCATCAATGCCTTGATTAGCCGCTAAAAAACGTGCTGAGTTAATCTGCGTTTTAGCTATTGCCATTCCAACTTTTGGTCACCCGATTAAGCTCCTTTACTTTATACTCGAAATCGCCTTTAAGCTGATCTCTTATCTCCTTCATTTTATCCAGTAGGATTTGAATATCATCGGGAATAGCCTCTTCTAAATATTCTCTGATCCTTTTTGTGATAGTAGGTGATTTCCCATTACTCGAAATAGCGATTTTCAAATCTCCTTTTTTCACCACAGAACCAAGGTAGAAGTCACACAAGTCCGGAGTATCAGCCACGTTCGCCAAAATATGCCGTTTACGACAATGGGTTTTGATCTTCTCATGAAGATCCCTGCTGTCCGTAGCCATGATCACTACGTCCTTACCTTTTAAAAATTTCTTTTCATACGGCCTTGCAATGATCGAGATATGTGGATGGCTCTCTGCCAACGTTAGTATCTTTTCCTGTAGCACCTCTTTAGCACAAATAGTGACTTTAGCTTCCGGGGAATTCCTTAAAATAGCCTCTAGCTTCTCCAATCCGACATACCCGCCACCAACCAGCAGGGTATGCAGCCGATCTAACTTTAAGAAAACCGGAAAAAGTACGTTTCCCTCCATGGATCAAAAAGCCACTTTAGTAGTCTGCACCTCCGCATGTACATTTGCTAACCAGGTCTTTTCATCAATACTACGTTCATTGACCACAGCCCCAATGACGATGATGGCTGGATTGATAATTTCTTCATCGGAAACTACACTCTCAATAGTATTGAGGTTGCCAAACACCTGCCTTTGATCTTGAAGAGTTCCGTTTTGAATAATCGCAACCGGTTCTTCGCTGGATCTAAACGCTCGAAATACGTTCAAGATCCCTGGCAGATTTTTCATCCCCATGAGAATAATAATAGTCGCACTGGACCGGGCCGCCAACTCCATATCTTCTGAGAAACACCTTGAAGTGGTGGTGCCTGTTACTACCCAGAAACTTTCATTTATGCCACGTTTCGTTAATGGAATTTGTGCAGTGGCAGGAACGGCCAGAGCGCTGCTGATCCCGGGAACCACTTCCACCTCCAAACCTGCCTCTGTCGCATGCTCCAACTCCTCATGACCACGACCAAAAACATAGGGGTCTCCCCCCTTTAGCCTAATAACCGTTGAATATTGTGTGGCGTAATCCACGATCATATCATTGATTATGATCTGCTGATAAGCGTGAATGCCTGACTTTTTCCCCACGAACACCTTTATACAATCGGATTTACAATAATCCAGAAGGGCTACATTAGCCAAAGCATCATATAAGACTACATCTGCACTTTTTAAAGCCTTTATGGCTTTTAAAGTAATTAGTTCCGGATCACCGGGGCCAGCGCCTACTAAAATTAGTTTGCCCATATACTTAGGGTTAGTTACTTAAATTGAAGTAAAACTACGTAATATTTTTAGTTTTTAAGTAATTTATTTACGTATATTTACGTATAAATACTTAGATATGAAAAAAGTAGTTGTAGTAGGGAATGGTATGGTAGGTTATAAATTCTGTGAAAAACTACGATCAAAAGCCTCCTCTGACAAGATTGAACTGGTTGTGTTCGGTGAAGAACCCATCCCGGCCTATGACCGCGTCCATTTAAGTGAATACTTCAGTGAGCGCTCCTCGGAAAAGCTCAGTATGGCGCCAAAAAACTGGTATATGGAAAACGACGTCACATTACATACTGGTGAGCTAGTTACCTCCATCGACAGAGAAAATAAGAAGGTAATTACTCATCATGGACATGAGGAATTATACGATAAGCTGGTGTTAGCTACAGGTTCAAGCGCACTTGTACCTCCTATAACAGGAGTCGACAAAGCAGGTGTCTTTGTGTATCGAACTATTGAGGATTTGGATAACATTATTTCTTATGGTAAAAATGTTAAGTCCGCAGCTGTATTGGGAGGTGGGTTACTGGGACTTGAAGCAGGAAAAGCGCTCATGGATATGGGGTTGGAAACCCATATTATAGAATTTGCCCCTAGATTGATGCCCCGGCAGTTAGATGATCATGGTTCTGCCACACTACGGCAAACACTCGAAAGTTTAGGCCTACAGATCCACTTAAATAAGAATACTAAGGAAATCAGAGGCAATGGAAAACTTGAGAGACTTGCCTTCAATGACGGGGGCAACTTGGAAGTGGATATGCTGGTGATCTCGTGTGGCATTGTACCCAGGGACGAGATGGCTACAACCTGTGGCCTTAATACTGGTCCTAGAGGTGGTGTGATTGTTGACAATCAATTGCTAACTAATGATCCTGACATATATGCCATTGGCGAAGTGGCTTTATACAATAACATGATCTATGGTTTGGTAGCGCCAGGTTATGACATGGCAGACGTGGTGGTAAACCAGTTGGCAGATGGAGGCAAAAAGGAATTTAAAGGCTGCGATATGTCCACTAAACTTAAACTTATAGGTGTTGACGTGGGCAGCTTTGGGGACGCATTGGGCGAAACACCCGAAGCCAAAACGATTGTTTTTGAAGATGAACAACAGGGGATTTATAAAAGGATCAACCTCAGCGCCGATGGCAAAAGACTTTTGGGAGGGATTTTAGTAGGCGACGCTTCGCAATACAACATGCTCTGGCAGATTATGGATAACGAACTGGCGCTACCACCGGCCCCTGAGGAACTAATCTTAGGTAGCAGAGGCGACGCAGGATCTGATGCGCTGGGACCACTTCCGGATTCCGCGCAGGTATGTTCCTGTGAAAATATTACTAAAGGGGACATTGTCAATGCCATTAAAGAGGGCAATCTGGAAAATGTGGGCCAGGTAAAGAGCTGCACAAAAGCCGGAACCGGCTGCGGAGCCTGTTCGCCCATGGTAGCAGACATTTTAAATGACACCCTGAAGTCAATGGGCAAGGTAGTTCGAAAGGTACTCTGTGAACATTTTGATTATACCCGCCAAGAGCTTTACGATCTGATCAAGATCAAAAATATTAAGAGCTATGAGGACCTGCTAAATACCTATGGTTCCGGGGACGGCTGTGAGATATGCAAGCCGGCCGTAGCTTCATTAATGGCCAGTATCTGGAACGATCTTGTTACGAAACAAGATACAATTCAAGACACTAATGATCGCTACCTGGCCAACATCCAAAAGGGTGGTAGTTATTCGGTGGTACCTCGCGTTCCGGGAGGGGAGATCACACCTGATAAGCTGATAGTTTTAGGTGAAGTAGCCAAGAAGTATAACCTGTACTCTAAAATAACCGGAGGCCAAAGGATAGATCTTTTTGGAGCTGCCTTAGAAGACTTACCTAAGATCTGGGAGGAACTTATTGACGCAGGATTTGAAAGCGGACATGCTTACGGCAAGGCGCTCAGGACGGTTAAAAGCTGCGTAGGGTCCACTTGGTGTCGATTTGGCTTACATGATTCGGTCTCTTTTGCCGTTGAAGTAGAAAATCGTTACCGCGGGCTTAGAGCTCCCCACAAGCTAAAGGGGGCGGTCTCTGGCTGCAGGCGCGAATGTGCCGAAGCCCAAAGCAAAGACTTCGGTATCATAGCTACTGAGCTTGGGTGGAATCTGTACGTATGCGGCAACGGAGGCGCCAATCCTCAACATGCCCAACTCCTTGCGGGCGATATTGACTCCGAAACCTGCATCAAGTACCTCGATCGTTTTTTAATATATTATATACGAACAGCCGAGCCCTTAAATCGTACTGCTACATGGCTCAACAAGATGGAAGGTGGATTAAATCACCTAAAATCAGTAATCATCGATGATACTCTGGGTATTTGTGATGAGCTTGAAAATGATATGCAGTACATGGTTGATACCTACAAATGCGAATGGAAAGAGGTAGTGAATGACCCTAAACTCAGATCGAAGTTTAGTCATTTTATCAACTCCGAAACCGGGGATCCTACTCAGAAATTTGAGGAAATACGTGGACAAAAAATACCAGCTGCCTGGTAATAACTTTCAAAAAGATTTAAGAATGAATATCGGCGAAGAACTTATAAATTATGAAACGGTATCACTTGAAGAGGTGAATACATGGTTCAAGGTGGCCTCTATTGAAGACTTTCCTGAAAACGGAGGTGCATGTGCCGTTTATAGAGGTCTTCAAATAGCCATATTCAATTTCAGCCGTAGAAATGAATGGTATGCCACTCAGAACCTATGCCCGCACAAGCAACAGATGATCCTTGCTCGAGGCATCATAGGATCACAAAAAAATGAGCCGAAGGTGGCTTGTCCGTATCACAAAAAGGCATTCTCCCTGAAGTCGGGTAAAAACCTCAATGGGAACGAGTGTGATCTTGCTACGTACCCGGTTAAGGTAGAAAGTGGCTACGTATACGTAGGCTTTAAAGAGTAATCTCCGGATACTTAACCTTGCGGCTTGAATTCAATTACGTATTCTTGCCAATAGATTAAGAGTATAAATTGAATAATGCCATCCGGTAAACATCGAAAGTTTGATAAACTAGGGCTCTTTTACATTCTCGCGCTATCAGCCATAGCGCTGAGTATTATTATCAGCCAGTTTGTAGTCCAGCGCTACATTGGCAGTCAACAGGATGACTCCCGCACTATCAATGTGGCAGGTCGACAGCGGATGCTAAGTCAAAAGATCAGTAAGCTGGCCCTGCAAATTGGGCAACAAAATAATATCGACAGCGCAAGGGTGTATGCAAAACAACTTAGGGATGCGCTAAACCTTTGGACCAGCTCACACCAAGCTCTTTTGCAAGGTGATACCGCAATGGGCATTACAGGGAAACCTTCCGAACAAATTAAAGAGCAGTATGAGTCTATAATGTATGAGTACCAACAAATCGTGACAAGCGCTCAAAAAATAGATCAGCTTATAAATGATCCCAACCCTGACAGTCTCAAGCTAAAAATAGAAATCAACAATATTCTAAGCCATGAATCCAACTTCCTTGAAGGTATGGATGCCATTGTTTTTGAATATGATCGAGAGGCCAACGAGAAAGTGGACCAGCTTAGAAATCTGGAGATTATCCTTTTAATCTTTTCTCTATTAGTTATTCTGATAGAGTTAATCTTCATTTTCCGACCCATTGCCAGGAACGTAAGAAGAACTGTTGATGAACTGATTGACTCCGAGGGCAAATCCATTGAAATGGCGAGTGAACTTAGCCGCTTATACGAGGAGTTGGTAAAGTCCTATCAGGATCTTGAATCGGTTAGCTATGTGCCGGAAACACCTCTAGTGTACGCAACTATGAAAGCTAGTGGCGATTTCCTAATGCTTTCAAGCCGCTTCAGAAATGCTATGGAGTGGAAAAAAAAAAATGTCCCTTTAAGTTTTGTTAACCTACTAAAACAGAACGGTTACCGAGATGAGTTTGTAAACGGTTTAATGGACATACTTGACAAGGGCCTTCCATGGACCGGGGAGGTGAAATTGACTGATGCCATGGGTGACTTTATTTGGCTGGAGCTATTCATTATACCCTCTAAAATCAATCAAAATGAAGATTATAAGATAATTGCCCGTAATATTACTGATTTCAAGGAAGCAAAGATTAGATCGAGAGAGATCAATAGCGCCAAGATAGAGCAACGCGTTAAGGAACAGCAGTATCGTTCCGTACTTATCCTGGAAGGGCAGGAAGAAGAACGGCAACGCCTCGGCAGGGAAATTCACGATGGTCTGGGACAGATGCTTACCGCATTAAAATTGAGTCTGGAATCTCTAACACCCGATAACTCCATACACACCAAAAAAAGACTGACTGATACCAAAGAATTACTTAAAAGTACGCTTAGAGAAGTACGTAGGCTGGCCTTTAACCTCACACCCACAAGCCTCAGCGATTTTGGTGTAGTACCAGCGATACGAAAATTTTGCCAGGAGATAACTGCACTTTCCGGGGTCAATGTGCAATTCGAAAATTCTACCAGATTTGTGAACCGGTTAGAGAGCCATATCGAAAACAATATATATAGAATTGTTCAGGAGGCAGTCAATAATGCCATCAAATATGCTAAAACCAAAGAGATCAAAGTATCAATAAATCACACTCCTAAAGAACTAAATATTAGCGTTCAAGACCATGGAAGCGGTTTTGACTATGAAAAACTGAAAAATTCTGACTATTTTCAACGCTCAGGGCATGGGATTTTCAATATGAAAGAACGGACAGCTTTTATAAATGGAATTTTCAAGCTAAAGACCAAACCAGGCTCTGGCACGAAGATCCGTATAAGTATTCCTTTAGATTAAACCATGAGCGAAACAATAAATATCATTCTTGCAGATGATCACGAATTAGTAAGAAACGGGCTTCGTCTTTTATTAGAAACAGAGCAACATATCCAGGTGATCGGCGAGGCTGCCGATGGTGAGGAAACTGTAGCGCTGGCAGGTAAATTAAAACCCCATGTTGCCATCGTAGACATACGCATGCCCAAACTTAATGGTATCCAAGCCACCCAACAACTGAAAGCCAAGTTTCCCTTAACCAAGGTTCTGGTACTTACCATGCATGAGGATGAAGAATACATAACCCAGTCAGTAGATTCGGGCGCCGATGGTTATCTGCTAAAGGATACAGGAAAAGAAGAATTTCTAAAAGCAATACATACCGTTCATAGTGGTCAAAAGTATTTCAGTGGGGATATTTCTTCCATTTTAGTAGAGAGATATTTATCTGCTAAAAATGTACCCGCCGCAGTTAGCCCCTCAGAGCTGGAGGACAAAGACTATGGTCTCACGAAGCGTGAGAAACAATTACTAAGAATGATCTATGAAGGTGTGTCTAATAAAGACATTGCCGACCAACTTGACAAGAGCATACGTACCGTTGAAACCCACCGGTTCAATATCATGAAAAAGCTAGAAGTTAATAATATTGCAGAACTTCTCCGTAAAATAGATCAGGAACCAGCGCTTAAAGACTCATTACTGACATAAGTTAGAATCTTTAAAACTCCTTAAACTCCCGCAAGTTACTAACTTACCAGTTCAGTCCAGGTCGGTTGCACACAGTCCAACCCCATCTCACTAACGCATATAATGTCAAATAGGGACGACTTCCCTATGACTCGTAAGGACAAAGCTCACAATCGCGCAAATACTCGTTTTTAAGTAGTTAAAAATTAATTACGTATTTTTACGTAATTAATTTTGTAATTACGTAATTAAAATACGTATATTTACTTAATAATTACAACCAAAACAAAAGGCTTATGAAACGAACTATTTACGTAACCTGCTCACTTATCTTGCTGGCAGCACAAGCCAGATCACAATTTAAAATTGATGGCCAGATAAGGCCCAGAACAGAATTATACAATGGTAATAACAACGGTAAGACAACCGGTGATAACACCCCGGGACTTGCCACGCAGCAACGGTCGCGCCTAACCTTTACCTATATTGGTTCAGTCGATTCAGAAGGAGTCAAAATAGTGAATTCACCTCAAGTTGTGTCCTTCTGGGTGCATAAGCATCAAGCTTAAGATCTTCTCGGCGATGGAGCCCCAGGGGCGCCAGAACCTAATTTCTCCATTTTCGAGGCATACGCACAGTACAAGGTTTCAGAACTACTTACACTGAAATTTGGAAGGCAAGCAATCTCTTATGGCGATCAACGCTGGTTTGGAGCTCTGGGATGGGCTGCCAGCGGACGCTCACACGATGCTTTCGTTGGGAAATTTGACTTAGGCGAGTCCTCATTCCTTGATGTTGGGGCCACTTTAAACCAAACGCGTCATACGAATGATCCCAATACAGCTCTTCAGAATATCAGGGCGGGTAATAAAAGTCTGCAATATGCCTGGTTTCAAACAAAGGTTGGGGAAAGCTTAACGCTACCCATCATGGTCACTAACATTACCAATCAGGACCTGGATGATTCCGGTCAGTTTGATGGTTCACATACGAATAGCACAACGCTTGGCGTAATGCCTACAGTCAAAGCGTCCGATGTTCTCAGTTTTGACGGATCAGCATATTATCAATTCTCAGGAAGCGACATATCCGCCTACCTTTTAGCGCTAAGCGCCACCTACAAAATAGGCGGCCTACCGATCACTTTTGGGGTGGACATGGCCTCCGGTACTGATGCTGACGAAGATGGGACCGACCATACTTGGCAACAGCCCTTTGGTACCAACCATAAATTTTATGGCTTGATGGACTTCTTTTATGTAGGTGAAACTAGAAAAGAAGGACTTAATAATTACTTCATTAAAACAGCGATCAAAACCGGTGAAAAATCAAAACTTATTGCACAATTGCACCACTTCACCGCTAATAAGGATTATGCTCGCGTAGAAGGACTTACTCCAAGTAAATCTATCGGCTCTGAAATTGACCTTATCTACAATATGAATGTCTCCAAAGCCTTTAACGTAAAACTAGGTTACTCTCAGTTTCTTGCCAGCGAAGAGTTTGGTGTAATCCCTGACGATGACTTTAACAACTGGGTATGGCTACAGCTTGATCTGAAAGCGGCCTTCTTTGACTCTTCGAAAAAGTAATTCAAACTACTAGAAAATTATATAGTTATGAAAAAAAATATTTTAACCCTTTTTGTCTACAGCCTCCTTTTGATGGCCTCTGCCCTACTCTTCTTACAATGCGGCGGAAGCGCCAAAAGCGAAGAAATTGAAACTTCGGAAACTACATCCGAATTACTATTAATTGAAAAGCCACAGTTGACTTTTGGATTTATCAAACTTACCGATATGGCGCCTCTTGCCATAGCTAAAGAGTTGGGCTATTTTGAAGATGAGGGACTATTTGTAACCATAGAAGCTCAATCGAACTGGAAAAATGTATTGGACCGTGTCATCGATGGTCAACTGGACGGTTCGCATATGCTAGCGGGTCAACCTATTGCCGCAGGCGCCGGCTTTGGCCGACAAGCTAAACTCGTTACCCCATTTTCCATGGACCTGAACGGAAATGGCATAACTGTCTCGAATGAAGTTTGGTCGAAAATGAAGCCTAACGTCACTAAAGACGATTCGGGGAAACCCGTTCATCCCATTACTGCCGATGCTCTTGCACCTGTGATCACTGAATACAAAAATAGTGGCAAACCTTTTAAAATGGGGATGGTGTTCCCTGTATCAACGCATAATTATGAGATTCGCTACTGGCTAGCTGCAGCCGGTATTAATCCAGGATTTTACACTGCTGACAATATTCAGGGACAAGTAGACGCTGATGTACTACTTAGCGTAACGCCTCCACCACAAATGCCCGCCACCCTGGAAGCAGGTACCATTTATGGCTATTGCGTAGGTGAACCTTGGAACCAGCAAGCAGTATTTAAAGGTATAGGTGTTCCGGTTACTACCAACTATGACATTTGGAAAAACAATCCCGAAAAGGTGTTCGTAATGACAAAAAGCTTTGTAGAGAAGTATCCCAACACGGCATTAGCAGTCACCAAAGCTTTGATCAGGGCAGGAAAGTGGCTTGATACTCCTGGAAACAGACCTAAAGCTGTTGGCATTTTATCTATGCCGGAATACGTTGGCGCCGATTCTGTGGTTATTGCCAACTCTATGACTGGGACCTTTGAATTTGAAAAAGGCGACAAGCGAACTATGGAAGACTTTAATGTATTCTTCCGTCACAACGCCACTTACCCTTTCTACAGTGATGGCATTTGGTTTCTTACACAAATGAGAAGATGGGGACAGATCCCTGAAACCAAATCTGAGGACTGGTACCATAATACAATCAAGGACATTTACCGCCCTGATATTTGGAAAGAGGCGGCAGAAATATTGGTTGAAGAAGGTCACCTTGAAGCTTCTGACATTCCTGATACTGATGGCTACAAGGCTGCTACTTCAGATTTTATTGATGGTACAAGCTATGACGGAAAAAACCCCATTGGTTACATCAACAGCTTCAAAATAGGCAATAAGGACGAAGTACAATAGAATGGCACTACCATCCGATAAAAGATTTTTCTCCGACCAAACTACCCCAACCCTAAAGGGAGTACATAAGAACCGCCCTTTAGGGAATTCAAAGGGTATTTTTAGAAGGCTATGTAAAATCTAAAAATCTTTTCTTGGATCGTTTAAAGCACATTTTACCAAAATAAAATTTAGTCAAACGACAACAAAAAGCTTTTATGATGAAGGATAAATCGATACGAATAGTCAGGTTCATAGGTTTTGGTTTTCTTGAACCACTAATCAGGCTCCTCTCTAAGGAGGAGCCTAAAAAAAATACAGTTTCATTTTTAAAAAAGGCTGTATTTCCACTAGTATCCATCCTATTATTCATCAGTCTGTGGCACAGTGGCGCATCTTATCTCTACTCAATTGAAGCGGATCGCAGAATTGAAAAAGCTATGAAAGATGATGGAGAAACTGCCGCCTCCGATATGCAAAAGTGAATTGAATCGGGTAGTATAACTTGTCAGCCCAAAACATTACCATCAACTAAGCAGGTATACACCGCTGCAATGGCGCTACTGCAAGATCACAAGATCATCAGCCAGAAAAAAGATGAGTTCTATGTTAAGGTGGCTGGCACCAACAAACAACGAGCCGCCCAGGGCCTTAATGAAATTACTTACACGGGTCGTCCTTCTTTTCTCGATCAAATTGGTACAAGCTTAAAAACCGTATTTGCCGGATTTCTGCTTTCTATAATCATTGCAGTTCCTGTAGGTATAATTATGGGGTTGAGCAGCACACTTCGCACAGCTATGAACTGGCTGATTCAGATCTTCCGGCCAGTATCTCCAGTAGTCTGGCTGTTGCTCGTATTCATGATCGTGAAAACTCTAATTCAGGACCCTGATATGGACAAAAGCTTTGTCATTTCTTTTATTAGCGTTGGATTTTGTGCGATGTGGGCCACTCTGGTGAATACCAGCATGGGTGTTTCTACGGTTGATAAGGACTTTATTAATGTTGCTAAAGTGCTGCGCCTCAACATCGGGCAAAATATTTTTAAAGTGATTCTACCTGCATCGTTTCCATTAATATTTACAGGATTGCGTATAACGCTTTCTGTGGCCTGGATGGTACTTATCGCGATAGAATTATTAGCACAAAGTCCGGGACTCGGCTCATTTGTATGGGAGGAATTTCAAAACGGGGCCAACGATTCGAACGCCAAGATTATCGTGGCCATGTTTGTCATAGGCGCCATTGGTTTTATGCTTGATCGCATCATGATCACGCTCCAAAAGTTCGCATCTTTCAACAAGGCTGAAATCGCTTAATATGGCTTTTCTGGAATTAAAAAACGTTTGCAAATCCTATATAAATAAGGGCATAACTACCCAGGTGTTAACGGATATAAACCTCGGCATTGAAGAAGGGGAGTTCGTGGCAATCGTAGGTTTTACCGGTAGTGGTAAAACCACCTTGATCAACCTTATTAATGGTCTGCTGGAGCCAGACTCCGGCGAGGTGTTGCTGAAAGGCAAGCCTGTGGATGGACCTGGGCCGGATCGAGGTGTAATCTTTCAAAATTACTCCATTTTACCCTGGTTGACTGTTTATCAAAACATCAAGCTGGCTGTTGACGAAGTATTACCTGACCTCTCTAAAAAAGAGCGGGATGCTCACATCAGGAGGTACATAGAGATGGTAAACCTTACTCATGCTACCGATAAACGACCTGCGGAGCTTTCGGGTGGAATGCGACAGCGCGTTTCCGTGGCAAGGGCGCTCGCCATGAGCCCACAAGTGCTTTTGATGGATGAGCCACTAAGTGCATTAGATGCCTTAACGAGGGGCACACTACAAAAAGAGATCATCAACATATGGAGTAAAGACAAAAAAACAGCGCTCCTGATCACAAATGATGTGGACGAAGGGATCATCATGGCCGATAGGATCATACCGCTCAAACCAGGGCCGAACGCCACGTTAGGGCCTGAATTCTCTGTTAACATTCCAAGACCAAGAAATATCACAGAGATCAATAAGAACAGCACCTATAAAAAGCTGAGAAATGAGGTATTGGAATACCTTATTGAGGTAGGTTCAACCCGGGTTCAGAATGATGGCGTTGAATACTTATTACCTGATCTAAAACCTGTTATGCCAGGCAGGATCTGGCCCGGTAAAAGAAAGAAATCCGAAAAAGTAAAATATTTCTAAGCCATGCATGTAGCTGAAAAACTAGATACCGACTTAAAAGAACTTGTGGTCAAGGACCGCCTGCAAGGTGCTCCCGTGATGCTGCAATGTAGCGATATAAAAAAAGTTTATCCTACTAAGAAAGGGGACTATGTAGTGTTGGAAGACCTACAACTCAACATTCGTGAGGGTGAATTCATCTCTATCATTGGTCATTCGGGATGTGGTAAGTCTACCCTGCTCACCATGATCGCGGGCTTAAACGGAATAAGCGGTGGACAGATCATGGTTGACGGTGCACCCATTCGCGGGGCCGGGCCAGACCGGGCCGTAGTGTTTCAGTCACCCAGTCTTTTTCCATGGCTAACAGCGTTGCAAAATGTAATGATTGGCGTGAAGCAGGTATTCCCTCATGCCTCAAAAAAGCAAAAACTGGAGATCTGCAAATACTACTTGAACAAGGTGGGCTTAGGCAATGATTTTGACAAAAAAGCAACAGAACTCTCGCAGGGAATGCAGCAGCGCGTAGGTATAGCCAGGGCCTTTGCGCTTAAACCCAAAGTACTCTTGCTTGACGAACCTTTTGGTATGCTGGATTCCTTAACCCGGGGCGAACTGCAGGACGTACTGCTTGAGGTTTGGCAAAGGGAGAAGATCACAGCGGTTATGGTAACACATGATGTAGATGAATCCATATTCCTCGCCGATAGAGTGATCATGATGACCAGTGGTCCATATGCTAAGATCGGTGACGAGCTCATCATTCCATTCGAACGGCCAAGAAACCGAATAGACGTGTTGGAGCATCCTAACTACTATGATTACCGTGGGTACCTGATCGATTTTCTAGAGGGATGATACTATGCTGAACATAGTAGCCGCGATTTAACTCATGTTAAAGTCTAAAGAAAAGATAAAAACCACCTGTTCCTACTGCGGTGTCGGTTGTGGCATAGAAGTGTCGATCGATAAAAAGGGCCAGTTGAATCTTGAAGGAGACAAAGATCACCCTGTAAACCGAGGCATGCTCTGTTCTAAGGGCATGAACCTACATTATACCAGTATGGACAGGTCTGATCGACTGCTCTACCCGGAGATGCGCGGAGCAAAATCACATCCTCGACAGCGCGTAACCTGGGACCAGGCCTTTCAACGTGCCGCAGCTGTTTTTAAAACACTCATAGACCAACATGGGCCTGATTCAGTCGGTTTTTACGTATCCGGGCAATGTCTTACTGAAGAATACTACCTGGTCAATAAACTGACAAAAGGATTCATTGGCACGAACAATATAGATACCAACTCCAGGCTATGCATGAGCTCTGCTGTGGTTGGGTACAAGCAGGCTCTGGGTGACGATGCTGTGCCTATCTCCTATGCCGATATCGAATTAGCCGACTGCTTTTTAATCGCCGGTGCAAACCCGGCCTGGTGCCATCCCATTTTATTTCGAAGGATAGAAAAACATAAGCAACAGAACCCAAATACTAAGCTTATTGTCATAGACCCACGTGTGACAGATACCTGCGGGCAAGCTGATCTGCACCTGCAACTATTGCCAGGAACGGACGAGGCGCTACAACAAGCCAATGCCAGAATATAAATAGAAGCCGGCAAGGTGGATCACGACTACCTCCAAGCTAATACG
>CALBPF010000004.1 GCA_937899105.1 uncultured Flammeovirgaceae bacterium | reverse complement strand
TACCGGTATTGTACTCTATAAAGATATTCAACACTAAACCTCTGGGATTATCTACGCCTCCCCTGTCGATCAGAAGCGCTTTTTTCTGGGCAGGTTTATTTCAGCTTATTTGATTAACCTCATCCTGGCGTCTGGCATCATGGTTGGTTTAGCACTAGCGCCTTACTCCGGAATCGGCACTCCAGATAAGTTTGGACCTACGCCTTGGGCACAGATGTTTCATGGCTTCTTCACACTCACAGCTGTCAATATCCTGATGTTGACCATGGTGTGCTTTTCAGCTATTGTCTTTTTCAGAAAAATGGCCGCCGGTTATTTAAGCATCTTTCTGGTTGTTTTATTCTTCATCGTTGGAGAGAGTACCAAAGAAACAGCATCCAATAGGTTGGCTTATGAGCTCATCGATCCGTTTACTTACGTGTACACGGGGCATCAAATGGACGACTTACCAGCAACGAATAAAAACACGGCATTTCTGGGTTTTACTACTACTTTCTTTTTGAACAGGTTGATATGGATTGGAGGTGCTTTCATCCTCTTTTTCCTAGCTTACCGAAAATTCTCTTTCAAACACTTTATCGCCAGTCCCGCCAAACGAGCTAAGACCATCACCGAAATAGTAAAACCTCTGCAATTCAAGAATATAAAAGTTCCCAAAGCCGTACTGGACTTTTCTTCCCTAGAATTTATGCGGAAATTCTGGCGGTTATCCGTGTTGGAATTCAAAAATGTAGTAAGGCCTGTGAACTTCAAGATCATACTTGGCATCTTGGCGTTAATGTTTTTTCTTCAAAACGTCATGTGGAATGCCACCTACTATTTAGGCCCGACCCAACCGCTTACCTCCACTATGACCTATGTACGCTTGCCGATGGGCTTTTTCATTACGCTGCTCATAATGATATGGGCAGGAGAGCTCTTTTTTAAGGATCGAATTTCTAACATATGGCAGATTACTGACGCCTTACCGGTACCTGTGTGGGTCACCACGGTTTCCAAATTTTTGGCGATGGCAGGGGTAGCCTTTACTACGGCTGCTTTGATTATTGTTTGTGGTATTTTGGCCCAGATACTGATGGGAGGTTTCCAGGAAATCGATTTTTTCAGGTATGCTGACGACGTCTTGGGTTATAAGTGGGGATGGCTGAATTTCCTGCAGTACATTGCCCTCGTTTTCTTTCTCGCCGGGGTCACCGGGCACCGGTTTTTAACCCATATTCTAGGGGCCGGATACTATCTCTTCAATATCATTTGCTTCGACACAGGTATTATGGAAGAGGTGCGTTACGGATATGCACTTGTTCCGGGTGTTGAAGATTTTTCGGATATCAGCGGATATGGGATCTGGTCTATCTCCTCCTGGTGGTTTTTCCTTTTATGGACTGCCCTTGCTCTCGTATTTGTCTTCCTGGGTATTCATTTTTGGAAGCGAGGAACTTCCTTAAACTTTATGCGGAAACTGACCTTTCAAACCAATCAGCTTAACCTGTCGGGAAAAGGTGTAATTGTGCTGGGGCTGGTTGCCTTCTTTTTCCTACAATCATTTATACAGAAAGAAGTATACGATAAGGGCAACTTTCAATCCGAGGCACAAGAAGCCTTGGAGGACGCCAATTATGAGAAAAAATATAAGTGGATAGAAAGCAAGAAACATCCAAAACTGGTAGGGCTGGACCTGAATCTTAACCTGTTTCCAGCGGATCGAAAAGCCTCTTATCAGGCCACTATGCAGCTTATCAATCCTCATTTATCAGCGATAGACACCCTTTATTTATATCACGAAGATTTTGTGTCCCTAGAAGAAATCAAGTGGAACGGTGATTTGGTGGAAGTGGCATGGAGCGATGGTGATTTCAATCAACTGGCCGTGCCCTTAAAAATGGATTCGGCAGAAACCGGTGTTTTGTCTGTCGTTGCTTCAAAACAATATATCGGGTTCACTCAAAGCGGAGAAGCGCCTCAACCTGACCTGACCTTCAATGGGCTCTTTATGAATGCTAAAGACATCCTTCCGAATATTGGCTATCATACGGAAAGGGAAGTAGATCGAAACAGGGATCGTGAAGAAAATGGGCTCGAAAAAATCGCTTCACGAATGAATGCGATTACGGATAGCGCTAAGCTCAATGAGGATAGTTTTACCAGCTTTGCCGATTGGATAGAGGGTTCCATTACGCTTAGCACTTCAGGGGATCAAGTGGCCACAGGACCTGGCAAGGTCACAAAAACCTGGAAGAATGAGGGAAGAAATTACTATCAGCTAAATTTTGAACACCAATCACCCTATGATTGGTATTTTGTTTCCGGAGAATATCAATCTCCCGGTTTTGACGCTGGAAACGTGCAATTTTCATTTTTACATAAGGCGTTGCATGATTACAATTTAGTCTTGTACGAAAATGCAATCA
>CALBPF010000003.1 GCA_937899105.1 uncultured Flammeovirgaceae bacterium | reverse complement strand
ACATTCTTGTTTCGAATGCTAGCCCGCCCGATCCACAACAGACCTGGCGCCTAACATCCGAATATATACAACAGTTACACATATACCCGTTATACTAATCTAGTAGATTTTCAATTGATCTTAACCCATTTACCGCTACATGAGTATAGATTTCGGTTGTTCGACTTGAATTATGTCCCAATAAGGTTTGAATATACCTCAAATCGACACCTTGCTCCAGTAAATGAGTAGCAAAGCTGTGCCTTAACATATGTGGGGTCACAGGTTTCTTTATTTTAGCCAACCGGGCAGACCTCGCCACGATTTTTGCTACACTGGAAGCGCTATAGCGTGCTCCTTCATTCCCCTCGAATAAGTATTTTTTTGGCCTGTATTTCTTATAATACCTCCTCAACTCATCAAGCAAGCCTTTGCTCAATAAGGTATACCTGTCCTTCTTGCCTTTTCCATTTTTTACCTTGATCAGCATCCGGTCGCTTTCAATATCTGCTAATTTCAAATTTAAAAGCTCGCTTCTGCGCAGTCCTGCCGAATAGAGTAACTTAATTATACAACGATGTTTAAGGTTTTGGGTACAATTTATCATATCAAGCCCCCCATTCCTGCCCCGTACTACGGGCAATCTCTCCTGCTTTATAGGCCGCTCCACACTATAAAACCTGTTAGGCATGCTCATCACTACTTCATAATAAAATTTTATGCTGTTAATGGCCAGGTTTATATAAGAGTCAGAAAATTGTCTTTTTACTAAGTGAGAAAGGTAATTGCGTATATCATTTTCGGAAATGTCCAGTAGTTGCTTCCCTTTATAATGATTAATGAACTTTTCAAAATGCGCTATATAGCTACGGGCCGTATTTAACGAATACTTTCGGATCTCAAGCTTTCTCAGAAATTCCTCAGGACATGTCCTATACCCCGTCGTTAGCTTTCTACTTCGGTAATAATCAATTTCCGGTGCTTTTTCATTTAATTCAACCTGTGCTTTTCCAAAGAAATGGTTACAATTTACCCAGGCCACACCCCGAAATGTACTGAAAATAAGATCGGTGTTCTTTTTTGTATTTATAACATAAGGCATTCCAAATTCTTCCGACCATTTTATGGCTGGTAATCCTTTTACCAAAGCGTTCAATACCTTGTCTGGGTAAAACTTCAATCCTATTTGCTTTTTCCCTGCTATGAGTAAGTGCTTGAGAGTGATATTTTTTAGCTCAGCCATTGCCGCAAACTGACGACAATTGATAAAGTTTACAAATTTATCCGTATAATTAAACGTTATTTATTCGTTTAATCCACCTTTATGAAAACCTGTCCGTCTTGTGGTGAAGAGATCATTGGTCGTATTGATAAAAAATTTTGTTCCAGCTATTGTAAGTCGTCATACCACTACCTTAAAAACCGTGATAAGCCCGAGAAAAGGTTTAAGAAAATTGATAATCAATTGAAACTGAATAGAAGGATACTAAAAGAATATAATAAAGGAGGTAAGGTGACGGTGAGAAAATCGATACTACTTCAGGAAGGCTTTGATCCAAAATACTTTACGCACTATTGGAAGAATAATAAAGGGGATGTTTACCTGTTCTGTTATGAATACGGCTTCTTAAGTAGATCTGAGCATGGAATAGTTAAGTATGTATTGGTTCAACACCAACCTTATATGAACTGATTACCTTTACCATCGTGCCTTTTCTTATTTTTACCCGATGGACAAGGCCGCACTTTTTGCTCAAATAAAAAAGAAATCTTCCTACCTCTGTGTTGGACTAGATACTGACGTCAATAAGATCCCAAAACACCTGCATAGAGCAAAGGACCCGATTTTTGAATTCAATAAGCAAATTATAGAAGCTACTGCAGATTACTGTGTGGCCTACAAGCCTAACATAGCTTTTTATGAAGCGCTGGGTCCCACAGGGTGGGAGAGCCTCGAGAAAACGGTAGATTACATTCCCAAGGAGCATTTTACCATTGCGGACGCCAAGCGGGGAGACATCGGTAATACCTCAAAGCTCTATGCCAGGGCTTTTTTTGAAACCATGGATTTTGACTCTATTACAGTAGCGCCTTACATGGGTGAAGATTCTGTGACACCCTTTTTAGAGTTTGACGGGAAGTGGGTCATCCTTTTGGCGCATACTTCCAACCCGGGGAGCCAGGATTTTCAGTTGATAACCAATCGAGACACCGGAAAGCCGCTCTATGAGGAAGTGATTAAGAAAAGCCAATCCTGGGCTTCCCCTGAGCAACTTATGTTTGTGGTAGGAGCTACCAGGGCAGACAAGATCGGCCATATACGATCATTCGCTCCTGATAACTTCTTCCTAGTACCTGGTGTAGGCGCGCAAGGTGGCGATCTTCAGGCGGTATCAAGGGAGGGCATGAACGCTAAATGTGGTTTGCTGGTAAATAACACCCGAGGTATTATTTATGCTTCTGACGCAGAGGATTTTGCCGAAGCTGCGGGGCGACAGGCCAAAAAAATGCAGGAAGAGATGTCAGGCTATCTTGATAAATTTTTGCCTTAATGCAGGAAACCTTCATACATTTTGTGTGGAAGCACCAATACTATAATAAAGGCGCTCTTACAACCACCGGAGGATTAGCTGTCAACGTGCTAAAACCAGGAAACTATAATACAGACTCAGGCCCTGATTTTAAGGAGGCTAAAGTCATTATTGATGGTTTGGAATGGCGTGGGAGTATAGAAATTCATCATCGCTCTTCAGACTGGGTAGCGCATGGCCACACCAAGGATAAAGCCTATAATAATGTAATCCTGCATGTGGTTTGGTTGTACGATAAAGCTGCGGAACGCAGTGACGGCACGGAGATACCAACGCTGGAAATTGCCAATAGGGTAGAACCCGCCTTGATCAGTTCCTATAAAGGACTAATCAATTCATTGCGGCCCATTCCCTGCGCTGATCCGTTGGCAGGGATAGAAGGGGTTATTTTTGCATCGATGATGGATAAAATGACCATAGAGCGATTAGATGAAAAGGCATCTTTAGTAACTGACGTTTTTCGTTCGATTGGAAATGATTGGGAGGAAGCCGCATTTCTATTGATGACAAAAAACTTTGGTTTTAAAACCAATGCCGAACAGTTTCAACGTTTGGCGGAATTGGTACCCTCTAAGTTGCTAAAAAAACATTCCGACAGTATAACACAATTGGAAGCTTTGCTTTTCGGGCAAGCCGGCTTCCTGGATTCACGCCCACAAGATGAATACCAGGCCGGACTTCAGGCAGAATACCAATTTCTCAAATACAAGTATGACCTTCCCGAACCGATGTCGGAATTTCAATGGAAATTCATGCGCTTACGACCGGCTAATTTTCCAACACTGAGAATGGCTCAGCTGGCTAGTGTCATGCAGCATCGGCAAGGTCTATTTTCAAGAATAAAGGAGGTTAAAAACAAAAACGACCTACAAGCTCTTTTCGGGTCCTGTGTATCGGATTACTGGTATGAACACTATCGTTTTGGTAAAGAAGCGCAAGGTAAAGCGCCTAAAATGGGCTTGTTAAGTATTCAAAACATTGGTATCAATACCGTGGCGCCATTATTGGTCGCCTATGGAAAGCTGCATGACCAGCAGCAGTACATGGATCAGGCTATTGAATTGCTTCAGTCGTTAAAGTCAGAGAGCAACAGAATTACCAAACTGTGGAATGGTCTGGGTATTAAATCAGCTTCTTCCTTTGAATCGCAAGGATTAATTCAGCTGTATAATAACTACTGTTCGAAAAAGCGGTGCTTAAGCTGTAATGTTGGCGTAAAACTTCTACAGCGGGAATAGTAATGTGGTATTACCTTATCAACATTATCATTATAGCCGGTTTGGCTTTTTTTTATTACCAGCGGGCTCCTGCTAAATTTTACTGGATTTTTCTACCCTTAAAGTTGGCGGCAGGCTTTGGCTTGGGTATCGTTTATACCTACTATTATGCTTCCGGAGATACTTTTGTTTTTTTCGAACAGGCGAAAGCGCTAGCCAATTTAGCTTATGACGATCTCCCCGGGTTAATAAACTTCCTTTACACTTCCGATCCTGAAATTATCAATATCGGCTATACCTGGACTCCAAATTTGGTCTTCGTTAAACTCACTAGTGTTTTTTGTCTTATTACCGGGAATAGCTATTGGCTGATATCATTATACTTTTCTTTTTTCTGTTTTGCAGCGCTCTGGAATTTGTACCTCCTATTGACGCAGTACTTTGCTGATAACCCTCTTGCCATTGCCATAGGTTTATTCCTTATCCCGTCTTTTGCATTTTGGAGTTCCGGGCTTTCTAAAGAAAGTGCGGCAGTAGGATGTATCGCTTTCATAATATCGTCTTACATTAAGGCGCTGTTCCTGCAAGGAAAAGTGACCTGGCAAGAATTGATCATGGCAAGCGTTGCTTTAATTTTGCTTTGGAAGCTTAAATATTTCTATGCCGGCGTTCTTTTGGTTTCGCTGATTACCGGAAGCGTGATGCTCTATTTTCAAAAAAAGTATGCTTTAACTGGCATTTTAAAGATCGGTCTGCTGGCAGGTAGTATTTTCCTGGGTTTGCTGGTGCTGGCAAGTTTCACCCATCCGAATTTCTACATCACCAGTATCTTAGATGTTATCGTGCAGAATCATGATGAGCTCGTGCTAAAATCCGAGGACTTTGTTCGTTTTTATCAGCTAGACCCCACCTTTTCGTCTGTAGCGCTCAATGTGCCGTTAGCGTGTTTTTCCGGATTATTCAGCCCATTAATTTGGCAGGTTCATTCTGAAGCTGCTGTGGCAACAGGGTTCGAAAACCTTATACTTTTTGCATGCTCGATTTGGGCGATATTGAAATTTCGCGTGCCGAAAGAAAATAAAAAGCTTATACTTATGATAATCGCCCTCCTTTACATTATTGTTCTAGCGGCCTTATTAGCATTATCTACCCCAAATTTTGGAACACTGATGAGATTTAAGGTGGCCTTTCTTCCTTTTCTTTATATACTCGTACTATACAATAACAAGCTTGTAAGACGTCTTTCAAATCAATTGTTTGATTAGCTTTACGATTCACTTATTGAAGATATTATGCGTAATCCGGTTTTGATATTTGGAGCCAATGCTTTAGGGCGAGCCGTTCATGAAGTTTTTGAAAGTAATGATGTTATCGTGTATGGTTATCTTGATGATGATAAGAAAAAGCACGGCCAGGAAATAAATGATGTAGCGGTTCTTGGTAGTACCGATGATGCTGGCTATCTCAAATTCATAGGTAAAAAGTGTGAGGCCTTCGTAGCCATAGATGACAATATTTTAAGAAAAAGCTTAGTGGAGATGCTTAACAAAAAGCGTAAAGTTATGCCTGTAAATGCCTTGCATAATACCGCTTATATTGCCGAGTCTGCCCACATTGGCCATGGTAATTTTGTAAATATGGGCGCCAGAATAGGTAACGCATGCAAACTGGGAAATCATTGCATAGTTAATACGAATGCCGTAGTAGATTATGAAGCTGAGTTAGGTGACTTTATACAACTAGGAGCGGGAAGTATTATTAATAGTGGTGTAAGGCTCGACGATGAAATCTTTGTGGGTTCAGGCGCTTGTATTGTTAGCGGCGTTAAAATTGGTAAAGGCGCTCGTGTAGGCGCCGGTTCCGTTGTAATTGGAGATGTTAAAGCCGGAGAAACGGTCTTTGGTAATCCGGCTCAACCTATCAAATCCTGATGTAAGAATTAATGTTATATTAATGTCATCCTTATTTTTAAATACCGCTTAAATAACTATCTTAAGTGGCATTAATACTATCAATGGCCAAGATACACGAATCTGAACTTATACTTAATCCTGACGGCAGTGTGTATCACCTTAATCTTAAGCCTGCACATCTTTCGGATACCATTATATCGGTAGGCGATCCTACACGTGTGTATAAAGTAAGTCAGCATTTTGATAAGCTGGAGTTCGAGATGAACCGCAGAGAGTTCATTACGCATATTGGCTCTTACAATGGTAAGAGAATAACAGTAATTAGCACGGGCATGGGTACCGATAACATAGAGATCTTCTTAACCGAGTTGGATGCACTAGCTAATATTGATTTAAAAAAACGCGAAGTAAAGGAGAAACGGAGAAGCCTGAAAATCATCAGAATTGGTACGAGTGGCGCGCTTCAGGAAGACATTGCACTGGGCTCTCATCTAATTTCAGATTATGCTGTGGGTCTGGATACACTTATGTGTTTTTATGACTTACCGGCTACTGACTTAGAAAAAACAGTGGGTACAGAGGTCCAGGAGCAGCTAGGCTTACCCTTCACACCTTATGTTGTTCAAGGATCTACTTTACTGAGAGATAAGATTGGTGATGGAATGATTATGGGGAATACAGTAACATGTCCTGGCTTTTATGCGCCGCAAGGTAGAAAAATAAGGTTACCGCTCAAGTACCCTAAACTGATGCAGCAGCTTAACTACTACAATCACAACGGACTGTGGCTCACTAACTTTGAAATGGAAACGGCAGGATATTATGCTTTGGGCAGAATATTGGGGCATGAGATTATAAGTGCAAACGCCATTATAGCCAATCGAATAAAAAATCGGTTCTCTAAAAACCCTGGCAAGGTAGTTGATAGTCTTATCAAGAAAGTGCTTGAGCGTATCTAAATTAAGGCCCTAGATTTAGTTTGCCATGTTGTTATTCATGTCTAAATTCTGCTGTCGCGCGAATGATGGATCATAATTATTGTAAAAACCAGAAAGGATTTTATGCGCAATATGTGATAAAATAAGTTCCTCATCGGTCTTATCCTTTTTGCCAATCCAAAAAACCCGTTGCGGATGTCTTTTCATGTCTTCTACATAGGCCTTCGCCTTTTGATATTGCTCCTCAGTGTAGTTCAGTGTAAAGCAGGTTTTTACTGTCTCCATGGTCGTACAAATTAAAGTCCACTCTTCTTTTTGCAATACATGTGCCAACAATTAAGTGCATTTTTGGTCTAATTACGCTAGTACTCCCCCAAATTGATCGCCCGATTTCGGGCGGTCTTGTTCGTACGCGGAATTTAAATGGTTAATAACCCATAATTGAAAGATCATTGCTAACGGCAATAAATCCGGTTACCTTTGCGCCTTATTTGGTGTTTAGGGATGGAGTACGAAATACATACATTGGCGAATGGTTGTCGTTTGGTGCACAAACAGGTTGGTCATACTAAAATCGCACATTGCGGATTTATGCTTGACATTGGCAGTAGAGACGAAACAGCGAGCAGCCAGGGGATAGCACATTTTTGGGAGCATATGGCCTTTAAGGGTACCAAAAAACGTAAGGCCTACCATATTCTTAATCGTATAGATTCCGTAGGCGGAGAACTTAATGCGTATACTACCAAGGAAAAAATTACTTTTTATGCTTCGGTGCTGGAAGCTCACTTTGAAAAGGCCTTTGAACTACTCACGGATATCACTTTTGATTCGGTCTTTCCTGAGAAGCAAATCGAGCGCGAGCGGAACGTAATACTAGAGG
The DNA here is from genome assembly GCA_937899105.1 of uncultured Flammeovirgaceae bacterium. GTDB lineage: Bacteria > Bacteroidota > Bacteroidia > Cytophagales > Cyclobacteriaceae > Fulvivirga. Next base: position 2,610 of record CALBPF010000003.1, on the reverse strand, counting down.
AGATGGCCATGTACTATGACGCTCCCGACGATGCTATACAAGATGAATTTGATACCATTGTTTACGGTGATCACCCCTTGGGTATGAATATTTTAGGCACCGTTGAGAGTGTCAGATCTTTTGCTAGAGATGACTTTAGCAAATTTATTAAACGACACTTAAATACAGAACGCATAGTGTTCTGTTCTGTCGGTAATGTACCCTTTAAGAAAGTAAAACGCTTGGCTGATAAATACCTTAGTAGCATTCCGATGCTTTCAGCCGCCATGTCTCGATTAGCTTTTGAAAAGTACTCGCCAAAAATTAGCGAGGTAAAGCGAAGCCTTACGCAGTCGCACTGTGCCATAGGCAGAAACGCCTATGGCATATCTGATGATAAGCGTATACCTTTTTTTATGCTGACGAATCTGCTTGGTGGACCGGGTATGAACTCCAGATTGAACCTTGCATTAAGGGAAAAATATGGCTTTGTATATTCCGTAGATGCTTCTTACCATGCCTACGCGGATACCGGTCTGTTTGCCATCTTTTTTGGTACGGAGCCTACTCAACTTAAAAGAAGTATTCAGCTTGTTAAAAAGGAACTGAAGCAGCTTCGTGAAAAGCTCTTGGGTGTTGGTCAGCTTCATACTGCTAAAGAGCAAATAATGGGCCAGCTTGCGATGGCGGAAGAAAACAATACCAGCCTTATGCTCATGATGGGAAAGAGCCTTTTGGACCTCGACCGGATTGATTCTCTGGAGGAAATTTTTGGTAGGATTAAACAAACGTCTGCCGCTGAGTTAAGGGAGGTTGCTAACGAAATGTTCCATGAAGATCAGTTAAGCTTATTAACCTACATTCCAAATTAACTATGGAGTTTATAAATGAAGATATTCAACGATATGCCGAATCACATTCCGAGCGAGAACCTGTTTTACTAAGCAAAATTAATCGGGATACCCATGCTAACGTAATAATGCCTCGTATGCTTTCAGGGCATATGCAAGGCAGAATACTGAGTATATTTTCGAATATGATCCGACCATCGGCGATTTTGGAAATAGGTACCTATACAGGATATTCCGCATTATGTATGGCCGAGGGATTGACTGAGAATGGTCGGCTAATCACCATAGATATTAATGAAGAGCTTGAAGAAAAGGTCCGTTCTTTTTTTTCGGAATCAGCTTTTGGGAACACGATCGACTATCGCATTGGCGACGCTCTCGAAATCGTTCCGCAGCTGGAAAACACTTTTGATCTTGTTTTTATCGATGCGGATAAGATTAACTATTCCAATTATTATGAAATGGTTCTGCCAAAAGTTAGGGCTGGAGGCTTTATTATAGCTGATAATATACTCTGGAGTGGTAAAGTCTTGAATACTAAAAAAGATAAAGATACCTTAGCGCTTGATGAATTTAACAAGCATGTTCATAATGATAAGCGTGTTCAAAACGTTTTATTTCCTGTCAGAGATGGTTTGATGGTGCTGCGAAAGGTATAATTTTTTAATATGGAGTTTCGATTTTTTGCTCTATTTCTGCTTCTTCCATTTTTAGTTAAAAGCCAGGGTCCTAAAGTACCCTCAAGGCTTCAATTTGCCGATATGAAACTGCGTATCATGGAAGATGCCCGAAAAGAAATTCAGGAAGATGTAGATAAGCTTACGCGCAGTCCTACCTACTTCAATAAACAGGTGGAAAAAGCGAAAAGCTATTTTCCGATCATCGAGCGCGTTTTCAACGAAGAAAATCTACCTGATGATTTTAAGTTTTTAGTTCTTCAGGAAAGTGGGCTTATATCTGATGCTGTCTCAGCTTCTAATGCAGTCGGGTTTTGGCAATTCAAGGATTTTACGGCCATGGAAGTAGGATTGAGAGTGGATAGGCAGGTCGACGAAAGAATGAATATAGTTGCCGCTTCACGAGGCGCCGCGCGGTACATGAAAAAAAACAACAATAGCTTCTTTGACAACTGGTTGATGTCATTGCAGGCCTATCAGATGGGGCCGGGTACGGCTTTAAAAGTAGGCGCAGATAAACATCGGGGGGAAAAATCAATGACTATCAATAAGAAGACTTACTGGTATGTCAAGAAATATTTGGCGCACAAAATTGCCTATGAGGAAGCTGTTAAGGGTACGCCGCAAATTAAACTGATCGAGCACAAAGCGATTCCAAATGAAAGCCTGAATGATATAGCAGCGCTTTACAGAGTAGACTCTGAAGAAGTGGACAGGTACAATAAATGGCTGCGAAAAGGCCGAATACCAGACGATAAAGAATACACGGTAATTGTGCCAACCGAAAATGCGGCGCTTGTGGCCGTTAATTCTGAAAAGGTATCTGATAAACCAACAACTACAGGCGCTTTCGAGTATGATTTGGCCGATCCTACTGAATTCCCCGCAATAAAAGATGAAACACTTGCTGTACGTGGTGAACTCGTGGAAATAAATGGCTTATCTGGAATTTTAGCTCGTAAGGGAGATAAGATTCCGGCTGTTGCTGCATTGGGCAACCTGGAGCTGTCAAAATTTTTAAAATACAATGATCAAGTTCAAATTTACGAGGGAACCATGTTAGAATCAGAACAGATATCCACAATGTAAGAAAATGAAATGTT
>CALBPF010000002.1 GCA_937899105.1 uncultured Flammeovirgaceae bacterium | reverse complement strand
ACCCCAATTTCAACGGGCCGAGTCCGTATGTGGGGATGATCAATAATCCGATCAGTACCATTGATCCGGATGGGGAAGAGCCGATCACCATCATTACGGCTATTGCCATTGGTGCTGCGGTCAGTGCCGCCAGCTATACAGCTAGTGTGGCTTTGAGCGATGGTGGATTTAATAACTGGGATTGGGGTCAGTTTGGGAAGCAGGTAGCCATTGGTGCGGTGAGTGGTGCCGTAACGGCAGGGATTGGTACGGCCTTTCAAACGACTTATGGGGCGCAATTGAGTTTTGGGCAGCAGGTATTAAAATCAGCACTGCATGCACATGTGCAAGGTTCAATTGCAGAATTTACCGGTGGTGATTATTTGACCAGCGCGGCTTCAGGGTTTGCAGGAGGTGTAGTAGGAGGTCAAGCAGCTAGATTAGGCAATATTGGAGCCATTGGCTCGTCTATGCTCTTGGGTGGTACCATAGCAGAATTGCAGCAGGAAGGAGAGTTTTGGCGGGGAGCAGCAGTAGCTGGTATTGTCGCTGGTGCAAATGATGTAGCGCATCGACTAGGAGAAAGTTTGCAACAAAGAATTACTATCAAGAGATTACAAAAAGAAGGTTTAATACCTGCTGATTTAAACACGCAGGAAGCAGGTGAATTGATAATTCATAATTTGCGGAAAGTGTGGGAGATTTATAACGAAGAGGGTGTTTCAGAAACTATTTCGGGAGATCAAGTTGTAGATCCTGAATCCATGGATTGGTTTGCTCAACATGGTAGCTGGGGAGGTCTAGCTACTCAGACTAAACCATATGAAATCGCGGGCCAAAAGGTGTATGTCAATTTTATACACGAGGCAGGCAAAAGAAAAGTTTTTGGAGCTGCTATAAGCAAAATAACTACTCCTGGCATAAAAGGAGGTAGATATGTTGGCGGAAGTGTAGGTGCCCAAATAAGATTTGATTGGGGGCCACTTAAATTTACCATGAATTTTACTAAAAGTGATATTTACAGTGATGGTGGTAAAAGCTTTAGAAATGCGCGTGTATTTATGAATAATGTTAAAGGCTATATCCAAGGGTACGATACGGGTTTAAAATTTTCAAAGCCTTATCCATATTAGTATGAGAAAAAGGATTTTCATTATAGTATTGTGCGTATCCTTTGGAATACTAACCTGTGAATCTGAAAGGGAACAACTCTCGTCAGTTCAAAATGAAGAGTATGCACTCAATTTTTTTGTTGATAGTTTACTTTTTCAAAAGCAAATATTTCCCTTTGAAAAGAAGGACTGGGATAGTGCACAGCTTATACTTCCTCCGTCTTTATATTTTGATTCATTGATGTACTTAAAGGAAGGTCTTTTTACAGGATATAACATTTATGCAGACTCAGTATTAATTAGATTGAGTGAGCCTTTTATGAGTGACGCTGAAATTGAATTCAGTAGTGACTCTGAACTTAATAGGACACATAGAATTTTGAAAAAGAATTATGATTCTTTGAAGAATAATAAAGATTTAAAGGTTATTGCATTACCTCAAATTGTTCAGCTATCTACGCTTAAAGATTTTAAATCTAAAAATCCTGAAAATTCACTTTTCTTGGAAGTAAATAAAGGTTTGAAAAACGAATCAGATTCTACATTTATTCAAATTAGAGTACTCAAATTTTTTAATTCAACATACGATTATTATGATTGTTACTTAGTGGTTAACGATCATGAAGTTGTTGATTGGTTTTTCAATTAGGTCTTACTTTTGGTTCTCCTATTTTGAATTAGCGTGACCAATCAGCTTAGCCTTTTAACAATCTGCACAGAGCTTAGGGTAAGAATCTCAGGGCGTTTTACCCCCTCCCTGGTCTTAGGTTTAGTGCAACGATCCTAATGAAACCATACCAGTTTATGGGATCATGTAAAGCTCAACTTTTTCATGCAGTTACTCTGTCATGCATAGTATGAGGGTAAATCTAAAAATTCCACTTTAGGCCGTTAGTTAAGCTGTATACCAAATTATTGATTGGTATGATGGGCCTATCCTCGTATTGAATGGCAAAATTCGTTACAAAGGCCAGGCGCTTGGTAACTTTAACGTTTAAAATGGCATCCGCACTTAACCTGCTTCTGAATAAGTCCGAGCCCGTATCGTGGCCGCCTTGGAAATATCCAATCAAATCAAAATTGACATGCTCGTTAAGTATAAACTGTCCGCTTAAGTAGCTTGAGTTTTTTAGAATGTTTTTTTCTATATCGGGAGAGTCATTTTCTAACGATTTCCACCTTTCTGATTCAATCATTACCCCGACGCCTGCATGTAGTTTTAGCTTTTCTTTTTGTTTAATATTTAGACGTAGTCCACCTCCGGTTAAAAACCGATAGGGCATTCTTCTACCATCATCATACTGTATTTGGCTAAATATTTCATAAGACAGCTTTTTTCTCCTTGAAAAATTTATTCTTAAATGTGCATAGCCCGTACTTATTAAAGGCCCACCGGTACTCTTAAAATAGTTTAAGGTGTTTATTAGTATATAGGCATTATTTTTAGATAAGTAAACCAAGTCACCGTGAGCAACCAATCCTCTGAAAATTACTTCTTCGGTAGCAGTAGTACTTCTGTTATTCACATTAAAATCAAGATTTACACTACCCATCCAGTAGTTAACTGAGTCTGAATCAATATCCTCCTTGTCTACTTTTAAAATCTGTGTGTTGGCTATGTTATAGAGTAACAGGGCGAATGCTAATAATAAGTATTTCATGCACGCAAATCTATGTAACTCGTTTGAGTACAGAAATGGCTATATCGATCGATTGGAAAAGGAATAAACCTATATTTGCATTATTCTCTTGGGGCCGACCGGTTTCGACAGGATGAGTGATTACGTGTGTAAGCATGCAGGCTCATGAGGTGAGAGCCTTAAAAGATAGTCTCATACCATATTTGGCGAATCTAATTACGCCATGGCTGCCTAATCTCGAAGTATAGTAGAGATTTATGGGTTCATCGCCAGACGCGGTGCCCCAGCCACATCCTTCAAGGCTGACGTTCTGCAGGTCTTGTTTTAGGGTGTCGAAACCGTAGAACTAGCTTGGGTAGGGTCGTAATATCCAAGTGAAAATTTTTGCGACTAAGATAAAGTTGGGTTGTCATCTACCGGGCTTTATTCGAAAAACCAAAGTATGACTAAGCATGTAGAAGGCACGATAGTTACCTTCTCTGGACGAGAGTTCGAATCTCTCCGGCTCCACCGTCGCCCGCCATAGTCCGATAAGGACGACGGCGGGCTTTTTATTCGAAGCTATTCGCTTTAAATTCGATCCATTTAAAGGCTTCGGATGCTTACTCTAAAGCTTTAGCGTCAGCGTGCGGAGACCTTCACTTTATATAGATTAATATGTGGCATGTTTATATTTTAAAGTGTTCAGATAATACACACTATGTTGGCTGTACTAACAATTTAGAGGATAGGATTAGAAGGCATAACCGTCGTGAGGTTTCCTATACGAGGATAAGACAACCTTTTGAGCTGGTAGTGTATACTACTTTTGCTCATAAATATAATGCTTATGAATATGAGAGATATCTAAAATCGGGATCGGGTCGTGCGTTTGCCAAGCGGCATTCGATTTGATGGTTATATGCTTTTTTCACTTGCTTTCATAGTCCGATAAGGACGACGCCGGGCGTTTATATTGAAACTATTTCCTTTGAATTCGATCTATTTAAAGTCTTTGGATACTTACTATAAACAATTTCATATATCCGGTTCCGCTACAATACGTAAATTCGTAGAGTATGCTATTAGGTCTTTCTAGTAAACCACCTTCTGTTTGATAGGAAAAATATCCTTAATTTCTTATTGTAACGATTGCATTATGATTCTTCTTACCTTAAAGAAATACTTTAAATACCTTATTTGAAGTGATGTATTGTATTTTTTCATTAACTTTTCAACTTTGATTAACCAACAGATATTTTCAACGATCACCATTAGCTTAATCTTTTCAAGATCACTAGGGCGTTTTTAAGTTTATGGCCAAACTCAAAAATATAATTAAACAACTTTCAACCAAAGATTACGAATCCATCAAGGATGCACTGATAGAAAGCAACGCTGAAAAATCAGCTTATTTGCTTCAGGCCATGCGCGAGAGACAACTCTCTGATTCCAAAATAATGGGAGAGCTTGGTGTTAACACCAATGCTTATTATACACTTCGTTCCAGGCTAAATCAAAAGATAGAAGAATATCTTCTTCAAATTATGGAGAGCCCTCGAACGGATATTCTTAAAAAGGTTGCAAACATTAATGAGATAATATTCACCAAAAAAAAGGCCATTGCAGTTGCTACATTGAAAAAGCTAGAGCGGGAACTTTTAGACTACGATCTTTCCAATGAACTTACTATTGTATATAAGTCATTGAAGAAGATGCATATTCATGCCCCGGATTATTTCCATTATTCTCAGCAGTACAACCGACATGTTGCATATACGCTTGCAGTAGATAAGGCAGAAGATTTGCTGGCTGAATACTTCAAAAAGTACGGCGAATATACGTTGTCTGGGGATGAGACTGATAAGTTGGGGTTAACGCTCCTTCTTAAGGAAATGAATAATGTAGGCGCTCTTTACGAATCTCATCGTTTATATGTTTATCAAAGCTGTATGCTTATTTTTCACCGACTCTTTGTGGAGTTAGATGATGATAGCTTAAATGATAATCAAGAGCCGATAGAAGATATCCTTGATAACGTGGAGAAGATATTCAAGTCTTACCAGCTTGATTCTATTTATTATCACATGAACCTGGTTTTCGAATTCCTAAAATTAGAATATTATAACCATTATCGGGTTTATCGTAAGGCTGAGCGATATTTTGAGGAAGTTAATGACGCGGCCAGCAACCTGCTTACCAACTATACACTTTATACTCACCCTGCACAATTTTTGGTAACGAAGGTGAAAAGACATATGCGGCTTGGTCTGGAAGTGGATATGTATGATGAAAATGAAGGCCTCTTCCATGACTATGAAGTTGATAACCAAGATACGCCTACATACTTGACCTATGTTATGTATAGGGCTATTTCATGCTATTATAAACATAATTATGAGGAGTCCAGCAGATGGATTAACAACTTACTGAATGAGGTTAGTCTGAAAAAATATCCTTTCATACAGTTAGAAATTAAGATCATTTTGGCGCTTCAATATTGTCTCTTGAATGATTATGAACTTTTTAATCAGCTGGTGAACAGCATTCAGCGTCAAGTAAGATTGTTAGGAAAGGAAAGTTGCGAGCATATAGTGGCATTTTCAAAACTCCTTAAAACGGCTATTAGCGGTTCCAAGCGAAATAAGGCCGATAAGATAAGGGTGCTTTTGTCTAAAATGCCTGAAGCTAATGCAAACCACTTAATAATAACAGATCTGATCAAAAAGGACGAAGACCTGATCCAAAGACTAAGCAGCCAGTCTTAGTTTTACAGGTCTATGCTTTCCAGACTCTCCTGTGCAAGGGGTTTGTTTATGTACTTCCTTACGTAATCATATTTTTTTGACTTATCCAGATCCCTTGGGTTGATGGAAGATGTCAGCATAATGATCTTACATTTTTCGCGTGTAGATGACATAAGTTTTTCAAACTCATCTAAAAACTGAAAACCATCCATGAGTGGCATGTCAATATCCAGAAATATAATATCAGGTAGGACCTGATGCCCAAGGGTGTCTATTTTTTCTATATTCTTAAGAAACTCTATAGCGCTTTTAGCTCCTGTATGGGTATAAATATACTCCGCCATATTGGCCGCTTCTATCATTTTTTGATTGATGAGGTTATCGATTTCATTGTCATCGATAAGCATGACAGAGGTGTATTTTTTTTGACGATCGAACATTACACTGGCTTTTATGGATTGGTTAAATATAAATCAAAGGTGAGTCATCTCAAAATCAGATTGTAGATTACAAATCGAATTTAATTCCCTGTGCCAGCGGTAAATCCTGACCATAGTTAATCGTATTTGTTTGTCTTCTCATGTACACCTTCCACGCATCAGAGCCTGATTCTCTTCCACCTCCGGTTTCTTTTTCGCCCCCAAAAGCTCCTCCTATTTCTGCTCCCGATGTACCAATATTCACATTGGCAATTCCGCAGTCGGAGCCTTGGTGCGATAAAAACTTTTCGGCCTCTCTCATATCCCTTGTCATGATTGCAGATGACAGACCCTGTACAACGCTGTTTTGTAAGCTGATGGCTTCCTCAATGGTCGAATATTTTATCAGATATAGAATAGGAGCAAATGTTTCATGCTGTACAATTTCCAGGTAATTTTCTACCTCTGCAATCACAGGTTTTACATAACAACCTGAATTATAATCTTCCCCTGATAATACCTGACCATCAACGAGTATGTTACCTCCTTCATCTACAATAGCCTCCAGCGCCTGCTTGTATATTCCAACAGCATCTTTGTCTATTAAAGGGCCAACATGGTTAGTTTCATCAAGAGGATTGCCTATTTTCAGTTGTGCATAGGCTTTAATCAATTTGTCTTTAACCTGCTCATAAACAGATTCGTGAATAATCAGTCTGCGTGTGGAGGTGCATCGCTGCCCACAGGTGCCAACAGCGCCAAATAGTGCGCCTACGATAGCTACTTCTAAATCAGCGTTTTCGGTAATGATAATTGCATTGTTTCCTCCTAGCTCCAATAAGGCCTTACCGAGTCTGGCGCCAACAGCGGCGCCTACTTTTTTACCCATTCGGGTAGACCCAGTCGCTGAAACTAGGGGTACTCTTGGATCGTGAGAAATAAGTTCGCCGATTTTGTAGTCACCGTTTACAATGCATGAAACCCCTTCCGGTACATTGTTTCTTTCAAAGACCCTGGCTACAATGTTTTGACAGGCTATACCACATAAAGGAGTCTTTTCGGAAGGCTTCCAAATACAAACGTCTCCGCAAACCCATGCCAGCATTGTATTCCATGACCAAACGGCTACTGGAAAGTTAAATGCAGAAATGATACCTACAACTCCCAGAGGATGATACTGCTCATACATCCTATGTTGTGGGCGTTCAGAATGCATGGTAAGCCCATGAAGTTGACGCGATAGACCTACTGCAAAATCACAGATATCGATCATTTCCTGCACTTCACCCAAGCCTTCCTGGTATGATTTACCCATTTCGTACGAAACCAACTTACCCAGAGCTTCTTTGTTTTCTCTTAATTCTGTGCCAATTTGTCTTACGATCTCGCCACGTTTTGGAGCGGGTATTCTTCTCCACTTTTCAAAGGCGGCGATAGCGGTTTCCACTATCTTATGGTATTGTTCTTTGGTAGAACTGTAAACTCGACCAATTAAGGAGCCGTCAACTGGTGAATGGCTATCAATCAAATCGCCTTGATTTTCAAACCAATTCGATCCTGTTGAAGAGCCACTATTTTCTTTTTTTATATTGAGCAAATCAAGTGCTTGCGAGATGCCGAAATTGTCCATTTCCAAAAAGTTAATGCGCTGCAAATGTATGGAAATGCTAATAGCTAACTCAGGAAAAAAATGTATTGTTTTTAATATTCAATCCTTCTTGAAAGCAACTTACCAATCTACCCCGTATACTTTCTTTTTACCACTTGGAAGAACTCCTTCGACCAGTATTCCTCCTTTTTTATTTTGAAGTGTAAGGTGTAAGTCTTCCACACTTGAAATATTAATCTTATCAATTTTAGTAATAACAAAGCCTTCCTTTATATTGGCATCATTCCATTTACCTTTTTGTATGTCAATAAGTCGGACTCCGTTTTCAACATCTAGTTGACCTAATTCATTCATAGTAAGGTTTTCTATACGAGCGCCGGCTATTTCATTTGAAAACCTCCTTCTAACCATTTTAGTACTACCCTCCGTATTTCGAAGTACAGCCAGAACTGTAGATTCAAGATTATCTCTTACGAAGGTTACATTTACTTCGTCACCGGGACGATTTCTGGCAACGAACTCCTGAAGTTCAGAGACGTTATGAACAGGCATATTGTCAATGGCTACAATAACATCGCCTTGTCTAATGCCTGCCTCCTCTGCTGAACTATTGCTGTTCACAGAGCTTACAAACACCCCACTTACCACGTTAAGGTCTTGAGCTTCTGCCAGCTGTGCATTTACATCGCCAATCCGTATACCGAGCAGGCCTCGCTGTACTTCTCCAAATTCAACCAAATCATCAATTACCTTTTTCACCAAAGTTACCGGCACAGCAAATGAATAGCCTGCGTATGTACCGGTAGGTGTGGCTATTGCGGTGTTTATACCTATAAGTTCGCCATTAAGGTTCACTAGCGCTCCTCCACTATTGCCTGGGTTAACGGCGGCATCCGTTTGAATAAATGATTCTATTTGAAGGTTATTCCTGTCTCTTAAGATGCCTATGTTCCTTGCCTTAGCGCTTACTATTCCTGCGGTAACCGTAGAGTTAAGATCAAACGGATTACCGATCGCTAAAACCCACTGGCCGGGCGCCGTAAGGTCGGAATTACCATACTCTATATAGTGAAGATCTGTAGCATCTATTTTTAATAAAGCAAGATCTGTGGTGGGGTCTGTACCGATCAATTTAGCTTGAAAACTGCGGTTATCATTTAGGACTACTTCAATTCTGTTGGCGTCCTCTATCACGTGGTTATTCGTAGCAATATATCCATCAGAAGATACTACGACACCTGATCCCGAAGATTGGCTTTGGTTTTGAAAGAATCCATCAAGTGGGTTAATGCTGTAGCCCGCTGAAGAATAAGAAGATCGGATGTGAACCACTCCTGTGGTGACCTTTCTTGCTGCGCCAATGAAGTTAACTCCCTCCGGAATTAATACTGAAGAGTCGAAATTGTTGGTCAGGGAGATCTGATTTTGTCGCTCTGATATAGTAGTAGCCTGGATATCCGAAGGCTGAACCAATGGTTCTATGTAGGAAAGAATAATAGCGCCGGCCAGCAAAGCTCCAAATAAAGAAGAAACGAACATAGCGAGAAAAATGTAGCGGTTTTTCATAAGAGTCTTTCTTGTAGAATAAGATTAACGGAAGTTTTGTTCAAACAGTTTGGTTCATATAAAAGTTAAGACTGGTCTTCCATCAACTTTTTCAGCTCAAGCAACTCGTCCCTTAATCGAGCAGCCTCTATAAAATTCAGATCTTTTGCGGCTTTTTCCATTTCCTTCTGCGTTCTAACTGCGGCTTTATGAAGTTGATCTTTATCCATGTAGCTTACTACAGGATCTGCTGCTACCGAATGGGTTTCATCATCAATATAATACTTAACTGAACTTTTCTTCTTGTCGGCGACTTTGGTTTGTTCTAAAATAGACTCTTTAGACCTAAGGATAGTTTCAGGAACTATGCCGTGATCCGAATTATATTCAGATTGAATAGCCCGTCTTCTATTTGTTTCGTCAATTGCCACTTGCATAGAATCAGTGATTTTATCTGCATACATGATAACCCTACCATTGGCATTTCTTGCGGCTCTGCCTATAGTTTGAACCAGCGAACGTTCATTTCGCAAAAAACCTTCCTTATCAGCATCCAGTATGGCAACAAGCGAAACCTCTGGCAGATCAAGACCTTCTCTAAGAAGGTTTACACCTACTAAAACGTCAAACACTCCAAGTCTTAACTCTCTGAGTATCTCAACACGATCTAAGGTATCAACTTCACTATGAATGTACCGACACTTTACGCTAGCTCTTTCCAGGAACTTTGTAAGCTCTTCCGCCATACGCTTCGTAAGGGTGGTTACTAAAACACGCTCTTCTTTTTTAACGGTTTCATCAATTTCCTCAAGCAGGTCATCAATCTGATTTCCACTAGGGCGAACATCAATTTCGGGATCCAGCAGCCCTGTTGGTCTGATAATCTGTTCTACTACAACTCCTTCAGATTTCCGTAGCTCATATTCGGCAGGTGTAGCGCTGACATAAATTACCTGGTTTTGTAGTGACTCAAACTCGTTAAAGGTAAGTGGTCGATTGTCCAAAGCTGATGGTAGTCGGAAACCAAAATCAACTAGGTTAACTTTTCTAGATCTGTCACCTCCCCACATTGCGCGTACCTGTGGCACTGTTACGTGGCTTTCGTCAATAACCATTAGGTAGTCATCAGGAAAGTAATCCAGCAGGCAGAAGGGGCGTGCACCGGGTCTGCGCCTGTCAAAATAACGCGAATAGTTTTCTACCCCTGAGCAATACCCCAGTTCTCGCATCATTTCTATGTCAAATTCTGTTCTTTCCTTAAGTCTTTTTGCCTCCAGATGCCTACGCTCATTTCCAAAAAGCTGTAGCTGACTAACCAGATCGTCCTGTATCTCGTGAATAGCTTGATGTAAGAGTTCTTTACCAGTTACAAATAGGTTTGCCGGAAAAATGGTAATCACTTTTTCATCCTCTATTTTCCTTCCGGTGGTGGGTTCTATTTGCTGTATGGCCTCTATTTCGTCACCCCAAAAAATAATTCTGTAGGCAAAATCTCCATAAGCAATGTAGATATCGACTGTGTCGCCCTTTACCCGAAACGTACCACGCTTGAATTCCGCCTGGGTGCGACTGTAAAGAATATCTACCAATGCAAAAAGCAACTTATTCCTGGCTATTTGCTCTCCGACTTTGAGATTAATGACATTTTTACCGAATTCCTCTGGATTACCTATGCCGTATATGCAAGATACCGAAGCTATAACAATAACGTCACGTCTGCCCGTAAGTAAGGCAGAGGTTGCACTCAATCGCAGCTTTTCAATTTCATCATTGATAGAAAGGTCTTTTTCAATATATAGGTTTGAGTTAGGGATAAATGCTTCTGGCTGATAATAGTCGTAATAGGAAATGAAGTATTCTACAGCATTTTCAGGGAAAAACCTTTTAAACTCACCATAAAGTTGTGCTGCTAATGTTTTGTTATGACTAAGAACAAGAGTTGGCTTTTGTACTTCTTGGACAACGTTAGCAATCGTAAACGTTTTTCCAGTACCCGTGGCGCCAAGTAATGTTTGATAAGGTTCACCTTCGTTCAAACCATTTGCCAATTGTGCGATGGCTTGGGGTTGGTCTCCGGTAGGTTCGTATTCACTGGTAAGTTTAAATGCCATGACTTTGATATTACTAAACAAAGCTATCACATTCAACAATTAATAGGTGTACGAATACGGATCAAGATTTTAACCTAATAGAATATACAAATTGGTGTGCTGACTAGAAAGGTAGTTGTCTAGGTGCGATTAAGATAGTCGAAAAATAATACAAACTAAAAGGGCTACCTTAGAAAGATAGCCCTTTTAGTTACGATTGAATAATTTTGTTAAACTGCTTCTT
>CALBPF010000001.1 GCA_937899105.1 uncultured Flammeovirgaceae bacterium | reverse complement strand
AATTAGATAGATAACTACAAAAAGACGGTAAACTACTTTATCATTTTTAGCAAAGTAGTCAATTTCGCTTTGAGGTTTCTTCTGTCGACAATGAAGTCCAGAAAGCCATGATCTAGTACAAACTCGGCGCTTTGAAAGCCTTTGGGTAAATCCTTGCCAATGGTTTCCCGAATAACACGCGGCCCCGCAAAACCTATTAGTGCGCCTGGTTCGGCAATATTAAAATCTCCTAACATGGCGTATGAAGCGGTAACACCACCAGTGGTAGGATCCGTAAGTAGGCTAATGTATGGTAACCTGGCTTCATTGAGTAATGCCAACTTTGCGGAGGTTTTTGCCATCTGCATCAATGAAAGACCCGCTTCCATCATACGTGCACCACCGGACTTCGAGATCATTAAAAAAGGCATTTCCTTTTTTATAGAATGGTCAATCGCCCTGGCTATTTTTTCGCCGACTACCGACCCCATTGAGCCGCCAATGAAACTAAAGTCCATACATGCTATAGTAATGTTAATGCCGTTAATTTTACCAGTTGCCGAGCGCACGGCATCTTTTAAGTCGGTCTTTTTTTGAGAAGCAACGATTCTATCAGGATAGGGCTTTGAATCTTTGAAATTGAGCGGATCTGCAGATTGCAGCTTTTCATCAAGCTCAGTAAACTTATTATCATCAAAAAGAATCTCAAAATACTCTTTTGAACCAATTCTCACATGGTAGCCATCTTCGGGGCTCACATAACAGTTACTCTTTAACTCACGAGTATGTACAATCTTCCCTGAAGGCGTTTTAAACCATAGACCATCTGGAGCTTCGCGCTTTGCCTCTGTTGGCGTTTGAATACCTTTATCCTTCCTGTGAAACCAGCTCATAAAATCACTTTGCTAATGAAGGCTACAAATATCATCAGTCTACCCCATCTTTCAAAAAAAGATATCTACAAACGAATACTAATGATGACAATAATCAGGACTGTGCTTAAATACATTAAAAGCAATGCGAATGATATAATTTTGATTTTATTTGTCTTTAAGATTATTCACAAGTTTTTAATCCAAAATAAAATAGACATGTCAGGTTCAGATTTTAAGCCAGGAGTTGTAACAGGCTCTGACGTTCAAAAGCTTTTTCAATATGCTAAAGAAAACCGCTTTGCCATGCCGGCTGTAAATGTAATAGGCACAAATAGTATCAACGGTGTGCTGGAGACGGCAGCAGAGATCAACTCACCGATAATGATCCAGTTTTCCAATGGTGGGGCTGTGTTCTTTGCAGGCAAAGGCCTGGCCAATGACAATCAGGCGGCGGCCGTAGCAGGGGCTGTCTCCGGGGCTCATCACGTTCATGCTCTGGCCGAAAAGTACGGCGCCACAGTAGTGCTTCATACCGATCACGCCGCAAAGAAGCTTTTGCCCTGGATTGATGGAATGCTCGATGCAGGTGAAGAGTTTTATAAGGCACATGGCAAATCTCTATTTAGCTCTCATATGATTGATCTCTCTGAAGAGCCTCTAGAAGAGAATATTGAGATCTGTAAAGGTTATCTGGAGCGAATGAGCAAAATGGACATGACTCTGGAAATTGAGCTAGGAGTCACAGGTGGCGAAGAGGACGGAGTAGATAATACGGACGTTGATAGTTCCAAACTTTATACTCAACCTGAAGAAGTAGCTTATGCTTACGAAGAGCT
Organism: uncultured Flammeovirgaceae bacterium; assembly: GCA_937899105.1. GTDB lineage: Bacteria > Bacteroidota > Bacteroidia > Cytophagales > Cyclobacteriaceae > Fulvivirga. The sequence continues at coordinate 9,691 of CALBPF010000001.1, read as the reverse complement.
TAAGAAGGTCAGTGATCGATTTACTGTAGCTGCCGCTTTTGGTAACGTACATGGTGTATACAAACCTGGTAATGTAAAACTTACTCCTAAGATTCTTAAGAACAGCCAGGATTATATTAAGGAAAAATACAATACCGGAGCACAACCCGTCGATTTTGTTTTCCACGGTGGTTCAGGGTCAACGACCGAAGAAATTCGTGAGGCTATTGGATATGGCGTGATAAAAATGAATATCGATACCGATCTGCAATGGGCTTATTGGGATGGCATTAGAAGCTATTACCAGGCAAATGAAGGCTATCTTCAAGGTCAGATAGGAAACCCCGATGGAGACGATTCTCCAAACAAAAAATATTACGATCCGAGAGTATGGCTCAGAAAGGGCGAAGAATCATTCAAGGTTCGTTTAAAAGAGGCTTGTGAAGATCTAAATAATATTGGAAGCTTTTCTTAAGCGCCAACTATAACTTCTTAGAAAACGCCGGTACCATCAGGTGGCCGGTGTTTGATTAATACAAAAAAAGGTCATTTGTTAATACAAATGACCTTTTTATTTCTGATTGCCTTATCAGCTTATAATTTCTCCTTAATACGAGCAGCTTTACCTTGTCTACCTCTTAAGTAGTACAATCTCGCTCTTCTTACCTTTCCTTTTCTTAAAACCTCTATTTTATCGATGCTAGGCGATAGCAAAGGAAAAATACGTTCCACTCCTACTCCGTTTGTCACCTTACGTACTGTAAAAGTCTCTCCATTGCTACCAGGATTTTTTCGCTGAATAACCGTACCCTGATATTGCTGAATTCTCTCCTTATTCCCCTCTTTAATCTTTACGTGAACATTTACTGTATCACCAGCTTTAAAAGAAGGGAACGAAGCACGATGCTCGTTATTTTCAGCTTCTATTTCTTTGATTAACTCGTTCATGATTTCTAAAAAATAAATCCTGTTTCTAAAAACGGAGTGCAAATATAGAAAAATAAAGACTTAAATCTATTCATTACAAATAAATATTAGATCATTCTGTCCAGTCAACGTTCTTCCAGGTTATCGGGTCTTCGTTCCTTTGTTCGTTCAACGGATTGTTCAAAACGCCATTTTTCAATATTGGCCTCATGACCGGAAAGCAATACATAAGGCACTTTTAGGCCCTCAAACTCTGCGGGTCTTGTATAAACAGGCGGCGCCACCAATCCGTCCTGAAAAGAATCTGTTAAGGCTGAAGTTTCGTCAGATAATACCCCAGGAATGAGACGAATTACAGCATCTGAAATTACGGCGGCAGCCAGCTCACCTCCAGAAAGTACGTAGTCACCTATACTTATTTCCCGTGATATAAAATGAGTTCTCACCCGTTCATCAATACCTTTATAGTGACCACAGATAATCATCAAATTACCCTTTAGAACAAGCTCATTGGCCATAGATTGATTAAACCGGGGGCCGTCCGGGCTGGTGTAAATGATCTCATCATAATCACGCTGGCTTTGAAGGTCACGGATACAATTTACCAGGGGTTCGATCATAAGTACCATTCCAGCGCCTCCGCCATAAGCGTAGTCATCCACCTTATGATGTTTATCAGTGGAATATTTTCGGAGGTCATGAACAACCACCTCTACTAAACCCTTGTTTTGGGCGCGTTTTAAGATAGAGTCTGAAAAAGGACTTTCAACTAGCTTTGGAAGGCATGTAACTATGTCAATTCGCATTAGTCCTCGTAAATATCAAGTAACCCAGCCGGAAGATTAACCAAAATCTCAGCTTTTTCCCGGTCCACAGACTTGATCGTATCGTCGGCCACAGGAACCAGAATCTCTTTATCATTTCTCATGACTGCCAAAAGCTCCTGCCCCGATCCGGTGTAAATATCCTTTATGCGGCCTACCTTCCCAAATACCTCATCAATTACCTGGAAACCTATAATTTCATGATAGTAAAACGAAGTGCCTTCAAGCTTGGGCAGCATAGTGAGTGGTAAAAAAAGCTCACAGCCTTTTAATTCATCGGCCTGGTCTACTGAATTCACATCTTCGAACTGAACGACTGCCCTATCTCCTTTGACACTGATACGTTCAATAAAAAAAGGAACCAGTTTACCGTCAATACTGACGAAAACTGATTCCAATTTTGAATAGCCTTCCGGATCGTCAACATCGAGAAAGATGCTGAGTTCTCCTTTTAACCCATGCCTTTTGATGACGTAACCCAGAAGGAAACATTCATCAGAATGCATGATTTATGCGTCTTTCTTATCTTCTTCTGAAGACTCTTCTTTGGCTTCTGCTGCTTCCTTCTTTGGAGCTTCTTCAACCGGCCCCTCAGCAGTTTCTTTCTCAGCTACCACTTCCTTAGCTTTTGGAGCTTCTTCAGCAGGTTTTTCTTCCTCTTTCACCTCTTCCTTAACTTCTTCAACTGGAGCCTCAGTACTTTCTGCTTCAGGCGCCGCTTCTTCAACTGCGGGAGCTGCTTCTTCAGTCACTTCGGCTACCGGAGTTTCTTCTGAAACCTCTTCAACGGCTTCAGCCGCAGGAGTAGCCTCAACTGATGGCTCTGCGCTTTCATCCGCTACTTCTTCTGTTGCAGGCGCTTCCGCCGTAGCAGCCTCTTCGGCCTTTTTCTTCAAGATCTCAGCACGTGCCTCTTTGATTTTTGCCTCGGCTTCTTTTCTCGCCTTAGCGCTTGTAGCCGCATCCGTAGCTAACTTCTCACGTTTAGATTGGATCTTGCCTTCTTTTTCCGCTAACCAAGCATCAAATTTCTTGTCAGCCTCTTCCTGGGTAATAGCGCCTTTATTAACACCAACCTGCAAGTGCTTCTTCAACATAATGCCTTTATAGGACAACATCGCCCTTACGGTATCAGTAGGCTGTGCACCTTTCATAACCCATTCAAAAGCTTTCTGATCATCCAATTCAATCATTGCGGGATCAGAGTTAGGGTTGTACCTACCAATTCTTTCAATATAGCGACCATCTCTTGGCGCCCTGGCATCCGCTACGACTACATCGTAAATTGCCATTCTTTTTCGCCCTCTACGGGCCAGTCTAATTTTAACTGCCATTTTTAAATATTTACATGTTCCGGAACACGTCCGTGATTTAATGAGGCGCAAAGTTAAGCTTTATATTCAATATTCCATACATTGATTACTTTATTCATTAGTGGAGATCACATTAATACGTCTTGTCAAATATAATATAGTATTTGTATAAACGATTATACAGTTTTATTATTGAAACAAGGTTGTTTACCTTTGACGAGTATCCGGCTAAACACAGTTATGGACAAGTACTCCTACATTGCCAATGCTCATGGCAGCTATATAGATGAACTCTACAGTAATTATAAAAAAGATCCTTCTTCAGTTGATGTTTCCTGGCAAAAATTCTTTGAGGGATTTGATTTCTCTCAAGCAAAATACGGAGGGAATGGCAGCCCCGGGCTCTCAGAGCTGTCCTCAAAAGATACTCAGGTTCGCAACTTGATTCACGCCTACCGCTCCAGGGGCCATTTGAAGTCTGATACTAACCCTGTGCGTCAGCGTAGGGATCATAATGTAAAATTAGATTTATCAGAATTTGGCCTTGAAAAAGCTGATTTGGAAACCGCTTTTGATGTAGGAAATGAAGTTGGACTCGGCAACGCCAAGCTAAAGGATATAGTAGCTGCTTTGGATAAGATTTACCTTGGACCAATAGGCTACGAATATATGCATATACGTGATGCAGAGGCACTTGATTGGTTCAAGAAAAAATGTGAGAAGGACGGTCTTAATGTTAACCCTCCAATCGATACCAAAAAGAGAATACTTGAAAAGTTAAATGAGGCGGTTGTCTTTGAAAACTTTTTACACACTAAATTCCTCGGTCAAAAAAGGTTCTCACTTGAAGGAGGTGAGAATACCATTCCAGCTTTGGATGCCATTATTAATGAAGCAGGAAATTCTGGAGTAAAAGAAGTGGTTATAGGTATGGCGCACCGCGGTCGTCTAAACGTTTTGGCAAATATCATGGGCAAGACCTATGATGAAGTATTTAACGAGTTTGAGGGAAATACTGACCCGGATTTAACTATGGGTGATGGTGATGTTAAGTACCACCTCGGTTATTCCAGTAGAATAAAAACTTCTAACGAACAGAATGTTTACATTAAACTTACTCCTAACCCCAGTCACCTGGAAGCGGTTGACCCGTTGGTATTAGGCTATACTCGTGGGCAGATAGATGATGAGTACAGTGGCGATTTGAAGAAAGCCATGTCGGTATTGATCCACGGCGATGCAGCGGTGGCAGGTCAAGGTATAGTTTATGAAATAGTGCAAATGTCTCAATTGCCGGGATATGAAACAGGAGGTACTATACATTTTGTAATTAATAATCAGGTTGGATTTACCACTGACTATGATGATGCCCGTTCCAGTATCTACTGCACAGATGTGGCTAAGATTATAGATGCACCGGTACTGCATGTAAATGGAGATGACCCTGAAGCTATAGTTTTTGCATCCAAGCTTGCTGTGGAATACAATCAGACCTTTGGTAAAGACTTCTTCATAGATTTACTGTGTTACAGGCGACATGGTCATAATGAAAGCGATGAGCCCAAGTTTACCCAGCCAAAGCTCTACAGCCTTATTGCGAAACATCCCAACCCACGTGATATCTATGTAAAACAGCTCACAAACAGAGGTGACATTGATGAAGGAAGAGCCAAGACGTTAGACAAGGAGTTTCGAGCCATGTTACAAGACAGGCTTAACGAAGTAAAGCAAAAGCCATTGCCTTATAAACCACAGAAACTCGAGGAAGAGTGGCATGTGCTGCACCGATCCAAACCAGGCGACTTTGACCAATCTCCAGATACTAGTATTTCGCAAGAGGCTGTGGATAAAATTGGGAAGGCTTTAACTACAATACCAGAGGGTTTTAAGCCCTTGAAACAAATTGAAAAGCTAATTAAAGATAGGTCTGCCAACTTCAACGATAAAAAGGAGTTGAACTGGGCAGATGCAGAATTAATGGCCTATGGATCCCTCCTTATAGACAAGAAAAAGGTTCGAATGTCGGGTCAGGATGTAAAGCGAGGCACTTTCTCGCATAGACATTCCTACATTTTTGACGCCAACAGCAACCAACCGTATTGTAATCTGGATCATATTGAAGAGGGGCAAGAGCGCCTAAGGATATACAACTCACTGCTCTCAGAGTTTGGGGTTCTGGGTTTTGAGTATGGCTATGCCATGGCCACTCCTAATGCTCTAGTGATCTGGGAAGCGCAGTTTGGAGATTTTGCTAACGGCGCCCAGGTAATGATAGATCAGTTCTTAACAAGTGCCGAGTCAAAGTGGCAACGGATGAATGGTCTCGTAATGTTATTACCCCATGGTTACGAGGGTCAGGGACCAGAACATAGCAACGCAAGACCCGAACGATTTCTGCAGTTGGCCGCGGAAGATAACCTGGTTGTCGCCAATATTACCACACCTGCTAACTTTTTCCACTTTCTAAGAAGGCAAGTAACCTGGACCTTCAGGAAACCAGCCGTAGTCTTTTCGCCAAAATCACTTCTTAGGCATCCAAAAGTTATTTCTCCTGTGGCGGAGTTCACCAAGGGCGGATTCAAGGAAATATTGGACGATGGCTTCGTCACTAAAAAATCTGTTAAAAGAGCGCTGCTATGCTCTGGTAAAATCTACTACGACTTGCTTGAGCATCAGCAGGCTAAAAAAATAAAAAATGTAGCCATTATAAGAATGGAACAATTACATCCGTTACCCAAAAAACAGCTTGATGCCACGTTAAAAAAATACGGTAATGTAGAGCTCGTTTGGGTACAGGAAGAACCTTCCAATATGGGATATTGGACTTATATATTAAGCACTCTTGAAGGCCATGAGCTGAAAGTGATTTCCAGGAAAGCAAGTGCATCACCGGCAACAGGCTATCCAAAAGTTCATAAAGAAGAGCAAACCAAAATAGTTACAGACGCATTTAATATTTAAACGCACCTTATCATGAGTTTAGAGATAACCGTTCCGGAAGTCGGCGAGTCAATCACCGAAGTTACAATTGCCTCCTGGCTAAAACAGGATGGTGATTATGTGGAACAAGATGAAATTATTGCTGAGTTAGAATCAGATAAAGCCACCTTTGAGCTTCCGGCTGAAAAGGCGGGTATTCTTAAACTTGTGGCTCAAGAGGGTGATACCGTAGAGGTAGGTGCCGTATTATGTGCAATCGAAGAAGGTGAAGGAAGTTCGCCATCCGTAAGTAGTGAATCGGACGCTAAGCCAGAAGAAAACTCTGGCAGTAGTTCAGCGCCCCAAAAAACAGGAGAAGTACAAGAGATGATCGTGCCTACCGTAGGTGAGTCCATTACAGAAGTTACTATCTCAAGCTGGTTAAAAGAAGATGGTGATTATGTAGAGTTAGATGAGATCATTGCTGAGGTCGAATCTGATAAAGCTACTTTCGAGCTTCCGGCTGAAGCTAGTGGCACACTTCAAATCGTTGCTCAGGAAGGTGATACCATAGAGATAGGTGCATTGATCTGTAAAATTGAAGTGATGGAAGGTGGCGCTCCTGCATCTTCTGTAGCGGCCACAGCCGAATCAAAAACACCGGAATCTGTACCCCAACCCTCAGAAAATTCATATGCAGCCGGGCATGCGTCACCGGCAGCGGCCAAAATCATGAATGAAAAAGGCATTTCTTCGCAAGGTATCCAGGGAACAGGAGTGGGTGGAAGAATTACAAAAGAGGACGCGCTTAAAGCAGATAAAGTATCTTCAGCGCCAGCCAAAACTGAGGCTAATGAACCTGCTACTGTTATTCCGTCCGGAACCAGAGGGGAAAGACGAGAAAAAATGTCCAACCTTAGGAAAACGATTTCAAGGAGGTTGGTTTCTGTTAAGAATGAAACCGCCATGCTCACCACGTTTAATGAGGTGAACATGAAACCTGTGATGGACTTAAGAAAAAAGTATAAAGAGCAATTTAAAGAGAAATATGGTGTTGGACTCGGCTTTATGTCATTCTTCACCAAGGCTTGCTGCCAGGCGTTGCAGGAATGGCCTGCTGTAAATGCCGGTATAGATGGCGATGAAACAGTCTATTATGATTACTGCGATGTTTCAATTGCCGTATCTTCTCCAAGAGGCCTAGTGGTACCCGTTATTCGAAATGCTGAAGCGTTGAACTTTCAGCAAATTGAAAGTGAAGTTGTCAGATTAGCAAAAAAAGCGCGGGACGGGAAACTCTCTATTGAGGAAATGACCGGCGGAACGTTTACTATAACCAATGGAGGTATTTTTGGCTCTATGCTTTCCACTCCAATCATTAATGCGCCACAATCAGCTATTCTGGGCATGCACAATATAGTAGAGCGGCCGGTTGTTGAAAATGGGGAAGTGGTAGTGAGACCGATCATGTATGTGGCTCTATCTTATGATCACAGAATCATTGACGGACGTGAAAGTGTGAGCTTTTTATACAGAGTAAAGGAATTATTGGAAGATCCTGCTAGACTTATGTTAGGTATTTAGTTTGAGTACGGAGTACCAAGTAAATTAGTACAAAGTACGATGTATAAATATCAAGACTTGCAAGTGTGGGAAAAGTCAATGGATTTGACTACTGGTATCTACAAGCTGACTGGAAAGCTACCTCAAAAGGAACAATTTGGTCTCGTCTCACAGATAAATAGATGTGCAGTATCTATTGCCTCGAACATAGCAGAAGGGGCTGGGAGAAATACTAATGGCGAGTTCAACCAGTTTTTAGGCATTGCGTCTGGATCATTATTTGAATTGGAAACACAGCTTCTGATTTCTGTACGTGTCGGATACTTGAAAGAATCAGAAACAACATCTGCAATTGATCTAATCAAAGAGATTCAAAAAATGTTAATTGGTTTAAAAAAGAAATTATAAGAAAATACGAAGCGCTATGGTCTTTGTTCTTTGTATTAAAATCTAAATACTACAATAATGCAATACGATGTAACAGTAATTGGTTCTGGACCAGGTGGTTATGTGGCCGCCATACGATGTGCACAACTGGGTTTCAAAACCGCTATCATTGAAAAGTACAATACCCTTGGCGGTACCTGCCTTAACGTGGGCTGCATCCCATCTAAAGCCCTCCTGGATTCATCTGAGCACTTTTATAACGCTGCAAATCATTTTAAAGAGCATGGCATTGATATCAACGCTCCTAAGGTGAATTTCAAGCAAATGATTCAAAGGAAAGCCGAGGTAGTCAAGCAAACCTGTGATGGGGTGGATTACTTGATGAAAAAAAACAAAATTGATGTTCATACGGGCATTGGTTCCTTTGCCGACAAGAATACAATCAAAATCACTCCAACCAAAGGTGATGCTACTGAGATAAAAACAGATAAGGTCATAAATGCCACAGGATCTAAACCTGCAGACCTACCCTTAGCCAAGATTGATAAAAAGAGAATTCTCAGTAGTACTGAAGCCCTCACGCTTAAGGAGGTCCCAAAACACTTGATCGTAATTGGCGGCGGTGTTATCGGGATGGAGTTAGGGTCGGTATACGCCAGAATAGGCTCAAAAGTAACCGTGGTTGAATTCATGGATAAGATCATTCCTACGATGGACAGCACAATGGGCAAGGAGTTAATGCGGGCGACCAAGAAAATTGGGATTGAATTTAAGATAAACCATAAGGTAACAGGCGTTAAAAGTACAGCTAAGGAAGTCACCGTTACTGCTGAAGATAAAAAAGGAAACGCTGTAGAAATAAAAGGAGACTACTGTTTGATGGCGATCGGCAGAAAACCATATACGGAAGGACTAGGTCTTGAAAATGTAGGGATCAAAACAGATGATAGAGGTCGTATTGAGGTTGATGACCACCTAAAAACATCTGTTGATAATATTTATGCCATTGGCGACGTGGTGAAAGGCGCGATGTTGGCGCATAAAGCTGAAGAAGAAGGTACTCTTGTTGCTGAACAACTGGCAGGTCAAAAACCTCATATAAACTACAAATTAATACCTGGAGTCGTGTATACCTGGCCAGAAGTGGCGAGTGTCGGTTATACAGAAGAAGAACTCAAGGGCACTGGTAAAAAATACAAGTCAGGTTCCTTTCCTTTTAAGGCGCTCGGACGCGCCAGGGCCAGCATGGATGTTGAAGGAACGGTTAAAATTCTTGCCGATGAGGCGACAGATGAAATTTTAGGCGTTCATATAGTAGGTGCAAGGGCGGCTGATATGATAGCAGCAGGAGTCACTGCCATGGAGTATAGAGCATCTGCAGAAGATGTATCACGGATGTCACATGCCCATCCTACTTACATGGAAGCTGTGAAAGAGGCTTGCCTAGCTGCCACCGAAAACAGACCTATTCATATTTAATGTCTTTAACGCTCATTTTTATTGCTGTCACTGTGGTGATAAGCATCAAGGCCTGGAATGATCCGGCGCTTACTAATCGCTGGATCTTTAACCCATATGCAGTAAAGCACAATAAGCAGTACTACCGGTTTCTGAGTTCCGGGTTCCTACATGGCGGTTTTATCCATTTACTTTTCAATATGCTCGTGCTCTATATGTTTGGTGAACAAGTAGAAGCCGTTTTCACGAGCGCCTATGGAGTTGTTGGTAAAGTTTTGTTTGCAGGTCTGTATTTTTTTGGAATCATTATCTCGTATATAC